>CAILYI010000092.1 GCA_903838415.1 uncultured Anaerolineae bacterium | reverse complement strand
CCGTGAAATGGCAGGCTCTCTTGTTTCAGGTGTTTTGGTCTGGAAAATCCCCCCGGTTTTGTATTGTCCACCACTGTTTGGATATTTGGTGGATGGTCATCTGAAAAATTTCCTCAAAACTACGGATTGTCCACTGTAGTTGGGAATTCTGATTGGTAGTCCGCCTATCCAGGAATTACAGGAAACTTTGTTGTTGGATTTTGGGTGGTGCCGATAGGCGGAAGGAGTTGCTTCAATCTTCGTAGAGGCGACCCGCGTTGTGCGAAAAAGCGCCAAATAAGAGATGGCATCCCGCTTGGAAATCCCTGTTTGTTTGCTATCAACCAAAGTAAGGTATACTGATTTTGGTTTTTGGCCGCGGCGCGGCCAAAAAAATAATTCTGGTTCTCGCTCTTCGAAGGCCGCCCATGCCCACCATCCCCTCATTGCGCACAACTTTCCGCCTGGTCAGTTGCCTACTGGTCATAACTCTGCTGCTTGGCCCGCTGGCGACGCCCGTTAGCGCGCTGACCTGGACGAACCGCACCACGACCAGCGGGTTGGTAACTAACTGGGTGTACGGCACCTTTGTCAGCGGCGCGACGCTCTATGCGGCGACAATTGGCGCCTTGGCGATCTCAACGGATGGCGGCATTTCCTTTACCATCAAGACCACCGCCAATGGGTTGGGGAACAATAAAACGTACGATGTCTTCGTAAGCGGAGCGACGGTCTATGTGGCGACGCAGGAAGGCCTGTCGATCTCGACGGATGGGGGCAATACCTTCATCAACAAGACCACAGCCGTTGGGTTGGGAAGCAGCATTGTGCTTGGCGTCTTCGCCAGCGGCGCGACGGTCTATGCGGCGACAGCTGGCGGCCTGTCGATCTCAACGGACGGCGGCGCTTCCTTCATCAACAAGACCACGGCCGACGGGTTGGGGCATAACTTTGTCTATTCCCTCTTCGTCAGCGGAGGAACGATCTATGTGGCAACGTTTAGGGGCCTGTCGATCTCGACGGACGGCGGCAACACCTTCACCAACAAAACCATGGCTGATGGCTTGGGGAGTGACTTTGTGTGGAACACCTTTGTCAGTGGTGCGACGGTCTATGCGGCGACGATTACCGGCCTATCGATCTCGACGGATGGCGGCGCTTCCTTCATCAATAAGACCACGGCCGATGGGTTGGGGAGCGACAATGTATATGGCGTCTTCGTTAATGGGGCTGCGGTTTATGCGGCGACAGCTGGTGGCCTATCAATCTCAACGAACGGCGGCGCTTCCTTCACCAATGACACCACGGCCAATGGGTTGGGAAATAACTCGGTGCGCGGCGTCTTCGCCAGCGGCGGGATGGTCTATGCGGCGACGGAGGGCGGCCTGTCGATGGCAGCCGCGCCCACAGTGACCACTACCACGCTGGCCTGCGCGCCCAATCCCTCCGCGGCTGGGCAGACCGTTACCTGCACCGCGACGATCACCGAAAGCGACAGCGCCACGCCCGGCGGCACGCTGGCTTTCAAGGAGGGCGCCAGTACGATCACGGGCTGCGCCAACCTGGCCGTGACCGGGAATATCGTGCAATGTGTCACGACCGCTTTGGGTCTCGGCGTGCACAGCCTGACCGCCGTCTACAGCGGCGATCCGAATTTTGTCACCAGCACCTCGAGCGCCTTTACGCAAACGGTGGCGGTGCTGGGCATCGCCGCGACCAGCCTGCAATCCAGTTATCCCGGGACTGGCCCGAGTTCCTTCACAATCTCATTCAGTCAAGATGTCAACAACCCGGCAGGTGATACTGACCCTGATGACGTCACCAACCCGGCGAACTTCATGCTGCTAGAGAAAGGCGCCAACAAATCGCTGGATACCGTCTCGTGTCTGGGCGGCGTGCAGGCTGACGATACGCAGGTAACCAGGCATAGCGTGACCTATTCCAACCTCACCGCCACAGTGACGCTATCCGCGCCGCTGCAGGACGGTAATTACCAGTTGTTTATCTGCGCCACGACCTCCATCGTTGACCTGTTTGGCAATCCCATCAACGGCGGGGTGGATGTAACCTACCAGTTCACTGTGGGAACCAGAGAACCAAAGAAACTACCCAATACCGGTTTTGCACCCGATCGAATGACCTCCCTGCCTGCCCAACCCGCCAGCGTGGCCTATACCAAGATGAGCGGCCTGTGGCTGGAAATTCCCTCGCAGAAAATACAGGCTAATATCTTCGGCGTGCCCGAGGTCAATAGCAATTGGGATGTCAGCTGGCTGGGGAATGATGCCGGTTGGTTGAACGGCACCGCCTTCCCAACCTGGAAAGGTAACTCGGTGCTGACTGCACACGTCACGGACGCCAACGGGCTGCCGGGGCCGTTTGCCAATCTCAAGAACCTGGCCTATGGGAATAAGATCGTGGTGCATCTGTATGGCGAGAAGTACACCTACGAAGTGCACGCGTCGCGCATGGTCTTCCCGGACTCCACGTCCTACGCCTTCGAGCATCTGCAAGATCACGCCTATCTGACACTGATTACCTGTCAGGGCTACAACTTCCTGACGGACAGCTATATGTTCCGCCGCGTGGTGCGGGCGGTGCTGGTCAGTGTGACGGCGGAATAGCTGTTGTAATGCCATAATCACCCAAAATCCACTGGTACAGTGGTGATTACTTGGAGAGCCTGCCGTGAAATGGCAGGCTCTCTTGTTTCAGGTGTTTTGGTCTGGAAAATCCCCCCGGTTTTGTATTGTCCACCACTGTTTGGATATTTGGTGGATGGTCACCTGAAAAATTTCCTCAAAATTACGGATTGTCCACTGTAGTTGGGAATTCTGATTGGTAGTCGTCTAAAAAATTTCGCCGTTTTTTGAGATTGTCCACCATCGTTTGGATTCTTGGTGGATGGTCATCTGAAAAATTTCCTAAAAATACGGATTGTCCACTTACTGTCTGCGGATCTGATCAATTACCCTGGTGTGGCGAATCAGTAGGATTTCACTTTGTCAGTTTTGAAATTTCCTTGGACTTTTGGCTTAATAAATCTATATATATAAAACGATAGATACATCAATGTAAACATTGACTAATAAGTTGTTACACTTTATACTATTACTTGATAAATTGTTCAAATAATGTGAGGTAAATAACTTATGAATCGCAATCCATCTCTAAAAAGCGTTATGAATTTCATTGTTCCCATTACTCGATTTAACCGGGGCGAAGCCAGCAAAATTTTTGATGAAGTCAGCGAGAATGGGGTTAAAGTTGTGTTGAAAAATAATGTCCCAGCCTGCGTTCTTGTTAAACCAGAACGTTATGATGAAATGGTTGAAATGCTGGAAGATTATGCATTATATTTTGAAGCAGAAAAACGCATGAAAAATGCCGAAAGCATAGGTTTTATTTCGCAAGAACAGGTGTTAAATGAACTCGGACTTCGCGAATCTGACCTTGATGACGGCGTTGATGTGGATATCGAATAATGAAATGGGATATTGAGTTCACTCAAGAAGCAAAAAAAGATTTGATTGGACTTGACAATTCTCAACAGATTCAAGTTTTGAAGGCAATAAGGAAGGTATCTGGCAATCCACTTCCTACATCAGAAGGCGGTTATGGAAAGCCACTTGGAAACCGTATGTCTGGTAAGCTGGCAGGTTATTTAAAAATTAAACTGCAAAAAATAGGGCTGCGTGTGGTTTATTGCTTGGTCAGGAATGTCAATGTCATGCGAATTATTATCATTTCAGTACGAGATGATGAAACGGTTTATAAATTGGCACAAAAAAGAATTCAATAAGAACGGGTTATTTCGAAGGAAAAATCAGCATAAAAACTGTCTTTTACTGGTAAAGCCTGCATGTCGCTCAAGGACAGGCCATTTTCGAAATTATGGTATGCGCCTATCCAGGAATTACAGCAAGCTTTGCTGTTGGATTTTGGGCGGTGCCGATAGGCGGAAAGAGTTGCTTCAATCTTCGTAAGGGCGACCCGTCCCCGCTTATCAAAGCGCCTGTTTGCCAGATAGTTCAGCGCAACCTGACGCTTGTTCGCGCAGCGCGGGTCGCCCCTACGCCAGTTACCTGGAATAATAAACAAGAACAGCCCGCCTCACACGAGACGGGCTGTTTTGATTCAGCGATGTTGGGGCAGAAACCCGGTCATCACCAAGCTGGTTGGCAGGTGACTGTCAGCTTGTATTATGCGTCGGGAAATATGATTCCTGCGGGTTACAAACCTGGCCGCAATCGCGTCACCGTCTGGTGCGAAGCGTAATGCGCTATGGCAATCATCCAAACTACAGGTTGCATTAATGCGCTGATATGAGTGAAGTGAAGCCAAATTGACCTGATTGGATGCCGGGCGCTCATAGCCGGTTCGTTCACAATTCAGAATGTGTCCAGCGTTTACCCGAGATTTCGCTCCTGGCCGCTCCTTTCCCGCCAGTTTTTGTACCAAATTATGGCCTTTTGGGTTTCCAAAATCCACCGGCGGTCGCCCCCGGTCTTTTGGATTACCCGTTTTTGCTCTATTCCCCAAATGGTCAAGGTTCCACTTGGCGGAAACGAAAATGGGGTATTTTTACGTTTTCGCGTAACATACAACTTTATTGCGGCCCGTTTCTTTGGCGCGGTATAGGGCTTGATCAGCCTGACTTAGCAGTTTATCGAAGGCTTCCTGCTCGACCGACAAATTGGCGAACCCCGAACTGATCGTGAGCGAGACGAATTTCCCATCCAGTTCAACCGGTTGCGACTGCACGGCCAGACGGATGCGTTCCACAACGATATAGGCTTGTTCATCACTGGCTTCTGGTAAAAGCAGTGCAAATTCATCGCCGCCGAATCGTGCGAACATATCGATTTCGCGGATATTCTTCTGGCAGATTTTCGTAAAAGCCAGCAACGCCTGATCCCCCGCTGCATGTCCAAACGTATCGTTAACGTGCTTAAAATAATCAATATCAATTAACACAACTGCCAGCGGACGTTTGAGACGCTTAGCGCGCTTTAGTTCGTCGAGCGCCAACTGCTGGAAATGACGGCGATTGAAAATACCAGTTAGTGCATCCAGCGTTGCCTGCTGCTGCAATTCTTCCTTAAGGCGCTTGCGCTCGGTGATGTCGCGGATCACTGCGGCGAAAAACTTGTGATCAGCCACCCGCCATTCTGACAGGGAAAGTTCCAACGGAAATTCACTGCCATCCTTGCGTAGCCCTTCCACCTCAATCGTTTTGCCAATGACGTGTTTTTCTCTGCCGGATAATATGCGCTCCATGCCAGCTAGGTGGCGCGCTGGCAATATAAGCTTGATGCGCTGACCCTGGGCTTCGATTTTCGAGTATCCAAATATCCGCTCAGCGCTGGGGTTCCAATCCATGATGTTTCCAGCGCTATCGGCGCTGACGATGGCATCATTGGCAGTATCAAACACTGCCCGGAAGCGTGCCTCGCTTTCACGAACCATCTCTTCGGCCTGGACAGCCTGAGCCGCCATTTCGTTGGCATTACTGATGGACACTTCGAGTTGGCGATTGATGGATTCCAACTCTTCCGCATTCTCTTTGAATGCTACCTCGGCCTGCTTGCGCTCGGTGATGTCGCGTTCGATGTACAAAACCCCAACCGGGTTGTTCTGGGCATCGCGTAAAATGTTGGCATTGGCTTCAGCATAAAAAAAGCTTCCGTCTTTGCGAACCATCAAGTATTCAGAAGCGCCGGTAAAGTTGCCGCTGAACATTTCCGTCACCAAAAAAATAGCTTTTTGATGATAGCTTGAATGGATAAATTCCATGGTGTTTCTACCGATCAGTTCATCTGCCGAATCAAAGCCCCACATCGAAACAACTTTTGCCGTTACAAACTGGATTGTTCCATCCAGTGTTGTAATGGCGATACCATCTGGTGAAGTTTCGATCATTGTTTTGAATTTCTCTTCGCTTGCACGCAGGGCATTCTCTGATTTTTTTCTTTCTTCAATATTTCGGCTTACTCCAACAACTTCAATGTCACCTATCGGGCTGTAGCGGTATTGTGTGGATACTTCGATCCAAATAATCTGTCCATTTTTACAAAACTGTTGAACCTCATTAATGTAATAGTTTGGAATTTCAGGATGCTCGATAAAGCCTTTTATGTTTTTTGCGATGGCATCCTTAACAACGACGATTGACTCAGGCGTCAGGGAATCTTCCAGCGTTTCAAGCATGGCTTCTTCGGCTGTAACACCTCTCAATTGGAATACCGAAGGGCTGATATAGGTAAATTTACCGCTTGTTAAATTTAATATCCAAACGACATCGGCAGTAAATTCTGTTAGAGCGTGTTTAAGAATTGAATCGGGGTTCTGAATATTGTAAAATTGTAGGATGAGCAAAAACAGTTACTCGACCGATTTGACGGATGCGGAATGGG
>CAILYI010000091.1 GCA_903838415.1 uncultured Anaerolineae bacterium | reverse complement strand
TGGATATGCTTGTATTTTTCGAAATTCAGCACAGACAGCCGTTTCATCAATCGCTAAGAACGGTCTTGCGGATTAGGTCGCAGCATTATTAATAATTTCATTGACGCCATACAAGGCCACTCCTTCATCTCGTGCCCGTATTTCCAACGCCTGGGTAAAACCAGAACGAGAGAAAAGCGCATAATGTAATTGAATAATTTCCCCACTCTGTAAAAGCTGCTGCGACTTTTGTTTCAGGTCATCCAAGATGTTTACGCCTACCGGGTGGATGGACCACTTGCATTCTCCAACAAGCGCCTGTCTCTCTGTGCGGCTAATGGCCAGCACATCAATTTCGACATCCCGCTCCCACCACGCCCCGATCTTCTCCGGTAAAAAGGGAATTTGCCCTTGGCGCGCCAGCCAGGCGATATGCTGGCGGGCAGCCTCCTCGAAAGCTGTCGCAGCAAAGTGCTCTAAATCCGGGCGCACTCGCTGATCGAGTATTGCATCTGTCAGGCCCAAATCGAGAGAGCTCTGATTGGGTTGAACATAGCGAAACCAGAAGCGCAGGAAATGGTCATCAATCTGATAGATACCGCGTTTGCTCTTTTCGGGCTGGAACTCCGTGGCGGGTACGCGCCGGGTAATCAATCGCATTTGTTGCAGCAAATCGAGGTAGCGCGAGATCATGTTTACAGCGCCAACTCCCGAAGCCTGAGCAATTTCATTCAGCCGTGTATTTCCCTGGGCTATGGCGCGCAGGATGGAGAAATAATTGCGTGGCTCACGCAGTTCTTCCATCAGCAGCAGGCGTGGCTCATTGAATAATTCGCCGGTTTGTGAGTTCAGAATATGCTGGCGGATGTTGGCAAAAATATCCTGCCGGTCATCAAAGGTGCGCAGATAATACGGCATTCCACCCAGTACTGCCCAGGCCTGGAACTGCTGGTCGGCTGAATATTTTGGGAAAAACAGAGCTGCCGAAGGCAAATCCAATGGATCAAGCAGGGTGCTGTGAGTGCGGCGTCCGTACAGGGGCGCCTGGTAACCCAGCACCTCGGTTTCCATCATACCGATATAGGATCCGCACAAAACCAGCATGACCTGGGTATTTTTCAGGCGTTCATCCCAGACTTTTTGTAAGATGGAAGGGATGGCCTTGTTCCCGCTGATCAGGTAGGTAAACTCATCCATCACTACAATTGGGCGGCCTGGCAGGTCTGCCAGCGCGCGGAAAGCAGCTTCCCAGGATGGGAAAGAAAACCCTGGTGGGGTTTCTGCATGAGTGAATGCCCAAATTTGCTGTGAAAAAGTGGCAAGCTGCTCGCCATCCGCGCTGAGCGTAGCGATAAAAAAGAGATGATGCTTGTCTTCGCAAAAGGCGCGCAGCAGTTCGGTTTTTCCCACCCGACGACGGCCATACAGCACGAATAGCTCCGCGCGCTCTGACGCAACCATTCTGGCCAGGAGTTCCAGTTCGGCTTTACGATTGATGAACATGCAAGCCTCCAAATTTAAGCAATAAATACAAATCATGATTATTATAATCCTGATTTGTGCTTTCGGTATATGGCGCGTTTTGGGATTTAAAAAAGCGAACCATTGCAGTGCACCCGGAATCATTAAACTTTACGAGCGTACTCATTTCGCGAATGAAATAAGCACGCTCGTAAGCTGGTCGGGTAACTTGCTTCTTCTTATAAATTCACAATTGCCTTTTGCAGGGATGGACGGCGGGCATAAATGGTCCGCAAATGAGTAATATATGCCTGCCACTCGGCAGCCTGACCCTTGGCCAGATAGCCCTTTTTGGCGCGCGTCAGCCATTTGGCCGCAGCGGGGTAGTGTTTGCTATCGGTTTTGACGATCAAGCTGTTGGCCTCTCTGAGTGAGATGTTGATCACCCAATCCGGGCGTACAGATGCGACAGCGTCGGCCACTTTTTCCACCAGATTGAGCCAGCTTTGTTTTTCCGCCAGCAGGATGGCTGCATCCCAATCGTGTTCTTCGAGATGGATATCCACCAGTACCCCGGGGTTTCGCGTTTCGTCGATCCTTTGCTGCAGTTCCGGTCGAATGGCTTCCCACCCGCTTCCGGACAGCCGCTTGACGTGGCGATACAGGTCAATAGCGGGCTGGGCCTCATAGGCGGCGCGATAGGCCAGCAGTGCCAGGGCCGTTCGCCCCTGCGTTTCTTCCAGTGGCGCCAGCCAGAAGGCGAGCGCGTGCGAAGCCCCGCTCTGTTGCAGGCAACCTTCGGCCAGGTTGAGCGCAGCATCCAGCCGACCGGCCGCCAGCAGTTTTTGGGCCACATCCAGGATAGCGTGGCTTTCACTCAGTTCCTGGCTGGCGGCGATGGCGTTCTCCAATTGCCCGAGCTGCAGCAGCTTGAGCACGTAGCGATGGGTATCCGCCGTTTTTGCTAGTTGCAGGAATTCATCGACGCGACCCTGGCGCTCGAGGACATTTAAGCGCGCCTGTTCAATCTCTATATGCGGAAACCAGACTTCTTGCCCCGCGTCATCCACCACCATGTCGTCATCAGGCAGCTCATTCCAGCCATATTCAAGCGCGGCAAAGATGACATCCAACTCGCCTGCTTCAATACTGTCGTCCAGATTATCGTAAACCTCCTGTATGGATTTTTGCAGGGTTTCACGTTCACCCGCGTCCAACTCCAGGCTCAGAATGGCCTCAGCCAGCGGCATGCCCAGATTCTGGACAAAACCGGACACCTCGCCATCGTAATCTTGATCGCTGTCATATTCATCAACGGTTTCTTCGAGCAATATGCGCAGGATGATCAGCGCGCCTTCGGCATCCCCGGCATCCAGGAACTGCCTGGCGGTTTGGAGAGTTTCTTCCAGATCGTCAAGATACTCCGGGGCGCTCTCTCCATAATCATCGTACTCGTCATAGCGGCTTTGTTTTAGTATCTTTTTGACCAGTTTGCGGTAGACCGGCTCGGAAACCTGGGTCTGCGGCCTTGCTTTTGCTTGCGTAGATGATGGCTGTCCAGGCACCTTCGCGATTGTTTTGACCAGGGGCAGTGCCCTTTGCAGTTCGTCGTAAAAATCCGGGATGCGTTCCGCCAGGCGGCCAATCAGTGCCACGAGCGTTTCTTTTTCCAGCCCGGAGAGCAGTTCAGGCACGCTTTTTTGTTCTGTGAACTCATCCTGATCGTTCAGATAGGTCAGCAGCAGGGCGATGATGTGCTTGCAATCACCGCCCCAATCATACGGGCAGGTGCAGGAAGCTGACCGCACGCCATCTGCATTCATTTCCGCGCGCAGATGGTAATCGCTGCTGCCTGAGCAGCCGGCTGTTAGAGCAATCCCCTCAGGCGTGGATTGCCAGGCCGGGTTGTAAATCGCGCCGGATTGATAATACTCAAGCCCTTTTTGGAAACTCTGATCGCTGGCGCGCTCGCGGATAATTTGTTCGGTCAGTTTGATGTTCATCGCGTTACTTTTCGGTGATTGAAATGGTTGTGGGGTGAAAACAGAGCAATATGCCCATCAGGCAAGCTGTTTTCTGAGAGCTTCCAGGCTGTTCAGCGGCAGTGCGCTGATATTCTTTTCAACCGGATAGGTTTCGTTGCCTGGGTAGACGATCCAAAGGTGATCCAGCTCTAATTCGGATGTCGCGGTACGCATTGAGGCTGTCAGCTTTGGCGCTTCGTTGAATTTAATTTCGACACCATAGCGCTTCCCTTTGAACGGGAAAACTATATCAAGTTCAGCGCCGGAATATGTTCCCCAGAAGGTTGCCTGGTTGGGGCGCACGATTTGCAATACCTGTTCCAGCGCAAAACCTTCCCAGGAAGCACCGGACCGTGGGTGTCCGAGTAGACTATGGTTGTCTGGGATATCCAGCAGGCTGTGCAGCAAACCCGTATCCCGGAAATAGATTTTGGGCGCCTTGACCTGCCGCTTCCCCAAGTTCTTCGCAGACCCCGTTGGTTTTGGCGGGGCGGGCCAGGGTTGCAACTGGCGGATCATGAATGTGCCGGTCAGAATATCAAGATAGGAACGCACTGTTTTGTCTGAGAGACCCATCGATCGCGCGATTTCCGCCGCATTCCAGGTTTGCCCGTGATAGTGAGCCAGCATCGTCCAAAAACGGCGCATAGCTACGGCCGGGATATTGATGCCCAGTTGGGGGATATCACGTTCCAGGAAGGTGCGGATAAAACCTTCGCGCCAGGCTAGACTGTCTTCTTCGGAGCTGGCCAGGAAAGAGCGCGGAAAGCCGCCTCGAAGCCAGAGCGATTCCCAGGTTTCCGGTCCAGTTTCGGACAGATCAAAGCCGTGCAGTTCAATGAATTCCAGGCGGCCGGCTAATGTTTCGGATGCGGATTTGATGATCTCGGGCGAAGCGCTACCCAAAATCAGGAAGCGAGCCTGGTTTTCCGGACGATCCACCAATACCCGCAAAACCTGAAACAGTTCGGGCTTTTCTTGAATTTCATCCAGTACCACCAGCCCCGAGAGACTGCCCAATGCGAGTTCAGGGTTTTGCAGCCGGCGTTGATCAGGAACCGATTCTATATCGAAGAAAGTGGCTTTCTGGTCGGCTGCAAGTTGACGCGCCAGGGTTGTTTTTCCACACTGGCGTGGTCCCAGCAAGGCTGTCACCGGTGAGCGGTTGGTGGCTGTTTTTAGACTATTCAGATAGGTTGGTCTTAGTAACATATCTCCATTTTACCTTGAAATCTCGGAGTTAGACTCCGAGATTTCAAGGTATTTGTGGTGGGGCGTGATAATAGGCAATTTTCCGGTGGCCATGCTGCAATTTCAAAGTAATGGTGCCAACTCCCCGTCTGAGTAGGCTAACTTATAATGGAATTTGTGATGAGTGGCGACTTGCTGTCTACTATCGAGAATGCCGGTTGGATGTCTTGGATTTGCGAATTTTAAGTACGCCCATTTCTTTTAAATGAGAACGAATTTTTCCCGGATTTCTTTTGAACAACAGCGCAATTTCATTGATTTTCATGCCTGCCAGATATTTTTCTTTAAGCAAATTTTCATCTGTTTCGTTCCAAGGTTCATAAGCATTGGGAAACTTCTCAAGAAATGCGTTCCAATTTCTATACGCTGCAGAGATATTGTCTAACGGCGGTGTCTCTATAATAGTTGGTAAAACTTCAACCTTAACAGGCACCTCAACCGATATAGCTGCAACAGCCTTAACGGGCTCTTTTTTCTTTGAAGAATCCCACGATTGAGTTTTTATAGTTCCATCATCTAATACCCTCACAGTTTCAAATCTTACTTTTCCTGCCTTAATGGCTTCTGCAATTCGTTGTTGGCCTTCGGACAAGTGTGCTTTGTTACCCTTGATATCGATAATAACAAGTTCAAAGTGCTCATTTAAATTATGTTGTTCTTTGAATTCGGTATAGCCATTGAAAACAATATAATCAACAGGGTCGCCGATAAAATGCGAATCGGATGGTAGATAAGGAAATCCGGGTAGAAGTGGGGCCAATTGTTCGGCAATCTGTCCTTTTATCGTATGGCGACTTTGCTCGACACTTTGGTGCCGGGCTTTATCAATTTCTCGTTGATGTTTTACTTTAATATCTTGAAGTTGGTTTTCATAATCGAGAATGACTTTTTCAACTTTTTCTTGAGATTTTCTTAATTGCTGGAATACATATAGCACAAAAACGGCGAGAAATAGAACTATGATAATAAGCACGAGCATAACGTAGCCGATGTTGATTTCTTGCATGATAGATATACGGTCCTATTTCATAGAATAACAGCCTAACTGTTGATGTCGTAAATGCTTTTGGGTACAGGCAAGCACGGGAACGGCAGATAAGAACCGAAGATCAAAGAATTTTTTTGCGAAAACCCATCCATTGTTAGCAATGCCAGTAATAGTTTGCCTGAACGCAGCCTGATCTGATTCAATCGACTAATATTGCGGAAAATCTTTCAGATATTGATTAGTTGCTACATTCGATGAATACAGCAGCTATCCAGTGTTTTCAAAATAATCAGAAGGACGGGTATCTGAAATGTGTTTACTGGCGGTTTCGATTGCATCCAGAACCTTGAGATTTAGTTCTTCAGGCGGCAAGTCCGGATAACGCTTGCTCAACCGCCCGCGGATCAGGCCGATGGCCAGTTCACGCGCATCCAACATGAGCTGGATCCGCTGCCCGGGGCTGAGTTTGCGCAGGAGATTGACTTGCTGCATATCAGGCGGATCGAATTTGTATTTCCGTTCTGTTTCCAAGCGAGATCCTTTACCCCTTCAGCACAACCATTTCCTCATCCAAACCCTGCCTGAAAAAATCAAGATGGCTATCAGGTTTGCGGAGAGGCGAGAAGTGTTTAATTTGGAAAGGGAATAAGCGCGATGATTGCAATAATGATTTCAGCGAAGCCATGTTGACGCCATTGGACAGTAAAAGGGCTTCAATCAGCCAGGAAGCGAGTTCATCGTCCTGAATTGCTTTTACAGGCAGGATTTCATAAATACCGCTTTTTCCGCTGGTCTCTTGCAACAATCCCCAGCCTGAAAAACACTGGAGAACAAAACGAGTGGAACGTAGCACATGTTCGCGTTGTCCAAATAATTCGCGCATGCGGGCCTTGAGCATATTGACAGAAACGTTTCCTTGCAAGCCAAGCGACCGGCCGGCGCTTTCTGCCACGACACCGAAGAATGGATAAGCGGTCATGGTCATGCCCCAATGCAGAGGCAGATACTCGGAGCGCGGCATCAACTGCATCTGTGTCAGGGCCTCGTCCCGCAGGCGAACCAGGGGTTTGGGAACTGTCACCCAGATACTCAGCAACATGGAAATGGTTTTCGCCCGGCTGCTGCGAACGGCATCACTGCCGACCGAAAGCTGGCTGCTTAGCAGGTCATCCAGGGAATCTTTGATTTGGGATACCGGGTGGCCTGCCAACATTTGGCCGGCAGTGAAATCCAGCCACTCGCGCTTGATGTAACGGTTAAACCCAATTTGACTGAGGCGTTCGTTCATGCTTTCCTGGTTTTGATTTGTACGAATGGGACGATGACTTCTTCGAGCGCAATGCCACCGTGCGCAACTGTTTTTTCTGCGTATGCGATGAAAGCCTGGCGGCCAGATGCAATCAAGGGGAAGTAGTTGGGCGGAAGTCCAACAGGTGTCCAGGCGATGGAACCGGAAAAACTTAACTGGGTTTTGGTAAGCAGCTCAGGGCTGGGGTAAATTCGGACACGTTCGCCTCGTAAATCGGCAGATGCGCCTTCGTTGGGCTTGCCACAGCCCGTGGCCTCAATGTTACCATGATCAGATGTGAGATAGATTGTGTAACCCGCCTGGCTGAGAAGGGTGATCAACCTGGCCAAAAAGCCTTGCTGTGCCCACTGGCGAACCTGGTTGTGCATTCCAGAAGATCCCAGTTGCATGCCGTGCATGATCTTGTCCACAGTATCAACCACAATGCCAAGAACCCGCGGTGAGTGGCTGGCAAGTACGTCACTCACTCGTTCCAGGCTGCCAGTTTCTCCCAGTCCGCGCAAATAAGCAACTTGAGCAGGCTGAAATCCAGCTTCAGCCCAGAATTGGCTCCATAATGCGCTTTCTTTCTCAGTGATATGGATGCTCCCAGCAAAATAAAATGGGGCGCGCCCGGAGAAAATGGCCTGGCGCGAAACCGAAGTCAAAGTGGGAATCCAGGCAAAGACAGCTCTTTCATCCAATTCAATCTCAGGGCGTTGTTCTACCAATACCTGGCGAAGTTCAACCCATTGATCGAATGCCAGACCATCAATGACAAGCAGGGCGACTTTTTCAGTCGAAAGCGATTGCTCAATTTGGCTGCGCATCTGACGGACAATGTGATGGACCATCACGGTTCCGGGCAAGGTGACCAGGCCACTGTACCTTTTTTGGAGCCAGTCTTGAAAATGAACCCCAACTCTGGATTGCAGACGGTCGTAGACAGTATGATATTTTTTCTTTTCTTTCTCGGTCAGGTTGTGCCATAGCGAACTGCATTCGGCCCAGCGTAAAGCAAAAGCAGCCCATGCCGTGTAAGGTTGATCTGCATTCGGTACATCGCCTTCCAACTTCTCCAATAACCGTTCCAGACGCTGTGTACGGTCGCTGGATGCGCTTTGTTGAACGCCTACGGCTGCCCAGGATTTTGAGATAACCTGGGAGCGGAAATTTTCCACAGGTTTGAGGATTCCTTCGATGAAGAGGTTGTCAATATACACACGCACATCATCATGCTCAAAGGGTAACAAGCTCGGACCAGAAAGAGATAGCGTATATTGGTTGGCCATTTCCTTAATAGCCAAATCCTTTTCACCGGCGATACTTTGCAGATAGACCGGCCAGCGTTCTTGCAAAAAGTCCAGGAAGGTCTGCCGGTCAGGGATAATTTGCGCCAGTGGCCATCCGGCAAAGACAGGCTTTTCCGATAATACACGCACCAGGTAATCATCGAGAATAGGGGGTAAGGGCAGGCGGTTGTAGTGCCGGTGTAGCAAAAAGTGCAGTAAATCTTCGGGTTGCTGGATGATTTCCGGGACAATATCGAAAACATGGCGCAGGATAAAATTTCGTGTGGCTTGCTCGCCCAACTTTCCGGGGTGTTGAACGGATTGGGCCTGATACAGGCTATCCAGCAGGCTGCGGTCGAGTGTCGCGACCATTGCGTAGTTCAGGTTGGGGAATAATTCTGACAGGCTGAAATGCAATCTGCGTGCCTGCGCCAGCCAATCGTATGGAAGTTTGTCCACAACTTGTTCATCATCTTGAACAACCAGGACCAGTTCAAGCGATTCGTTTGCTTCCCAGCGTGGCCGGTAGATGGTTTCATACAGGTAGCGGAATTGGATCGAGTTTTCGTAAACCTGCAGATCGAAGCCGCGTGAGCGGATGGCCTGCCCAAGCGTTTCTTCCAGGAGCAAACCATCCGAGTCTGAAACAATGGTAAAGCGGGCAACCTGCGGCTCAAAAGCCTGTAAAAGCGTATCGCGCCAGTTCATCAGTGATCGCCCCCGCTCAGTACCAGGATGAGGAACGCGTCCAGTTCAGGCATGGGTACCGGGCGCTGCTGCCAGGTTTGCTGCCATTGCCTGTGTTCCTGTTCAAGCTGGTTTAAACGGTGCTGGCGCACAGCCGGCAGGCCAACACGGGCAATCGTTTTTCGCCTGGAGGCAAAAGCATATTCAGCTTTCTGGCGTTCCTGTTCTGATGTTGCCTGGGCCTGGGATAACAACTGTTCATAAATAGCGTTGCCCTGGGTTTCCGCGGCCATTCGGGCTTGTTCGAACGCGGACAGGGCATTCGGGCCATCCACCCAATCCAGGATTTGCGCATCCTTTTCCAGAAGCTTTTCCCAAATGGCGCGGCCGGTAGGGAGAAAAACACGCCCATTTTCGTTTTGGAATAACGCCAGGGTTTGTTGTGTGCGAAGCGAGCGCGTTTCGCCGTTCGACTCGGAACCTGACAGGCGGATACGCCAAAGCGACCAGACGCCGCGTAAACTGGCCGGCATATCCGGGATGGTCACTCGCGGCAGAGGCTGGCCGGGGATGAGCGCAGGCTGTTCATCCAATAATTTGCGCAGGCGTTCGTCTTGTAAGGTCAGATGATGAGCGGATGGATTTTGTTGGGAGTCGGAACCGTTAAAAACAACATCCGACATTTGCGTGCCATCCGGCCAGGTCAGTTGCCAAGTGTTTTGTTGGAAATCAGCCTGCCCGCCTTCGGACTGCAAATAAGCGGTGGTCATGCGTTCCACCCAATAAGGTAGCGGGTTCTGCTGAGCCTGGCGGGCCAGGCTGACATCCAGCACACCCTGTGAGCCGAGTAGGCTGCTGCTCAAACTGTCGGCGCGTGCCTGATCCTGCACTTGCAGGGCAACTTCGTGCGCTTTTTGTTCCAATTCCTGCGGGTTGAGCAGGGCTGCGCGATATAAGTCATCAAAGAGTTCTTCGGCTTCGGCAGAATCGAGCACATCCGCGGCTTTGTCCACACCAAATTCGGCCAGAATGATCCGTAGTTTCTCTTCCAGCACTTCCAGAACACGAAATTCCACGGTGTCTTGCAAGATAAAGTTCAAAGCGCGTACTGGGTGGGATTGGCCAATGCGGTCTACTCGCCCAATACGCTGTTCCATGCGCATCGGATTCCAGGGAATATCGTAATTGACAACTACGTGACAGAATTGCAGGTTCAGTCCCTCGCCACCTGCATCGGTGGAAACAAGCACGCGCACCGATTTTGAAAATTCTGTTTGGGCGCGATCGCGTTCTCCCGTATCCATTGACCCATTCAGACAGGCAACCGAGAAACCTCGCTGCAGTAGGAACCCGGCCAGCATTTCCTGGGTGGGCACGAACTCGGTAAAAATCAATACTTTTAAATCAGGGTCGGATTCTTCCTGCTGCAGGCGATAAATCCAATCCAGCAGGGCCTCCGCTTTGGCATCGGCGCCCTGGGCTTCGGTTCGTCGCGCTGTTTCCAGCAACAGCTCCACCTCAGCCATTTCGTTCTTTAGCCCGGCCATGCGCGCCCGTACCAGGGTATCAACCTGTTCCTGTCCATCCAGCTCATTCCACTCATCGTCTTCGAGCAAGGCAAAGAAGTTGAGCTGGTCGTCGGGCTGGCGCAACACTTCCAGGCGCCGTTCGAGGGTTACACGGATGGCACGGGTGGATGAAGTCACCAGGCGCTGGACAAGAGTCATCAAGAAACCGATGTAATTGCGTTTTTCGCGGCTGGCCTGGTTGTAGCCCTGGCGCACATATTCGCTTACTGCCTCGTACAGACGGTGCTGAGCCTGGTGCGCTGGTTGCCAGGTGACAGGGATTCTCCGGGTATAACGTGGTTTGAACAGGGGTTGCCCATCGGTGTCAATCGCCTGGCGTTTTTCGGTGCGGATGACGAAGGGCTGGACGCGCTCACGTCTGACGCTTTCTGCATCGGGGAAGCTTTCTTCGTCCAGCAATGCAACCAGGCGCTGAAACGCCTCGCGTTTACCCTGGTGCGGGGTGGCTGAAAGCATCAGAAAATAGGGCGCAGCGCCGGCCAGACCCTGCCCGAGGCGATAGCGCGCCACCTGGTCTGTGCTGCCACCCAGGCGGTGGGCTTCGTCCACGATGATCAAATCCCAGCCGGCGCTGATCAGGCCTTCGAAGCGTTGACGGTTGTAAGCCTGTACCTGTTCCTGGCTCCATCCGCGCCGCTTTTCAAGCGGTTTGACCGAATCCATCGGCACGACAACCTGGTTGTAGAGTTGAAACAGATTGAATGTCTCATCTTGTTGGATCAACCCCTGAAATTCCCCTGGGAGCAGCAATCGAAATGTCTCGTTGAAACGGGTGCGCATTTCTGTCACCCACTGTGGGGCGATACCTTTGGGGGCCACCACCAAAACGCGCCGAACGCGCCCGCGCAGCTTGAGTTCGCGCAGAATCAACCCGGCTTCGATGGTTTTCCCGAGCCCGACTTCATCAGCCAGCAGATAGCGCACCTGGCTGCCGGCCAGTGCTTTTTGTAAGGCGCGCAGCTGGTGTGGCAAGGGAATCAGCCCGGCGCCCAGCGGAGCCAGCAGGTTTTCCTGCGCCAGGGCATCGCTCAGACGCGCGGCCGTGGCGCGCCAGGTGATGGCGGATGCGCCCCAGGGTTTGGATTGGCTGGACGAGGATAGATCACTGAACGGCAGACGCAGCAAGCTGTTGCGGGTCGGCAGCCAGACTACGGCCTGTTCCACCCCCCATAATTGCTGCAAGCTGACCACTTGACAGGTTTGGTCAAGCGTTTGGCTGTAGACCCAGTCTCCCGGAGTAATATCTGACATATTTTTTAGGCTTGTTTGGCCGCAATTTTCTTTTTCAGATAAAAGACCAATACTCCGTAGAATTGTGGAAGTTTTTTGTTTCTCCCTCGATCCTCAGGTTTATCCATGAAAGAGAGCCTGCTCAATTCTCTTTCTAGTGTGTTTAGTGACCAATCTCCAACTTTAGCAAATGATTGAGTGAGCCCTTGCAAAGCTTTTAGTCTTCCATCTTGAAGCGTTTTTGTATTGAGATTAAGAACATCGTTTATCTCTGTACTTAATCTTTTCCTGTCTTGAATTTTCTCGCGAATAAGAATATCGCCCTTCGAGTTATATTCAATGACATTCTCGCAAAAGCCTGGGTTTAGAGGATCAATATACAGATCCAAATCGTGACGGCTTGAATCGCAATGCAATTCAGTACCGCCATTTTCTCCTCCATCGCAGGCGAGTAGTAAATTATTGAATGTTAGTATGAGTTCTGGGTAGGCACGTCTTGCTCCCCAGTGCTCTATTTTTGTTGAGCCAGTTTCCAGGCTAATTGCTCTCATGCAATAGCAACATAAATACCCCTGGTCTTCCGCAAGATCTTTACGGAGATCATCTTTGTCTGGGTTATTGTCAAATTTGTCATTGAGAACGGTTCTGGCTCGTTCTCGTGAATCTGGATTTCTTAAGTCCTGAATGTGTTGTCGATTTTGCTGAACATACAGGGTCATGTAATTGGGCGTTGTGCGCTTGTAAATTGTTTTCATAGATAGATGAAAAACTAATCAGAAAGAAAATGGATGAGACTTTCCAGGCGAACAATCTCTGGATCATTTTCACCAATTTTTGATGATAACGTTTTTAATTTTTCATCAGCATCTTTGTATCGATCCTGATCTATGAATTCGCTGATAGCATCCAATTCTTTTTGAACATCTTCTGGTCTTTCTTCCATTTCAAAAATATTACCCAAAACACTATTGATATCTTGTCCGTATGCTTGGAAAGATCGGTAATTTATTTCTCCGTTGATATTTTCAAGCAGTATTAACGGAAAATCTTTGACATGGCTGACAATAGGCGCCGAGTGAGTTGAAATCACAAATTGGCAATTGGGGAAAATATTAGTCAGATAACCGATAATGTTGCGCTGTAATTGGGGATGCAAATGCAACTCAATTTCGTCAATCAATACAATTCCATAGCCATTTAAGGGATTAATTGATTTATTCGGATTTGCGATAGCTAATCTTCTTGCCAGGTCACCAACCATTCCAAGTAAGCATTTTTCGCCATCTGATAGCTGTCCGACTTCCAATCTATCCATACCTTTGACTGCAATCATACGCGCAGGATCACTGCTTCGGTCAATACTCAGCTCAGAAAATTCTCCAAGAATCCCCAGAACAGCTTTGCGGACTATTCCAAGCTGGGTATCCCGGTAGTCTGGGTTTTCCTCTTTGCGTAACTGGTTTTCCCGATCTTCTTGTTTACGAAACCATTCAAAAAAGCCTTGGAAGTTTTGGTGGTCTCCTTCGATGGCATTCTTATACAAATCGCTGACGCGCGAAGCAGACCCGTCTTGAGGTTCAACCACAACTTTTTTAATCGTTCGATGAGCAGAATAATAGGCTACCAATGGCAACTTTTCATCTGGGGAGATATAGCTTCCCAGTATTTCATTAATTTTATTATCCAACTCCCTAAACTTGGAGCGCCGGGTCTGAAAATGGTCGGGTTTTGCCCGGACTATTTCCCAAGAGATCTGGTCGCCCTCAAGAATAGCTGTCAGGTTAATCATCGCCTCTGCTACATTTTCATCCAAATTAATATCGGAAATTGCTATTGGAAGGCCATTCCTGCGCAGATTCGCCATGTGTTGGCTAAACCACGACAGGCCAATTGCAATGGCATCGAGTATGCTGGATTTCCCTGCGCCATTTTTCCCAACCAATACGGTCACGGGAGAAAACTCCAGGTGAAGATCTTTTATTCCACGAAATCCTAAAAGATCAATAGATTTCAGGGAAATCTCCCCAGGATGCGCATTTTCTTGCTCGACGGGACCAAAAAACTTTGGAAATCGTTCAACCACATTCTGGATAAAGATGTCATCCCAAACTTCAACCCCCAACCCCTTGGAAACATCCAAAATTTTGTTTGGGGCTTTTTGAGGAATAATCACAATCGCGCGTGCGGTATTCCTTAACTTTTGGATCGAAACAACCTGGAATAGGGTTTTGTTGAGTACATTAATATCTTTGGTTTGTTTTATTTCAATAACCGTTAGTGCGCCATCCTGGTCTTTGGCAGTAAAATCAGCGCGAATATCGGGCGTGACCAGAACATCACTGGAGATTTCAGAAAATCCTTGCGCTTTTAGTAAGCGTAAGCAGAAATCTTCAAACTTTTCAGGGGGCAGGTTGCTAAGGTAACTCATCAGTCAATCTCCTCATTCTTACGATAGTTCCATCCGGGTCTTGGCCTGGTCGTACCACATCACTAATTTTGGGTCTTCCTGTAAGGCTTCTTCTGGCAATTTTTCGGCGGCAGTGACGATGGTACGATAATCTTTGGCCTGCCAGGCGCGCTTGAAGCCTGCCCGCACAGCCTCAAGTCGGAATACTTTTAATAGCCGTCCGGGCAAGGTTTGGTAAGCATCAAATTCTTTCAAAAGAGCTCTGTCGCGCACTTTTTCCAGGTCCTGGGCGCGGCCTGGATCAGGAACATACCAGCGATCCCGTGCTTCGTTACGGAGCGTCTCCGCTGGATGATCCCAATCGGTGTCTGCGCTAATTAGACTTTTTAGCTCAGCTTCTTGTTGCATCCAACGCATGATTTGAGGCGGGATTGCCTGTTCACCTTCATATTGCAGGAAGTTTTGTTCCAACATTTCAACCAATTCCAGCGCTTTTTCATGTTTTTGCCAGGTACTGATCTCACGCAAAAACTTGGGGAATAGATCCTGGTAGGTTTGTGGGTGATGTTCAAGTTGTTGGCGCAGCCAGAGTATGGCGCTGGCTTCGTCACTTACGTAAAGCTGCAATTGTTGGACTTGATTAACCGTCATGTGCTTCCGGTCATATTCGACAACCTGGTCGGACAAAAAGAACATGTCATCCCGTTTTGAAAAACGCTGCTCCAACCCGGCATAAAATTCTGCCGCCGAAAGAGGTACAAAGATGCCATGTTGAACATGAAAAGCCACCATGCGATCATAGAGCAGAAAGGCCATGCGTTCTACGAGGCGTTCTATGCTGCCTTCTTTGACAACAGCCACCGGTAACTGGCGAAGATGGGTTTGGATGAAGTCCCAGACTCCATCTGCTGTTCCCGCTTTGAGCTTAAAGCGTTCTTCCAGACCGCCATTGGGTTTGTATGCGGTAATAACCAGGTCTTGCTTGACCAGCTTTTGGATCGACTGCTTGTAAGTTTCCTGCTGTTTGTCCAAGGTGCGTACATCTGCAACGACAAAACCAGCCCTTTGCATGGCTTCCTGGATGGCATTCCAAACACTGTTTTTGGAGTTATGGAACTCCACTGTCATCCAGCGCCCAGGTTTCAGAACACGGTAAATCTCCTGAAATGCGCGCGCCATCAAATCCTGATAATCTAGCAAGGAACGATGGCGACCTTTATCCATTACGGCTTCCGGGTCGCGCTGGGTAAGAACTTTTAGCCAGGCTTCCCAAAAGAAGTTTAATTCGGAATAATGTAAATTATTCCCGAAGGGTGGATCGACAAACACGTAATCAAAGGTGTTTTCTGGAATGGGGCGCATATTGGTGGTTGATTGACAGGTAATCGCGGTCTGTCCCCATTGGCCTGGCATTTTTAATTTGGTCAAGCGCTCCAGTTTGTGAGTCATCGAATACGCAGGTGAAACTTCTGAAATCAGAGAGCCAACAAACAGCGTCCCCGAAAAATAACGGTTAACTTGTGAACCGCCAACTCTTCCAAACTGGATTGGTTGGTAACGATTCATTTTTGTAAAGCCAAGATTACTACCCTGTAACCAAAATCGAACAAAAGATTTACTTGGATGCAAAGATATCTTTTTCCACATTCGGGCATAGACTAGTAATGCCCTGCGAAAATAGAAGTGATGCAGGTGAGTGATGCCTTTCAAGCCATACCCATCTTTCTTTTTCCGTTCTCCATCCGGCATCTCGTAAAGAGGATATTCATCCTGCAAAGGTGTTTCTTGAATACGTACCAGCGTGGCCAAATCCTGCTCACCCGGCTGTTTCTGAAATCGTTTTGAACCGACCTGATAATTAATCAAAACCGGTTTATATTTCACCAGGGCATGCGGCCGTTTTAGTACTTCATCAAAGCTGGATTGCCCAACCCGCTGTAATGATTTTTTATCCAACCTGGCATTGCAAGTGGGGCAGTTAAATGCATCATTTACTTCAAACGTTTCCTTCGATACGGCAGCCTCGTAATAGATGATTTCCCCATCGCAATCTGGGCAGGTAAAGGTCTCACTCCAAACAGTATAGTTGATGCGGCCTTTGGAACCATCGGTATGCAAGGTTTCATACATCCAGCCAAATTCTGTCTCCACTTCTGACAAAATTCGACGCGCTTCGAGCTCAAAATCCGCTAAATCAGCGGGAGCATTGTAATTGTAGGCAATAAAAGTTGCGGCTGTGGATAAATCACTTAATACTGCGCGACGAGCACCCAGGTGAGAAACTGGTTTTGCGCCGCTGGCCGCCTGGGCCTCATAAATATCTCCGTCTTTATCGACAATATAGCCCATTTCTTGCAAGACATTCAAGTCTCCACATAATTGAGCAGCCACCCCTGTCATCCCTGAACCGCAAAAGCCATCAAAGACCATATCCCCAGGCTGGGTGTAGTGCAGGATATAGCGCATGATGGCCTTGTGGGGCACCTTGGTATGGTAGGAATGTGCGTTATAGATTGGGTCTGTTTTTCCTTCACTTACATCGGTGGCAAAAGGTTCTTTGCGATAAGGCACAGCTGGATCATAGGGCTTGCCATAGACTTTTATAAAATCCTGTAAGAAGGGATTGGGGCAGGCGGTGTAGTAGGGTGGATCGGAGATCGCCAGAATGTCTTCATCTGCGCCGACAGGGAACCCTTCCATTTTGCGGAATTCCGGGTCTTGCAGCTTTTCACGCAGCTTATCCAGAAAATACGCGCGGCGGGTGCCGTCGTTTTCAAATCTCATGCCAAGACATTCCACAGGGCCATGCGGAACGGATGATTCTGAGAACAGACGGTTCTGGCTGGGGGGTGGGGTGGTCATAAAATATTATCCCTGGTGACTTTAATTCAATATGCTATTTGAGCTTGGTCAGTGACCAAGCTATCTGGTGTCACGGAACTTGGTCACTGACCAAGTTCCTAACTTGTACAAGAAAACACACTCGTATAGGCGTTCATGCTTAATGATACCAATAAACGAACGGGTTGGCGGTCTTGATTACTTTTCCTGCCGTGTTACCGCCTGGTCGTACCACATCAACAGTTTGGGGTCTTCCTGCAAAACATTTTCTGGAATTTTCTGGGCCACCTGAATGATAGTGGCGTAGTCTTTTTCCTGCCAGGCCTTCTTGAACCCGGCGCGGACCGCTTCTAGGCGAAATACTTTCAGCGCGCGCGTTCCTGCGGCGCTGTAGTGTTCAAATTCACGCAGCAGGCCTCGTTCGCGCAGTTTTTCCAGATCCTGGGCGCGGTTGGGGTCGGGCACATACCAGCGATCCTTTGCCCATTCACTGATATCGGCGGACGGCGACTGGGGAACCTGCCCTTTCAATTTTCCTGCCCATTCTGGAGATTGCTCTAACCAGGTCCAGATTTGTTGCGGCAGCACTCCGCCTTCATAGCGCAGGAAATTCTCTCTCAGGATGTCCAGCAGTTCGATCGACTGCTCGTTTTTTTGCCAGCCTGATAACTCCCTGGTGAACTTGGGATGCAAGTCTTGCATCGTTTGCGGCGTCTGGCTGAGCTGCTGCCTCATCCATTGGATGGCGCTGGCCTCGTCACTGATGAAAAGCGGCAGTTGCGCCAGTTCGTGAATGGTTACGCGTTTCTGGTCATATTGCCCCACCTGTTCCGGCAGGAAAAACATGCCATCGCGTTCGGGAAAGCGCTGCACCAACCCGGCATAGAACTCGCTGGCCGAAAGTGGAATACTTACCTGGTGCCGGACGTGGTAAGCCAGCATACGGTCAAACAGCAGGTAATTCTGGCGTTCAGCCACCACTTCCAGATGGTTTTCTTTCTCGACATAGACTGGCAGGCGACCCAGATGTTCGCGCACAAACTCCCAGACTGCCGCTTCGCTGCCGGCATTCAGCTCAAAGCCCTGCTCAAGACGCTGGCTGGGTTTGTAAGCCGAAATCACCAGGTCTTGTTTGACCGCTCCGGCTGTGCTGACCTGCTTGAAGCTGCCCTGTTGTTTGTCCAGAATGCGCACGTCGGCAACCACAAAGCCGGCGGCTTGCAGCGCATCCTGGATCGCATTCCAGATGCTGTTTTTGGAGTTGTGAAACTCAACGGTCATCCACCTGCCGGGTTTTAAGACCCGGCAGAATTCGCTAAAACAGGCAGTCATCAAACCCTGGTATTCCAGCAAGCGTTTGCCCTGATAGCGGCTCATGATTGCTTCAGATGCCTGGGCGGTGTAAGCGCGCAGCAGGCTTTCCCAGATGAAGTTGACCTCTGAATAGATGATGTTGTCGCCAAAAGGCGGGTCGGTAAAAATGTAATCGATGCACTCCGAAGGCAAATTGGTCAGATGCGTGCTTGACTGGGTACTGATGGCCACCGCTGAGACGGGCGGCAGCCCACCAAGCAGATCAATCAGGCGTTCCAGTTTGGTTTCCAGCGCCTGGATGACGTTCACTTCCCTGCGCATGCGCGGCATATACAGCACCAATGGCAAAATACCTTGATAAGCCCGGCGCATGCGCGTCATGCTTGCCGAGGCATTGACCACGGTTGTCCGCAAAATGGTGCGAATGTTGGGCGGAACATCCATTTTCTCCAGCAAGTCGAGCGCAGCAGACAGGCACCAGATCGTCCGTTTATAAAAGAAATCGCCCACCTTCCACATGCCGCTGTGGTATCCGCGCCGCCACATATCGCCCCAGCCATTTTCGCCCGGTGGGATGTTCATCATCCAATCTTCCGGTACCAAAAATGGCAGCGGTTCAGCCTCAATGCGGGCCAGCAAATCCAGGTCCTGTGCGGCAGGCATTCGTTCCGGGGCGCGTTTGCGGCTGAGATACTTGACTCTGACCGGTTTTTCAATCGTTTTGCCGGTATGGTCAAGACAGCGCTCCAGATGGTTAGAGTCGATTTGTGCATCACAGGCTGGACAATGCAGGATCTCCACCGGGTTGCCATTCTTAAAGTCGAACCCAATGTCTGCGAATAAGAATTCTGCCTGGCAGTTGGGGCAGCGATACTGTTCACTCCAAATTACGTAATCCACGATGGCTGGCAACATACTTCCCTGCATAGGGACTTCATACAGCCAGGCGCATTGCGCTTTTAAGTTATTAATGAGTTCGACTGCGGCGCTCTGCAAGTCGTCTCGTGAGACGGGCAAGTTATAGCCGGCTGCGATGGCTGTGGCTGCCGGGGAAAGGTCGAACAGGATGGCTCTGCGACCGCTCAAGCGCGCCGCCAGGCCGGTCATGCCTGAGCCGCAAAAGCCATCCATCACCACGCCGTTGGGCGGGCAGTAATGTTCAATATAGGCTCGAATGGCTTTCGGGGGAACCTTGGTATGGTAAGTAAAGGCCTCATAGAGCGGATCGTTCTTCCCGGAACTGACATCCGTGGCAAATGGCTCAACGTGATATTGTTCGTCTTGCAGCGCATCTTTTCCCCACCAGGCCAGTAATTCTGCCAGGAACGGGTTGGGGGTTGGCGTGTAATAGGGTGGATTGGCCAATCGGAGCAGGTCCGGGTTCTCCGCTCTCGGTGTTCCAGGTTGTCGGTCATTGTTTAAAGAATCAGACAACTGCGCAATGAAATGAGCGCGACGCTGATGGTCACGCTCAAATTTCAACCCCAAGCATTCTACCGGCTCATTCGATGCTTGAGTTGACGATGAAAAAGGTAAGCGACTTTGCGATGCTGCATTTTCGGCCATAAGATTTTGCCTGATGGACTGATTCAGATCGTTCTAATCAGGCCAATCCTGTAATCATTCTAATCCTGGTTCAGACTGTTGAAATTTTATTCAAGAACAATCCGCACTTTACCCTGGTCTTTTCCCTTTAATAGCTCAGCCAGGTGTTCATCGATCCGTTTGCGGTAATCGGCGGGGGAAATGGGCGAACCACCTTTGAGCAGGGCGGCTTTTAGATCTTCAAGCCTGACTGTGATTTTAACCAATCCGGCCAGGGCTTCCTGCACTGCGGCAATAAACTCGTTATCGATCGGTTCTGGCAGATGCTGGTCGGAGAGAAACGTCTCGATGCGGGCGCGATACTCAGGTTTTACCACTTCTTGCAGGTTGGCTTGTGTCAATGGATCTTCAAGATTTTCCGCAAGTGTCTGTGTCCACGCATCCACCAGGCTGTCCAATTCACCATCCAAAACATGCAGTCTTTGCGCGGCGCTGACCAGGATGGGTTCGGATGCGGGCTTGTACCCGCACGCGCTGCAAACCGGGCTTGTTTGCAGATCAGCCTCGTTTAAAGTGAAACAACTTTGCAGCCCGGCCAGGCGATTTTGAAAATCGGTCAACTGGCTGGTGTGCATCAACTCAATGCTGGCCATGCGGCGCAACTGTTCCAGGCGCGGGTCTTTGAGCAGTTTGGCTTTGCGTTGGTCTTCCTGCAATCCAAGCCGCGCTTGCATGTGCAGAGTTGTGTAAAGCGTCTGATATTCTTTTTTTAGTTGATTAAGCGCTTGCAATGCCTGCTGGCGGAAACCCGGTGCGCCACGCTTGCTGGGCGATTTTAGCTGCGCGACGATTTCGCTCTGGCGAATATTCATGGTTTCAGCCCAGGCGTGTCCAACCGGCAGAGCCAGAGCCGCCTGGGAACAATAATTGGCCAGCGGCGCCAGGTCGGCCACCAGGGACTTGATGGCTTCAATTTCGGCCAGGGTGCTGAGCGCAGAGCGATGCTGATCAATCGAGGTGACATCCGCGCTAAAATTTTTGAGTTTGCCTGGCGCATTGTAGGACTGGGTTGATTCCAGGAATGCTTTTGCGGCGTTCAGGCGCGCTTGGTATTCACTGCGTTCTTCTGGACTAAACAAAACCGTGCCCCAGAAAGCCAGGCCATTGGTTAATTCTTGCTGGTTAATCACTATGCGTTGGATCAACTTATTCAACGCTGGCAGTAATTCTTGAGAAACAATTTCATCCGCTTTTGTGCCGCCCTGGGTGACCAGGACTGCTTTACCCGGTTCCAATCCGACCAGCTCAAACAGCGCCTTCAAGGCGGGCGTATTCCAATCTTTGGGGAATTCCACATACTTAAAGCGCACCAGCTCATCGAAGGGTGTCGCCACCAGGTTATCCAGGTTGCTGGCATCCAGTTTTTTCCCGGTCACAGCCAGCACAACTTCGCCGCTGTAAACCAGGGCCGCCAGAAGCACTACCAGCCATTCGGGTTCGAGCCGGTAGAGATTGGGCGCCAGGAATTCCACGCCATATTCATCCTGGATGATTTCGCTGCGGTTCAACACCTGGCCATGCCCCTTGGCCTGCAGCAGCCCGAGCAGATGTTTGGCATATCTGGAATTGGTCGGGCTGAGACGGTCGCCATCCAATAATTCCAAGGCATCTAACACCGCTGTTGCCTGCTGGGTCTTGGTCACGCCGCGGATCCAGCGCAAGGCATCCTGGGCGGCTTGCTGGCGGTTCTTGTCTGTGATCTGCACCGAAAAAGTCGGGTACTGTGGCGCGCGGTCCTGAAAGTGCGGAGCCAGACAAATGGAGCTGATGGCGTTGACCAGATCGCGCAAGTTGGATTTTAAGCCTGGCTGCGACAAAGCCGTCATCTGACTTCCCGCACTGGCGCTTTTGACCCACTCGCTGACGGAGCGGCTGGCACCCTGGTAGCTGATTTCGAAATTGGTGCTCAGCTTTTCCTGCAACCACTTGCCCATTTCCTTGATCGCTTCGCCGGCAATCTTTTCATATGTGCCCTTGTCCTGCCCGGATGATGTTGTGGAAAGGTCAGACGCAGCGGCATAGCGCTTTAATGCCTTGTCAAAGCGTTCATCCGATTGTTTCAAGCGCCAGAAAACTTCATCGCTCTTTTTCTCATCTTTAAATGCCGGCGCGTCATAGGGCTGCACAAAATAAATGTAAAACTCTCGTGGCGGCTGGGCGGTCGAACGTTGGTTGGGGGCACCAAAAAACAGATAGCCGAGCCGGGAGGCGCGGTGTTCACGCCATTCCAATTCATACTCCCAGGCGCGGTGCGTGCCGGGGTAGTAAGAGTCCACCCGCTCAAGAATACGCGCCAGGGCGCTGTAGTAGGCGTTATCCAGAATGCTTTTGTCCAGGCTTTCGGCTCTTTTTTCGACGATTGCCTCGTGGTCGATATCTTTGTCTACATCCAGGAAGTACTGGCCGCTGTCTTCCACCCGGGTAATGAACTGCCCGTTGACGATCTTTACGATTTCACGCAGGATGGTTTCAACATTGGTGAGCAAATCATCCGCGGGTTCGCCGCCCATCTCGGCTGCCAGCGCATCGTAAAGGCACAGACTGTCGCGCAGCTCCTGGGCAGTGGGTCCTGTTTTCTTGCGGATATCTCCCAGGGTTAGGCGCTGCACCGACAGGGCATGGATAATCCGCACTGCATTGTCCTTGTAAACAGGCTTGATGCTTTGCTGAATGCGCGACTCCAGCGACTGGCTTACTTCCAACACGGTGCGGATATCGGGGACGGCGCGAAAGGCCGGGTTCTCACGTAAGGAGCCCCAGTAACGGTCATAGGCAATCAAGCCGGGATAATCGGCTGGTACTTCGCCATCCAGAATGCGCTTGATGGCCACAGAAAGCGTTTTGAGGATCTCGCGCTTCTCGATGACCGAAATTTGTTCGAAGGTTTTTATGTACTCAGGGTGAATGGGGAAGAGCCGGACGAAATCATCCATGCGTTCGTTCATGTTGCCATAGAAGCGCGCGAATGGCAGCAGATAAGCGCGGATCTTCGCTTTTTGCTCCAGGGTCTTTTTGAGCAGGCGTTCAGCCACCACAAATTCTACATCGCTGCGCGCGATCAGAACCTGCTCAAAGCGGTCTTTCACACGGCGCAGGGTGCCAGCGACAAAGGAAAAGCGATCATTGTCAAAGAGCGCTTCCTGAATTCCGGCGACAAAGCGGAAGCGCAGGTCACGGCATACCTCACCAATTTCACGCAAAAAGCTCAGATCCAGGATCAGCAAATGATCTGTGCGTGTGCGTAGATAATCCAGCAACTCATCTACAATCAGCATCAAACCCTGGTCAGGGTAATGCTCTGCAAAGGCAGCCATCATTTTTTCGAAGATGGGTTTGTGGTTTTTGACCTTGTCCAATGGCGGGAATTGAAAATTCACCCCTATGGATGCCAGATACTCTTCCAGTTCTGAGACAATAATTTCGCGCAGAGACATGGTCGTGGAGCCAATCTCGCTGCGAATAACCTTAAAGCGCCCGGCAATCCTTACAGACGCCAAGCGAACTTTTTCATTTTGTATATTTTCGGCCAGGTCGGCATGTTCTGCGATGGCAGAAAGGAAAGACATCAAGTGGGATTTACCGGTGCCGTAGTTGCCAACGATCAGAATCCCCTTGTTATCCAGCATTTCTTCAAACTGTAATTGGGGGATCACCAACTCGGTCAGACGTTCTGCCATCTCGTCAGAAATAACGTAAGTAGCAACCAACTGCTGGGCGGCCGAGCGCTGGTCTGCCGAACGCAGTTGGACAACCGTCTCGATGGGCTCAAACTGGATAAGGTCTCTATATTTCATGCGAACTCCGGTGTGACCTGTTCTGAAAGTAGCCCTTTATGGGCCGGGTTGTACTATGAGAATATCCTGGGCTGGATAGCGCCGATATTCCGGATGGCCCGGGATGGCGTATGTTAACCAGCCATCATTCGGGGTAGTCCC
>CAILYI010000090.1 GCA_903838415.1 uncultured Anaerolineae bacterium | reverse complement strand
GCCTTGACGTTGAAAAAGACGAAGAAATTGTCATGTCCGAGCAGTTTCATCTGTTCGATGGCTTCTTCTTCGGCCATGGGGATTAAATCAAATTCCTTGCGGCGCACAATGACCGGCGCTTCCTCGATGGCAGATTCAGAAGCATCTTCGAGCTCAGGCGAAACTTCGGCAGCTGTTTTTCCATCACCACGTCCGCGTTTGCGCTTGTCTTTGTAGCGATCAATCTGACGGGATAGTTTTTCCACGGCGGCATCCAGCGATGTGCGGATGTCATCGGAGCGTTCTTCTGAGCGCAGGATAAAGCCTTTACCGCGCACAGTCATCTGCGCCACATAACGATCCGCAGCGCTACGGGCCGCTTTTACAAAGGCGAGGTCAATGCGAATGTCATCAATCGCATCCAAGTGGCGATCAAACTTGGCCACTTTTTTGGTAACGTAGTCACGAATGTGATCCGTTACTTCAAATTCACGTCCGAAAATCTCGAGATTCTGTGCCATAGTGTCTCCTTATTAAGGATGGTAGGATGTGAATCTCACCCGTCAACGCAACGGGCGAGCGGGTAATGGCTTAACATAGTCAGAGCCGTATTTTTGCATGGCTTTGGCAAAGGTGAGTGCGTAGACTCGGCTGGCGCCAGCATCCATCAACGCCTGAGATGCTGAATCGAGAGTTGCGCCAGTGGTAGCCACATCATCCATCAGTAAGATAGTTTGTCCTTTCACTTTGTGAGATTCTGTAGTAAACGCCCCAAGAACATTTTCTCGTCGTTCCCCAACGCCAAGTCCAACCTGTGAGCGAGTATGTCGGGTACGGCGGAGTGCTCCGGGAAAATACTTCCAACCCATCAAACGTGCAAGTGGATGTGCGATCAAATCAACTTGATTATAGCCTCGTTCCGCAAATCTTTGTTCACTTAACGGAACTGGAATCACGGCATCAGCCTGCCAACCCAATTCATCGAGATAGACAGCTAAATTCCAGGCGAGGGCCTCACCGAGCCCAATTTCCCGACGATATTTCAGACGGTGCAATGCAGGGCGAGCAGGTTCCTTAAAAACAACACACGACCTTAGCGCGTAAAACGCGGGTCGCGTGTTGAGACATTCTTTGCAAACTCCAACGGTTTTTTGCACTTCGCCGCAAATCTCGCAAACTGGATCAGGAACCGGGGTTAGCTTTTGCTGACAATCAGAACACCAGCGGACTCCCAGCTTTCCACAACCTCCACACGATGGAGGAAAAAGCAAGTCCAAGCCGCTCCAGAAGATGTGATAGAAGCGGTAGGAAAAGCCGGGCTTTATACTCAAGGTTTACCCGCCGAAAACATTGGATGACATAATGCGTAAGACCGCAGGAGTCATCAGAACGATAAAAATGGATGGGAAAATAAATCCAACCATCGGCAGGAGCATTTTCACAGGGGCTTGATGAGCCAATTCTTCAGCATACTGACGACGGCGCATACGCATTTGCTCGGCCTGAATCCGCAACACCTTGGCCATACTCACACCCAGTTGTTCGCTTTGGATCACTGCCGCCACAAAACTGGTCATGTCGGCTAGGTCAATACGTTCAGCCATGGTCTTTAATGCTTCGCGACGGACCTTTCCCAGTTGAATTTCACGGATTGCGCGAGCAAAAGCTAGGGAAAGTTCGTTTTCCCATTTTTCGGCCACATTCGACATGGCTGCATCAAACCCAAGGCCCGCTTCCACGCAGATGGTCAACAAATCAAGAGCATCTGGCATAGCTTTGCGGATTTCTAGCTGGCGTTTTTTGATTTGTTCATCCAACCACAGTTGTGGGAAGAAAAATCCGAGCCCTAGGGCGATCATGGAATAAAGCAGAGCACGCGAAATGGGTTGTGCCAAAATGCTGAAAGTGCAGATTAGAAAAGTTGCCACTCCCAAAACCGCCGCGGCAACAAAACGGGATGACAAAAACATCGGTGCGTCAATCCAGCCAGCTTTACCGCTCAACTCCAACTTACGAGTTGTTTCCTGTAAAGCATTTTGTGGTGTGTTTTTAGCGGCTAGTTCGCCAAATTGGCGCAGTAATGGATAAATCACACGTTCAGAAAACGGCTGGGAAAGCTCAATTTCATCCAGGGAAACGGCTTCGCCACGCTGTGAAAATTCATTCAAGCGATCGGCAAAGGGATCATCGTCGTTCTTGGGCATGCGCTGACCAACATAAATCAAAGCACCCGCCAGCCCCAGGACAACTATTACTACGACCAGGACTATTACTGACCAATCCATGCTACACCTCGATATCAGCAATTTTCATCATGACCGCATATCCAACTGCAATCATAATGAAACCAACAACCAGGGCGCTGCCACCACAGACAATGTTATTAAAGAACTCACCCATGTATTCCTGGTTGATAAACCAGAGCAGAACAAACACGACAAAAGGCACGCCAGAAAGAATACGCCCGGACATGACAACTTGCGAGGTCATAACGCGAATCTCGCCCTTAATACGGATACGCTCACGAATTGTAAAAGCGATCGTATCCAGAATTTCTGCCAATGGACCACCGACTTCACGCTGAACATTGATTGCGGTGATGACAAAGTCCAAGTCATCGCTTGGAATTCGTCTAATCAGGTTGTCCAGGGCTTTATCCATCGGAATACCAAGCTGCATTTCCTGTACAACGCGGCGAAATTCATCACTGATAGGAGCGGGCAATTCCTTGCTGACAGCTTCCATGGCTTGCATGGTGGAGTAACCTGCCCGCAAACCATTCACCATCAAGTTCAGCATGTCGGGGAGTTGACTACCAAACTTTGTCAACCGTTTTCCCTGCTGAGATCGTAAATATATAATCGGTCCGGCTATGCCAAAACCGACGCCTAATGCTGTGGAAAGCAATCTGGCCGGGAGGGAAGATCCCCCGAACAAGAATGCAAGAAATCCCAGGGAACTGGCTAGAATAAAAATGAAAGAAACAAACTCTCCCGACTTGAACTTTAAATCAGCACGGGCAAGATTTTTCGCAATCTTATCCCCAATCGACGAACTTTCCACCCGTCGATTGACCCATTCAGTTAAAGCCGTTGGGGTTTCTTCTTTCTTTTGTTTGTCAGCAGATTTTTGGTCACCGTCCAGGAAGCGTCCCAGACGATCTTCGACCAGAGTCCGTTCACTGTTGGACGAGATATATACCCCGATAGAAATTAATACCAGGATAACAATCATGCCTATCAACAGCAGTGCGAGTGGCGTCATAGATCACCTGAGGGGAAAGGATTAGTAGCGGCGGCCGCTGCCAACGCCAAAAATTGTGGGGGGCAAATGAATGCCGCTCGCTTCTATTTTTTCCATGAACTTCGGCCGTAAACCGGTTGGGCGTAATCGGCCGACGATCTTGCCATTTTCTATACCAGTTTGCTCAAAAATGAAAATGTCGGTGGTGGTAATAACATCACCTTCCATTCCATTTACTTCTGTAATGTGAGTGACTTTGCGTGTGCCATCGCGCATGCGTTCCTGGTGGCAGATCAGATGGACTGCAGCGGCAATTTGCTCGCGAATGGCGCGAACGGGCAAATCCATACCCGCCATCAAAGTCATGGTTTCCAAACGGCTGAGGGTATCGCGCGGACTGTTGGAGTGGGCTGTGGTCATGGAACCGTCATGACCCGTGTTCATCGCCTGCAACATGTCCAGGGCGGCTTCATCACGAATTTCACCGACAACGATCCGGTCAGGGCGCATACGCAGGGCATTCACAACAAGCTGTCGGATTGTGATTTCACCACGGCCTTCAATGTTTGCCGGGCGCGACTCAAGTGTTACCACATGTTCCTGGCGAAGTTGAAGTTCCGCGGCGTTTTCAATCGTCAAAATGCGCTCGTCAGAAGGGATAAAACCGGAAAGGACATTTAACAAAGTCGTCTTTCCAGAACCAGTACCACCTGAAATAACGATGTTAAGCCGCGAGATGACGGACGCCTTCAGAAACTCAACCGCCTCGGGCGTAATGGAGCCATATCCGACCATTTGCTCAATCGTGATCGGGGTTTTTGAAAACTTTCGGATGGTAAGGGTTGGGCCAACAAGTGAGATGGGCGGGATGACGGCATTAACACGGGAGCCATCCGGCAAACGAGCATCAACATATGGGCTAGACTCGTCAATACGACGGCCTAACGGCGCGACGATACGGTCGATAACACGCATGACATGATCGTTACCTTCAAAAGTGACCGGAACGCGAACCAACTTACCTTTGCGCTCAATATAGATATTTTTCGGCCCATTCACCATGATTTCTGTAATGGATTCATCTTCAAGTAAAGGTTGTAATGGGCCAAATCCAAGAATTTCCGCAGAGATTTGTTCAAAGAGGCGTTGTCGTTCCGGGCGAGAGAGCACAATATTTTCTTCATTCAATATTTGCTCAAATAGCTCCATGATCGTCCGCCGGACATCCTCTGTTTTTGTAATGTCCATGGAAGGATCAAGTTCTGATAACAGTTTATTCTGCACTCTGGACTTTAAGTCAAAGTAGGTTCCAGCCTGCGGAGTTGTGTTGGGAGCTGAAACGCGGCGCGCCTGCAGAGCAGATAGCCCCCCTCCTCCCTGCTCGCCACCACCAGAAGGTAAGGCGGGGCGCTGTGGTTGGGACTGATCGGGAGAGCGTCCCTGACCCTGTTCAATTCGTTTGAGTAAAGACATTAATTACCTCCTGCATAACACGAAAACTATTCGCTTAACTTCGATAATTGGGCGCGAATCGTTTCTGCGAGGCTGAAAATGGTACGCGCAATAGGCTGCGTTTTGTTGTCGATCATAAAGGGTACACCTCGATTTACGGATGGAATCACAATCCGCTCATCGAGGGGAATAACACTGACAACATGCTGTTTAAGGTTTTCCCCAACTTTTTCAGGGGTAATTGAAATGCGCTTGTCATATTTATTCATCACAAAACAAACGCGTTCGCGAGAAACGTTTATCGTAGCCATCAAGTCCAGAAACAACCTTACATTTTTGACTGCGGGAATATCCTGCGTGACAACCAACACGATGATATCGGCCGCGTCCAATGCTGCCAGCGTAACATCATTCAAAGCGTGACCAGAATCGACCACAACATAAGGATAAACCTGGCATAAAAACTTAAGGAGCTTCGCAAATTGATCGCTGTTCACATGATCAGCGTGTTCCGGACGCGCTGGCGCAGCCAACACCCGCAACCCGGAACTTGCATGCTTTATCAGTACACCTTCGACAACTTCAGCGTCAAGCTCGTCTGCACGAGGTGCCAAGTCTAAAATTGTATTTTTGCCCTGTTCATTAAGAAATACCGCAACATCGCCAAATTGAAGATTGCCATCTACCAAAACGGTGCGCGTTTCATCATTGTTCAGCGTAATTGCCAGATTAACGGCAACGGTTGTAACGCCTGTCCCGCCTTTGGGGCTGTAGACCATAATGATTCGACCGTCAGCCATTCCAGTGCCGAGGGTTTGCTGCGGCGCAGTCGAGGAGGATGATACCACTTGGACCGATTTTGACCGTTCCAAGCGGGCGATATCCCCAGCCCGCCGAACGGCAGAGATCAATTCATCTGCCATTGGCGGTTTGGTCAAAAAGTCACGGGCTCCGGCTAACATAGCGCGGCGCATGTAATTGGGATCGCCCTGTACAGATAACATGATAATCTGCACCATGGGGTTGCGCTGGCGAATCATTTCCGTAGCTGTGATCCCATCCATATCGGGCATATTAATGTCCATCAGGATGACATCGGGCTTAAGTTCTTCACTCAATTGAACAGCTTCACGTCCAGAACGCGCCGTGCCTACAACTTCAATATCAGACTCAAACTGCAACAGCTTACGAACGTTTTCTCGGGTTTCAGCGACATCATCAACAACAAGTACGCGATTTTTTTCCGGCATAAGTGGCTCCAATTCTGCGATGCTACCCCAGCTGATTTAGCCTGGCGGAACCACATTCGGTTCAGTAGGGCTTTGTATTTTAGAGTCGTCGATTACATAAGGGAGTTTTGCGGGCACAGGGATTGCATACTGGCTCAACAAATATTGCAGAGTAGCAGCTTCGGTTTCAACCCTGGATGTGTCGTCAGGAGCGCGCAAAGTCAACGTAAACTTTGTTCCGCTGTACATTAAATAAGTTAACGCAACGGCGTCCTGCGGAGTAACAATCAGCGTGATGACGTCCGGTTCGACTACGGGAACCGGTGTTGGAGCAGGCTGCCCTTCGACTGCCTGGGCTGTTTGAGCTTCCTGTCCGGGCAAGCTGAAAGTACCGACGTGTAAAACCTGAATATCCTGCAAAATCATTTGCGAGACCAGGCGAGCGCGCTGGGCTTCGGAAGGCACCAGATACAAAGCTTGATTGATGGTCGGATCAAGCTCCGCACGGCCTTGCGCTGATGCTTCCCCGCCCGAAGCGATACTTGCGGAGAGCACTGGTAGTGTGTCTGGGACAAAGCCAGTTCCAGTGACTTGTGCAGTAAAGTTGGGTAGCTTGGACTGGAAAGCGGCATCAACATCAATAAACGAGGTTGTAGCAATAATATTAATCCGGTCACCGTCACGAACACCATATGCAACCGAATTCAAACGTGATATCGGCACAGAGATGGCAACGAGACCAGGTGAAACCACCTTGGCGGCTTCCGAACCGGGTTGATTCATCCCAGGTCGTTCAGCGATCATATCGGTTGTCAGCGGAATTCCCTGGGCAAAGGGAAACATAGCATATTTACCGATAATTGTCTGCGGGTCAGTGATCATCTTATCTGTGACTCGCGTCTGCGGAATTTCCATACTGGCCAATGATTCTTGTTTGATTTCATCATCGCGGTTAATTGGCTGCCCAACGATCACAATGCTCACCCACGGGGGTGTCGGCGTCGGAGCAGTACTTCCAAATATACCGCCACCGCGACCCAGCACTAAAAACGTGACCGCGATGAGGATGATAATCACTACAACAAGAAAAAGCAAAATGCGGCTTCCCCGTTTCATATCACTCTCCTTAGAATATTTGCTTATTTGTTCTACGTTATTATACAGTAAAAACGATGTAGGAAATAATTACATGTCCGCAAGGTGCTCAAAATGAATAGTACAAAAGTAGGACTCGCGCAACAAAGAGAGTCCTACCAGTTTTCTAGATGGGCATATTGAAGGAACAGCGCTTCTAAAAGCCATTGAGCAATGCAGACTGTTTCTTATATTATTTTGGCCGGAATGGCAAATATGATCCGTGTACCTTTGCCAATCGTGCTATCCATCTCAAAGGTACCGCCCAACATTTCCACACGGTCGCGGATCAGGTTCAGGCCAAGGCTATTTCCCTGATTCAAAATTTCGGGATTAAAACCCTTCCCATTGTCATCCACGGTGACCTTGACGAAACTCTCACCCATATCGATATTCGCCTTGACGACACTGGCCTGACTATGGCGGGCCGCATTACCGAGTAATTCCTGCAATGCACGGAAAATCATCACTTCGATATATGACTCAAGGCGTCGTTCCTGCCCTGAAACCGTGACAACAACATCCATGCCGGTCTGATCTTTAAAGGTATCGGCATATCGTTTGATAGTTGGTGAAAGGCCGAGATCATCAAGCATCATCGGGCGTAATTCAAAAATGAAGTTTCTCACCTTCTGAAAGGTGCCCATTGCGGAAGATTTCAAGTTGCTGAGTTCCTCGCGAGCCTGGGCAGTATCCACATCCATCAATCGCATGGCAATTTCTGTCTGCAAGATGAAATTGGACAAAGCCTGCGCCGGGCCATCATGCATCTGACGAGAGAGTCTCTGCCGTTCTGATTCCTGGGCTTGAATAATGCTTTCGATGCTAGCGGCCGCGCTTCTGGATGGGCCTGCACCGGTTTCAACCGGCTTATCGAGTTGCGACATGACCTTTTCGAGCAAAGCGCGGTATTGCTTCTGATGAGTCTGGTCACCTTGCAGCTTTTCCAACTGCCCGCGCATCACAAACAGACGCTGCTGCGCATCCAGGGCTGAGTCATAAGACATTCGCAACTCTTCGATCGAAACGCTGCTTCCCTGACTCTGGATTTGCTGTAAATGAGCAGTGATTGCGGCATTCCGCTGGGAGAGCTTGGTTACTTCAACCTGGCTTTGCTCCAGCATGAGAGTTACTTCCCGTAAAGCACGACCTGCTTCATCTAATTCTGCCTGAATGCTTTTACGAGCGTATTCAATTGGGCCTGCTTGATCTTCAATAAATGGCATGATCTACTCCTGAAATCGCGCTTCATAATCGAGTTTGACCCAGCCACGTTTCAAGGCATATACAACTGCCTGCGTGCGGTCTTCCACCCCGAATTTGCGCAGAATGGATGTGATGTGATTCTTGACGGTTTGATGACTGATCCCTAACAGCTTGGCAATTTCTTTATTGCTCTTCCCTTCAACTACCAGCGCTAAAACTTCCATCTCGCGATCTGACAGAGGGTGGAAAGGACTGCCCGGTTCGCTATAAGAGCGACGAACCGATTCTAGTTGACGTTTCAACCACACTTCAAATTCTTTGTGGTTCATCACCTGGCTGCCCATCACGTATTTTCCTTCAGCCACCTGGAAAACAAGTTTGGTCAAATCTTCGGGCTGGATATCTTTGGAACAAAAAGCCGAAGCACCGGCGATAGAAGCATGCAGCATTTGTTCGCCATCATCGTAAGCTGTCATCAGGATGACACGCGTGGCGTTTTTTTCGGAAGTAACTTCATGAGTAATTTGCTGACCATTCATACCGGGTAAATTGACATCCACCACAGCGACATTGGGCCGCAAAGACATAATCATTTCCAGGCCTTTTTCGCCGTGGGCAGACTGACCAATTATCTTTAAACGAGAATCTAACGAGAGCGCGTCAGCAACACCTTGCCGAAACAAAGGATGATCATCCACAATAACAATGGTTATCTGTTCCATACAATTAAACCCTTCCCAAGCCGTGACCACGTTTTTTTGAGTATAGCACAGGTATCGAATTCAATCATTCGGTTCATGCACAAATATTGGCAATTTAGCACTCATGTTCTAAGGTATCGACATGAAACTTAGCGTTTATGCTCGCCGCGTAGGTGTCTCCTATCGCACCGCCTTCCGGTGGTTCAAAAGCGGGAAGATCCAGGGACGTCAGATGGATACGGGCACCATCCTCATTACCG
>CAILYI010000089.1 GCA_903838415.1 uncultured Anaerolineae bacterium | reverse complement strand
GGTTTCATAGGGCTTCAACCCGCGTAATTGCGCGAGCTCATAACGGCGTTGGCCTGTTGGAGTGCGTTCTTCCTGGATTTTCACATCCGCTTCCCAACGACGCAAAGTCGCGATGGAAACTCCCAGTTCTTTTGCGGCCTGCCCAATGCTTATCTTCATACCATTAATTATACATATATTTGCACAAATAGATAGGTATAAATAGATATTACTAGACAGATACTACCCCTTATTATGGCCAGAATAATCAAGCTATGGATGCACCGGTTTTCAGGTTTTACAACTTAAACCCGGCTTTTTGAGCATCGGCATAAAACATCTTGACGGTATCCAGGGAATACTCGTCCAAATCCTTGCCAACCTGCGCAAGCTTTTTCAGGATGTCGGGCGTAACCGTGATGACATGGCAACCAATTTCGTCAGCATGGAAAATATTCAATAATTCGCGCGGGCTGGCCCAGATCAGCTCCTGGGTTTTGTAGGGCGACATGATTTCCACTGCTTCTTTCATCAAAGGCATTGGGTCGCGTCCGGTGTCTGCAATGCGTCCGGCAAAGACGGAGATGTAGGAGGGCGCATGGTCTTTCAACGCCGCGGAAATGGTGCGCACCTGTCCAAGTGTCATCATGGCGGTTACGTTAAGCTGCACACCCTCAGCTGCCAGGCGTTGCACCAAGCCCTGCGCCGACTCGCGCCGGGTGTTGGTGATCGGGATTTTGACGTAGACATTTTTCCCCCAGGAAGCGATCTTGCGCGCCTGGCGTTCCATCTCATCAAATTCGTCCGAAAAGACTTCAAACGAAATCGGGCGGTCTGAAATGTGCTCCAAAACCTGTCGCGAAAACTTCTCGTAATCTGAAATGCCGCTTTTGGCCATCAGCGTTGGATTGGTCGTAAACCCGGTAATGTATGGATTCCGGTACAATTCCAGGATGGCATCCAAATCAGCCCCATCCGCAAAAATTTTTACCTTCAATTGGTCAAGAGTTGTCATTTTATAATCCTTTCAAAATAATTTCAGACAGAAGCACAGTGTCATCCACCGTAAAATCGGCAAGGGAACCCAGATACGGTTCGGCGTAATGATAATCGACAAAAATAGTTTTCAGTCCAGCGGCCTGACCAGCGGCAACATCCTTCCAGCGATCGCCCACCATCCAACTGCGGGATAGATCAATGCCATATTTTTCAGCTGCCTGCAGAATCAATCCCGGTTTGGGCTTGCGGCAGTCGCAATGATCGGCATTGTCATGGTAACAGACAAAAATCTCACGGATTGGTAGCATTGCTTCGAGCAGTGCATTGATCGCTTCCACTATCGCGCGGGATTGGGTGCCGCGGGCTACATCTGGCTGATTGGTGATCCCGATTAAAACCATCCCGGCAGCCTGCAATTGTTTCAGCGAAGAAGCCGTCCCCGGCAGGATTTCCACCTGCTCCAGCCTCTCAGGCGGATACGGTTTCCCCGCGCGGACAATGGCGCGATTGATGATGCCGTCGCGGTCGAGAAAAACCGCTGGAATTCCGGCCACTAACGCACCGATTCCCACTTGGTTTGAACCACCTTCAAGCGCGGATGAGTCACCAGCAAGTGCGCCACAACCGACTGAAAGGCTTCAGTATGCGGGGTGATGTGCTCGGCGTCGATGGTCGGGATGATCACGCAGGCATCCGCCACTTGTGCGGTGTAGCCGCCATCGCGGCCCACCACCCCGACAATTTTCGCGCCCACTTCTTTGGCCAGTTGCAGCGCCAACACCAGGTTCGGGCTGACGTTTTTTTCCAAATTTCCACCGCCAACTGAGAAGACAAAGATACAGTCTTTGGCATTCAAATGACTGCCCTCGAGCCAGGCGCGGAAGACAGAAGCCCAACCTTCGTCATTGGTGCGAGCGGTTAATTCGGAGACATTATCCGTGGGAGCATAAGTTTCGATCCCAACGATTTTGCGAAAGTCATTGACAGCATGCGAAGCATTGGCTGCGCTGCCACCCACGCCCAGCATAAACAAGCGGCCGCCCTGCTCACGGGTTTGGACCAGGATGTCAACTGTTTTTTCAATGGCAGCCACATCCAGCTTGTTGAGGATTTCGACTGCTTCGGCGAGAAAAGCTTGAGTAAATTCCATGATTAATCCTTGTGTAGAAATTGATTGGGATTGTTGTTCAGCAATTCATCCAACTCGTGTAAACCTTCAAAAGAACCGATTTCATAGAAGCGCTGTTGCACTTCGTACGCCTGCAAATTGCGGGTTTTGACCAGGGCCTGATAGATTTCCGCCAGGTCAGCGGGCTGCCCAACAGGCAGCGACAAAAACACCTCATGCCGGAACAGGCCGAGTCCATAGTCAATAAATTCCATGCGCGGGGTGTGAATTTTCTTGTCGTAACACAAAATCTGACCGTCTGCCATTTCCACGTTGCTGGAATCCCATTTGCCCTGATTACGGTAAATGGTCATCAATCCGGGTTGAGAATGACTGGTAAAACTGGCTTGAATATCGGCGTAATCACAGGGCAGGTAAGAATCGCCGTAGAGTACAAAAAACGGCCCATCGACCAGGTTCAAGGCCTGTCGAATGGCTCCCGCGGTACCCAACGGAGCAGCTCCATCAAAAACATACTCAACCTTCATTCCAAAACGGCTGCCATCGCCCACAAATTCGCGGATCATTTCCCCGCGGTACCAGGCCGAGATGACCACATCCCGCACGCCATGCGAATGCAGCAGGCGCAGCTGATGGGCGATAAACGGCTCCTTGCCAACTTCAACCAGCGCCTTGGGGATTTTTTCAGTCACCGGCCGCAAGCGGGTGGCCAGCCCACCCGCCAGGATGATCACGGGAAAAAGGTTCATCCGATTAAGGTCTTCGTGCCTTCAAAATCAAAACGGAAGCGCACTTCTTCCAACCCGGCTTTGATCATGGCATGCCGCAATCGATTCCGGTCTTCGGCATAGAACATCAGAAAACCGCCGCCGCCAGCTCCAACCAGTTTGCCGCCCAGGGCGCCATTTTTCATGCCCAATTCATACCACTCGTCGATTTGGGGATTGCTCATCCCCGTGGAACGCCTGCGTTTGTGTTCCCAATGTTCGTGCATCAGCGCGCCAAAATCGGACGTACGCCCAGCCATGAGCGCGTCCTTGCTGCGCAAGCCCAATTCCTTGACATAATGCAGGTTGGCGAGCATGCCCTCATCCATGGCCTTGCTGCGCTTATCCTGATCGTTCAAAATGGATGAGGCACTGCGCGCAAAACCGGTAAAAAAGAGCATCAGGTTGTCTTCCAGATCATAGAGCGTATCCATGTTAAGTTGCAAAGGATAGGCATTGACTGACCCATCCTGGTTAAATTCAAAACAGGTGATGCCACCATAAGCCGCGATGTATTGATCCTGCTTGCCAATCGGCTCCTTGAGAATGTCCAATTCCACCTGGCAAGCCAGGCGCGCCAATTCATCTGGCAAAATCAGGCGACGGCGATGCGCATACAACGCCTTCAACAAGGCTGTCGTAAAACTGCCCGACGATCCCAGCCCCGTCCCGGAGGGAATATCCGCCAGGGTGGTGATTTCAATTTGCGGAGTCTTGAAATCCAGCAGACGGACGGCTTCGCGGATAATCGGATGCTGAACTTCATCCACCAAGTCCACTTTTTCAAGCTGCGAGTATTTAAGATAGATGCCTGGTTTAAAGGGGCGCATGACATTGACATAGACATACTTGTCAATCGCCGCCGCAATCAGGAAACCACCAAATTTTTGATAATAAGATGGCAGGTCGGTCCCACCCCCTCCGAGGGAGATACGCAGTGGGCTACGCGTGATAATCATAGCCTGACTCCAGGTATATCTTTTCAACCACCGCCAACGCGGCCCGCGCATCAAACAGATTGGCCGAAGGCATGCGGTTCAGGCGGATATCCTCCAGAAATTCGGCAAATTCCAGCGCCCAGGAATTGTCGCCGCGTGGATATTCCCAGATAGTTGTATCGGGCGGTCCCATTTCCGGCAGCATTTTGTAGAAGGAGAGTTTCTCGACTCCGTAACTGCCACCGAGGCCTTCAATGTGCAGCTTAGCCTCGCGTCCATAGATTTCCAGTGAAAACAGGTTTTTCCACTCACTGCAGCTGACATGCAAAAAAGCGGTTTGCTGTTTGGCGGTTTTCAAGAGCATGAAACCGTTGTCATCGACCGGCATATCCCAGAAATAGGTGTGCGCGAAGCCCTGAATATCTGTGAAATCACCCAGGAACCAGCGTGAAAGATCGATCATATGCACACCCTGGTCGATCAGCTCCCCGCCACCCGAAAGCGCCGGGTTGGCGCGCCACTCACGATCGTAACCTTTACGCCCGCCGTGTCCGTAGCGCCCGCGCACGAACATCAATTCGCCGAGTTCGCCCGCTTCCAGCAGTTCATGCGCTTTGAGCAGGGCCGGGTGATAGCGATGATTGAAACCCACACGCACCTGTACTCCACTGCGCTCTGCCGCTTCAATCAAGGGCTCCAATTCAGCCACGTTGCGGGCGGCGGGTTTTTCCACCAGGACATGTTTCCCCGCCAGTACCGCCGCCAGGCTGGTCTCGACCAGTGCGTCATTGGTCGTTGCCACCACCACAATCTGCACATCCGGACGACGGACAGCCGCTTGCCAATCCGTGGTGGCATCGCAGCCGGGAAACCCGGCCGCCAGTGATTTGGCGCGTTTTTCATCCAGGTCAGCGCACACCACCAGCTTTGCACCGGCCAGCGCCTTCGAGCGTTTCTGTCCAATCAGGCCGCAGCCCAAAATGGCAACCCCATGGTTTTGCGTCATACTTCACCCCAATCCAGGCCGCGATCCTTTGGTACGATGCGGCGCAATGTATAAATATCTGTATTATTCAAATCGTCAGCGTGATCCGCGAACTGCTCCCACGGATCCCACACGGCGCTGATCAGTTTACCCGTCAGCCCATCGCTGGCAGGCGAGGCCAGATAAACCGCCAGTTCCGCGCCCCGTTCAAGCGGCGCGCCGCCCTCGACTTTTTGCTTCAGGGCGCGATCATAAAAAACCTGCCCCACCTTTTCCGGCCCCGCTTGCAACACTTCGTCCAACAGGCGCGTATTCAACGCACCAGGGGCAATCGTATTCACGTCAATGCCCACAGTTTTCACTTCCACAGCCAGCGTTTCCATAAAACGGACAATACCAGCCTTGGATGCGGCGTAAGCGCTGATGAAAGGCAGCGGAGCTGTCGCGCCGCCACCGGAAAGCTGGATGATTTTTCCATAATGCTGGGCGCGAAAATGCGCTAACAACGCCCGGGCCACCAAAATCGAACCCAAAAGATTGATCTCGATCGCCTGCACCCACTCATCCCAGTCGACCTCATCAATCGGCCCTTTGGGGCCATACACCCCGGCGTTATTCACCAGAATCTGGATTTTGGGAAAGTACGCCAAAGTGGCGGAGACGAGTTGCTCGACATCTTCCCGTTTCGAGACATCTGCGCGCAGCGCTTCCACCCGTTGGCCTGGATTGCAAAGACTGCGAAATTCCGACACCACCCCAGCCAGTTTGCCCTCGTCGCGAGCGCACAGCATCACATCGGCGCCAGCCTGCACAAAAGCGCGCGCAATGGCCTGGCCCAACCCCTGGTTTGCGCCCGTAATCAGGGCAGCGCGGCCTTGCAGCACGCCACTCATGCTTTCACGGCCTTTCCAACTGCCAGGTAAGTGATGTTTGGCAAAGGTTCCAGCGCCGCGGCCAAAAATCGATTCGCATCCAGGATGATCGTTGAGCGCATGACTTTCAGGGCTTCGGGCATCGCAACTGCGCGATAATCCGGCCACTCCGTGGCAATCACCAGCGCATGCGCGCCCTGCGCAGCCTCCAACGGTGATGCGCACAAACGGATGGCGGACAAAGCTTCAGGCAAGCTTGTTAGCGCCGGGTCATGCGCCTGCACCTGCGCGCCTTGCGCCAGAAGCCACTGGCACAGTTCAACCGCGCTGGAACGACGCAAAGTATCCGTCCCGGCCTTATAGGTCAAGCCCCAGACGGCCACCGTTTTGCCATGCAAATCACCTAGCAGCTGCGCCAGGCGGCGGCGCGGCCAATTTTTATGGGAATCATTGCTAGCGCGCACTGCCGGAACCAGGTGGATGGGTAAATTGTTTTGCTGACCAAGCTGGGTTAAAAATGCGATGTCGCGCGCCAGCGTCCCGCCCGCAAAGGCCCCGCCCGGGCCAAGATAGGCCTTCGGACCAATGCGCGACTCGGACTTCAATCCACGTTCGACTTCTTTGGCATCCGCCCCGACTTGTTCACAAATTGCGGCGATTTCGTTGATGAACGTCACCGAAGTCGCCAGGAAAGCGTTGAGCGCATGCTTGGTCATTTCTGCCGATTCAACCGACATCCATTCAATATGCGTTGTGAAAGGCGCCAGTAATTCCGCAAATCGCTTTCGGCTTTCTTCAGCGCGCACGCCTATCACCACCCGGTCGGGTTGGCTGAAAACCGAGATGGCCTTTCCCAGTCGCAAATTTTCTGGCGAATACGAAAATGACACCGCCACCCCCGGGCGCGCCCCGGCAAATAAGGCTTCCAATTGCTTGCTCGTACCCACCGGCAGCTGCGACGAAATCAAGACTGCCTGACCGGCTTCCAGGTGCGGGAACAAACGCGCCACCCGCTCAACCACGTACTCGACATCGGCATTATCATCATCATCCACCGGGGTGTCATACGTCACCCAGATCACCTGCGCCTCGCGGACCGCCTCCGCCGCGCTGCTGGAAAAATCCAGGCGGCCGCTTTCCAGGCCCTGCTTGACCAGTTCTTCCAGACCCGGCTCAAACAGCGGCGGCTGACCATTTTTCAAATTGGCAACCACTGCCTGGTCAAAATCCAGACCGCTGACTTGGTGCCCGCCCGCTGCAAGACAGGCAGCTGTCACCGTACCGAGATGCCACAAACCCAGAACACATACTTTCATGAACGTTGCTCCAAAAGCCATTGATTATTTTGCAAATATTCCAACGTCTTGATAATACCCTGCTGAATGGTTAATTTTGGTTTCCAACCGAGCGCGCGCACCCTAGCCGTATCCAGAAAGATAAACGGATTATCGCCAATCCAGCCGCGCTCACCACCCGAGTAGTTGCGCTGCGGATTGAGCACCAGGTGCCCGCAAATCCAGCCCAGTGAGTCATTCACTTCGCAATACTCGTCAGTGCCCAAATTATAAACGTTAACTTTGGCCTGGGCTTTTTCAATCACCAGGAAAATCGCATCGATGCAATCCTGCACATATAAATAGGATTTCCGCTGGCGGCCATTCCCTAACACGGCCAGCTCAGCAGGGTTTTGAAGTAGTTTCTGGTAAAAGTCAAAAACATGCCCATGCGAATAACGCTCGCCCAAAATGGAAACAAAGCGAAAGATATAGCCCTGGAAGCCATAGCCTTCACAATAAGCCTGAATCAGCCCTTCGCCCGCCAGCTTGGAGGCGCCGTACAGAGAAGTCTGGATTGGAAAGGGAGCGTCTTCGGGGGTGGGGATGACCTGCGCTTCGCCGTAGACCGAGCCGGTTGACGAGAAGGCGATTCGCCGAATACCATTGGCGCGCATGGCTTCCAACACATTATAAGTGGCGATTGTATTCTGCTCCAAATCCTTGCGCGGATGCTCGGTGCCAAAACGCACATCCGCATTGGCCGCCAGATGAAAAACGAATTCCGCGCCACGCATGGCCTCGGTCAGGGCAGGCAGATCGAGCGTATCACCCCGCACCAGGTGGAAGTTTGGAGAGGCCTGGGCCTGCTCCAGGAAGCGTTCCTGGCCAGTGGAAAAGTTATCATAGCCAATCACAAAATGACCGGCCCCTAAAAGCCGGTCAACCAGGTTACTGCCGATAAATCCGGCTGCGCCGGTGACAAAAAAATGCATAGGATTTCCTTTCACCTTGAATTAATCTCAACTGCCTGTCCCGGCAATCACTACCCAGGCCGTTCGCACCAAAATCTTAATGTCCAACCACAAGGACCAGTTATCGATGTATTCCAAATCCATGCGCACCCAGTCGTCGAAATTGGTGATCTGGTTGCGTCCACGGATTTGCCACAGGCAGGTTATCCCTGGCCGGACGCTGAGCTTGCGCTTATGCCAAAATTCATAGCGCTCCAACTCATGCCGAAAGGCCGGTCGCGGCCCCACCAGGCTCATATCACCCTTGAAGACACTCCACAGCTGCGGCAATTCATTGATGCTGAATTTCCGCAGAAAGCGTCCCAGCGGCAGCACGCGTGGATCCTGCTTGATCTTAAAAACCGGGCCGGACATCTCATTTTGGGCATGCAAATCCGCCTTGCGTTCATCGGCATCCGGGACCATGGTCGTGAATTTGTAGCCGGTGAACTCCAGACCCTTCTGCCCCACCACCCGCCATGGATAGAACACGGGAAGTTGAGGCGTGGTGAGCTTGATGGCAACCGCAACAAATAAAAATAATGGCGAGAGCAGGATAAGCAGGATGCCGGAAACCAGCAGATCAAAAATCCGCTTGACGAACATCGCATCCGAATCCCAATGCGGCGGCGCCAGCACGATGGCAGGTAAATTATGCGCCGCAAACGGTGAGTGGGCTTTCAATACACGCTGCTCGCGCAGCAGCACTTCCGGCACAATTCGCAGCAGCACGCCCATCGCTTCGCAGGCTTGAATGGCATCCTCGATCCAGGCGCTTTCCGTCATCGGCTGAATGGCAATCACTTCGTGGATCGGGCGGTGGATCAACAGGTCACCCAATTCGAGGACATTCCCCAGGCACGGCACATTGCCACCCACCGCTGCTTCACCCCGCAGGCACAACTGCCCCAACAGGCGAAACTCTTGCGGCGAAATCGATTCTTGAAAATAACGAATCATCCAATCCAACCCGGAATGCGCTCCCATCAAAACCACATTCCTGGCATACACTCCGGAACGCTTGCGCAGCAGAAAAACATGGCGCAGCAGCAATCGATAGCCACTTAATATCAGCCCGCTGAGCAACATGAATAGCGCGACAAATAAGCGGCTCCACTCCGCGCTCTTCAAAGCAAAGGAGACCAGGGCCACCAGGCTGATGCCCGCCAGTGGAGCCAGCATACTCGGCACAATGATGCGCGTACGTGACTGGTGCATCAAGCGACCATAATCCCGGAACATCAGCAGCACCAGCAAAGTAACCGCCAGCACAATCAAGTAGATCCAGAAAATATTGCGCAGCTCGGGCAAATCGCCCGACCAGGCCGCAGGTGACAATCGCGTTAATATACCAGGATAATATAATAAATTCCCCGGCTCCATCCATACACGCAGAAACGGCAAGAGGTAATATGCGCCCCAAAAAGCGAGCCATAAAGCTGCTGCATCCACCAACCAGAGGAAACGGCGCGGAATCATTTAAACCCTCTCTCAATTAAACAAATGGAGATTATGCTACGTTGATAATCTCTCTAAATGCTCTGCAAAACGCGCAAGTTCAATACGGCGGTCAAACTGCTCTTCCACCACCCGGCGTCCATTTTGGCCCAGCCGGTACGCCTCGCTGCGATGCTGCTGCAAATATCGAATGGCCTCCGCCAATCCTTGCGGATCTTCGGGCGGAACCACGAGCCCCACCTGATTTTCGGTAACAAAACGCCCGGTCTCACTATCCGCGCTAACCGCAGCAACGATCGGACGCCCCGCCGCCATATAATACAACAACTTGCCAGGAAAAACAACATCAGTCACTGCGCGACGCTGAGTGAGGACCAGCACATCAGCGGCACACAGCTGCGCCGCAAGCGTTGCACGCGGCTGAAGCGGAATTATGCGCAAATGTTCCAATTTGAGCGCATCAGCTTGCGCGCGCAGGTCATCCAAATAAGGACCTTCGCCAACGAGCAAAAATCGCACACCGTCCTGCGGGGAGAATTGCGCGGCAGCTTGAACCAGGGTATGCAAACCCTGTTTAAGAGCGACACTCCCCGAGTACATGACCAACCAATCATCCGCCGCAACCGCATGTTGTTTCCGAAATTCATTTTCGCGCGACTGAGGCGCTAACTCATCCAGGTCTATTGAGTTTGGCAATACATCAATCTTATTAGGCGCAACGCCTTTTGACTTTAAATTCCTCGCGAACCCATCGCAAATGACTCCGATACCAAGCGCCCGTGCGTAGATAAACTTCTCGAGGACACGCGCGATGCGCACAGACAGGCTTGCTTCTGACAACATTCCGGTCATCACTGCCGCATCTGGCACAAGATCCTGAATGTAAAAGAAAAATGGCGCGCGTTTCACAATCCCCAACAACCAGGCCGTCAAACCCAACTGCAAAGGCGGCGAAACTGCCACAATCAGATCGGCATTTCCCGTAAACAAACCGCCCAGGAAAGCCGACACCGTATAGGAAAGGTCGAACAGAATGCGTTGAAGCGCCTGCTTGGGCTTTCTGGGAACATAAATCCAGGTCCGAAGAACTGGCACACCATTGATGGTTTCACGTAGCCATCCCTTGCCGCGATAACCATCCCAGATGCGCCACTGCGGCGCAAGAGGAAATGAAGTGAGAACTTGCACCGTATGCCCCCGCGTTTGCAAGGATTGGGCCAGGTCAGCGCTGAAAGGGCCAATCGAAGTGGATTCAGGTAAATAGTTAAGTGTAATTAGCAAAATTCGCATCATGCGTCTCTCAAGAAGACGGGTTTGGCAAAAAGGCGTAACTGCAGTTATCCAGATAACGCGGCGAGGTTTCGTCTTGCAGCGGCTCAACCGGAACCGCCGCTTGACTATACCCGCTCACCTTCAGAATGTCCAGCAATGTGGCCCGATTAACGCCTGCATGCAACTCAACCACGAGCCTGGGCTGCCAACGCCGAAGGATCGTGTTCATCCCACGCAGCACTTCAATTTCCATGCCTTGCACATCGACTTTTATCCCGTGAATTTGAGCATCACTTCCACAAACCCGTGACCATAACCAATCCAGGTTCGCCACTTGAATCGATTCCAGCCACTCGCCGTGTGCCAGAGTGCTGTCGATCATGCCACGCGTTGCGGGCAATTCCATGGATGCCAGGTCGGCAGCAGCGCCCAGAGCAAAGGGCAGGATGCTTAATTGTGACAGGCCATTCAGCGCACGCGTTTGCGAGAGATAACCGGCAGTGCTCAGCATCGGCTCAAAAGCAAAGACACGGCCAGCCGGCCCCACCAGCTTGCAGAGCGCAATGGCGGTATAGCCGTATTGCGCGCCAATATCGAGCCAGGTTTCACCCGGTTTCACATTCGCGGCAAACCAATTCAACAGGGGGCGCTCAGTATATCCGAGAATGGCAGCCGGGTAGTCATGCCAGGACGTGACGATGCGATTACCACGCAATGGGCCATTCCAGATGCGATGCGGATAAATGGAATTGGGAAGCAACCGACGCAGCACTGACTTTACGCGCTGGGTGAAACTGATCATATAATTTACTTTCCTTGCCAGGTTATTATCGGCCGATTCTGCGCAAACCATGGATTGAAATATCGGCATGCGCAAACGACCATTAAAATGAATGGGCAAAAGAGGATTGCAACTGTTCCAAAGTCATCGTTCCATTTCGAATCTCTTCATTCAACTCGGAGATCTTTATATCCACAACAAGCCGGAACCAGAAGGCCTGTAAGAAGTGGTAAACGAATCCGTTTACGCCGTCGAGCAAACCCAGACGGAAAAAATAGCGGTAGGTAAAATAAATAAATGGACGCACAAATAACGGCATATGATACCAGATATTCTTGAACCAAATCATGCGCTCATCCGGATTACCAAGCAATCGTCCCGAAATCGACCATCGCAGCATACCCGCGCGCCGGAGAACCTCCTCAATTGCGATACGAGAAGAAAATTTCTGATGCTTATCGAGCCAAAAATCAATGGTCGATTCGTTTTGATTGCATTCCAATACTGCCCCCGCTAACCTTTTTGTTTGACCTTGTATGACGAAACGGAAATCAACTAATTCGCTATGATCCATCCATGTGTTACTGAGTCGAAAAAGCCGTAAAGTGTAAGGCTTGAAGCCTCGAATAGGTAATCCACAAAAAAAGTAACGGTGCCTAGCAAAATATCCGTTCACTCCCAGCTCCGGATTCAGAACACTTTCGCATAATTCTTGTTGTAATTCGTTAGTAATTATATTATCTGCATCCAAAGGGATAATCCATTCGCATCCAAAGGGTAAGTTTTTAAGCGCCCAATCCCATTGACTGGCATGATCGACGTAAGGATGAGAGAAAATCAGTCCGGTGTATTTGCGGCAAATGTCCAACGTCTTATCTGTACTGCCACTATCCACAACAATAATCTGCTGACACCACCCCGCAACACTCTGGAGACAGGTTTCGATATTTTTCTCTTCGTTAAAAGTAAGAATGACAGACGCAACAGGGACTACATTCATTGCACTGCTACTCCTTGATAAACGGTAATCAATTCTCGAAGCACCACATCCCAGGTATATTTTTGCTGGACGAGCTTTCGGCCCTTTTGGCCAAGCTGCCGTGAGAGATTGGGATCTTCCAATACAAGGCGCATTCCGTTGACAATGCTCTCAACCGCACATTCTACAACAATCCCAGCCTGGGCTTTTTCGATTTCATCACAGATATTCACCCGATTGGTAATCACAACCGGTTTCTCGCAGGCAAGCGCCTCCGTTACCGTGGCGCCAAAGTTCTCAGCATAGGATGGCAAAACATAAAGATCACAATCCACATACGCGGCAAGTTTCATTTCGCGGGATAAATACCCGACCCAGGTAACACTATCCTCGAGATTAAACTGGCCAATCAACTGCCGGATTGTTTCACCATAGCCTTCACTATCAGGCCCGGCAATGACCAGGTGCGCATTCGGAACCCTGGATTTGACGGCGTGAAACGCGGGGATCAGCAAATCCAAACCTTTTTGACGGCTGATGCGGCCCAAAAAGAGAATTATTTTTTTGTCGGCAACGGCAGGATATTGTTTACGAAATTGCCCCTGGGATGGAAGAATAGCATAGTCTTTCCAATCGAGGCCAACTGGCACAATATGTTCAGGAACATTGGCTTTATGCAAGTCTGCAAAGGTACATTCAGCCTCGGATGTAAAGATAATGCCAGCGGCATGTTGAATAATATAATTTCCCCAAATGGTATTATAGAAATTCTTGAGCCAGCGATTTTTTTTCATCAAATACGGATCAAGGCTGCCGTTAGGCTGAAAAACGTACGGCACATGCGCGTACTGTGCCGCGATCGCTGCAATCAGGGACGAAAAACTGTAAAGCCAGTGGATATGCACAACATCATAGTTATTAATATTCTGAAACAGGCTTTTCGCCAGTGCCATGGAAAAGGCATACCGCCCAGCTGGCCACATGTTGAAATACATCACATTTGCACCACGCTGACTGGTCATAACCCCGAGCGGCACATCGATCCTTCCGCTGGGATCGGAATTCGTGGTCATCAGGGTTGTCTCGAAACCTCGCTCCGTAAGCAGGCGTGTTAAATCAGTTAATGCCACATTCGGGCCGCCATACTGGGGAGACATGCCTGGAACAACTTGCAAAATCTTCATTGTTTCACTTTCTAATAGCGAAGTGCAAGAACCATTAGCGCCTTGCACAAAGCCTTTGAGATAGAAGAAAACCACATCGGATAAATCGGCGCTCGTGAAAGTACTACATGCCCGCCAGGGTGGCAAGCGACTCAAGCAAAAAAAGGTCTCACCTTTCGCGCGCGATCATCTCATACACGTTGAGCGTTTTACGCGCGGTCTCTTGCCAGGTGAAACGTTTCGCCTGGGTCAGCCCGCGTTGAATGTACATCTCACGCATCATGTCATCAGTGAGCAACAGGTACATGGCCTGTGCCATAGACTCAGTATCCAATGGGTCACACAGGATACCAGCATCACCGATCACTTCGGGAAGAGAGGCTGCATTTGAAGCCACGACAGGAACTCCACACGCCATCGCCTCCAGTGGCGGACGCCCAAAACCTTCATAAAAAGAAGGAAAAAGGAGCAGCTCAACACAATTCAACAACTCGGGCATTTCTGTGTGCGAAACCGCACCTAAAGTTCGAGGCGGATCCAGCAAGCCTAAATTTCGCACATCCTGATCCCAAACGGGGTCAGGCAATCCAACTTTGAGCAATTCAACATAATCTCCGTAGAGAGCTTTCAGCCGCGCAAAGGATTTCAAGATGGCGGGCAGGTTCTTGTAAAATTGCGAACCTGATATAAGCACTCGTTTGGTGCCATCATCCGGACAATTCCATTTGAGGCGCGCATCCACTTTGTGTTCTGCCGTGTAAGGTTTAAACATCGCCTCAATGCCATAATACACAACAACAATGTTTTCCGGTTTACACCCGGCGTAATTAATCAGATCCTGGCGGGTATTTTCGCTGATAGCAATTAATCGCTTTGCGCGTTGCAATGCCTTGAATGAAAATTGGTTCAACCGTGGGCGAGCCCCAGGCAAGACACCATCAATACCACCATGCCACCGCACCAACGGGATAAGGTCATGCACTGTAACCACTGTCCGGTCAGGATCAAGACTATAGAGCAGATGTCCATAACCGTGGTCGAGAACATGGTTGAGCTTTCCTCGCGATTGCCAGGCCTGAAAGGGGTAGAACCCATAGCGCGCCAGGCGCATGGCCCACGCGCCACCACTCAAGCCTCGTGGTAATTGTGGAATAAACTCACGCACCAGAACATCCGTTGGAAAATATTCCCGCAGGGCCTTAATCAGGCTAACGGCATACACATCCATGCTGGTGCGGTGGTCTTCGGGAAAATCCCGATAGAGAGTAACCGGAATTGTCATCTCATCCTTCCAGATGAACAGCCTGGATTTCGTAACTACTGGTCCACAACCAATCGAAGACCGGAAAGCGGAAGAGATGCGGAAGAATGTGGACTAGATTGAGCCGTGAAGTGAGCGGAATCCCGCCCATCCACCAGGCCTTGAAGGTGGCAAAACCAGCATCACGAAACATCTGCCGCGCAGAATTCTTTTTTTTCGCCACAGTTACCAATTCAGGATCAATTCCAATTCATCCACATCTACACCAATTCGCTTTCTTCACCCGAAATCGCCAGAGGCACAACCCAGATCAGGCACATGCTCCATATTTCGCGTCTGATTTCAGGAAAATACGGCGGCGCCAGGTTTCATAGGATCTCTCCATGCAATTTTTGAAATTCCAATAAATAGGTTTGCGCAACTGTATCATTGGTATATCTTTGCAGTGCAATCACTTTAGCCTTCCTGGCTAACGATTTTCTTGTTTCATCCGATTGGATTAGAGTCTCAAGGATGTCCTTTAACAAATTGACATCCCCCTCAGCCACCACCACACCGCCTTCTCCGATCACTTCAGGAATCGCCCCGGAGGACGATCCAATACAAGCCACACCCGCCAGCATGGCCTGCGCCAGTGTCAAGCCAAATTGCTCTTTCCAGATCGGCGTGCTGAGCGATGGCAACACAAAAATATCCAGGCACTTCAGGTACTCCGGTACGGCGCGATGCGGCACAGCCTCCAAACGTAATAACCGTTCCTGAAACAGTGGCTGCCAGCGCTCCTGGATTTCTGCTTCCATGGAACCATTTCCAACCAACAGCAGACGCCAGGGGATATGCTGAAGCCGGGCAAGTGCTTCAAATAGAATATCCAAGCCCTTTTCCGGCACCAGGCGGCCGAGAAAGCCGATCAGCGGCCCCGCGCCAGTCATGCTGAGCTGTGCGCGGATATCATCCGGAGGCGGCGAAGCATAATCTTGCGGGTCAAGGCCCAACTGGGGGATGACTGCCGTGTTTCCCGCATAATGTTTGACAGTCCTTAACAGCTTTTCAGCCTCCAGATTACCACACACGACCAGGCCAGCCCGCGCCAACGAATATTGAGTAAACATCTGCTTCAAGATATTGATCGGAAAGCGCGGCGTGTGCGCCAGGTTGTCCCAGATAAAGAAACTGATTTTCGCGCCCGGGCAGGCAAATCGCGCCAGGCTCACCATCTCAACGCCCACAAACGAGTGCGGGTCTTCTTCGATGTGAATATGATCCGGCTGGAACTCGCGCAAGATGCCCCACAGCCTGGCCGGACTGAAAACATGTGTGCTGGGCGGCTTCCCGGATACAATCGGCAGTGCCACAATCTCTTCCGGGCAGAGGCCGGGATGTCGCGCAAAGCGATAATGCATGAACACATGCTCAACCGCTAAAGAAGTTACAACTTTCAATTCGAGCGTGGGATCCAAACGCTTCATTGACACATATTTACCCTGGGCAAACGCGTGCATGTACGTATGGCCGACAACCAACAGCCTCATGCGGGCCACCTGGCCAGTACATAACCGCCGCGAGCCAACGTATCACAAGCATACAAGCCACCCTTTTCAACACGCTGCAGCTGATATCCCATTTCCGCAAGTTGACTCAAACCTGAACTTTCGGTCCCATCGGTATGATGAATCTCAACCAATACAACCGGATGATATTCCCGCAAGGTGCGGGTCATCCCCAGGATGACGGCGTCCTCTGCCCCTTCCACATCAATTTTGATGAAGTCAAGGCTGGTAAATTTTCCAGTTTCAATATATTGATCGAGGCTGATGGTCGAAACCGTTAAGTCTCCGGTTTCAGAGAAGTGCGTGATAAAAGAATGTTGGTTGTCATTCTCAGATTCCATCCTGGCTGAACCTTCCGAATCGGATACCGCCAGGCATTCAGCCTGCGCCCAGGCCAAATGATTCAAAGTTAAATTTTCCTGCAGCAGAGAAAATACTGGCAGGAAAGGTTCAAATGCGATCACCCGTCCTTCTGCGCCAACCAAACGCGCCATCAGAAGGGTAAAATAGCCGATGTTGGCGCCAATATCCAGGGCGGTCGCGCCATTTTTCAGGAATGCTTGCATTACCTGGCTAATTTCAGGTTCATAGGTTCCCAATGCGAACCGGCGGTGGCC
>CAILYI010000088.1 GCA_903838415.1 uncultured Anaerolineae bacterium | reverse complement strand
GTTCGGTAATGAGGATGGTGCCCGTATCCATCTGACGTCCCTGGATCTTCCCGCTTTTGAACCACCGGAAGGCGGTGCGATAGGAGACACCTACGCGGCGAGCATAAACGCTAAGTTTCATGTCGATATCTTAGAATATGAGTGCTAAATTATCAATATTTGTGCATGAACCGAATGATTGAATTCGATACCTTATTTTTGATTTAATTCATTGACCGGTTTATGGGCGGCCAGCCATTCGGCGCGCCTGCGGAAAAGATCCGGAACCGCTGAATTGGCGGCATCGATCAGTGTGTGCAGGTCGGCAGTCAGCAGCTTGCCGCCATCCACGACAATTTGCCCGCCAACCATTGTCATATCGATATCCCCGCCTTGAACCGCGTGAACCAGATTGTGGTGCAGATTACCGTCAGGCCCGCTCAGGAAGGGTGTCATGCGTGGGGTATCGGTGCGGATTGCTATCAGGTCCGCTTGCTTACCGACTTCGATCGACCCAATCGCGGATTCCAATCCCAGGGCGCGGGCGCCGCCAATTGTCGCCATCCGGCAGACCGACCAGGCATCGAGGGCGGCAGCGTTCAGACTGGATAGTTTCGCCAAAAGGGATGAGACTTTCATTTCCTCGAACATATCCAGGTTGTTGTTTTCCTTTTCGCCATCGGTGCCCAAGCCCACCGCGATGCCGCTGGCGAGCATCGCTTCCACCCGGGCCGTGCCGCTGGCAAGTTTCATGTTGCTGATGGGGTTGTGCGCCACGCCAACGCGATATTTGGCCAGCAGTTCAATTTCATGGTCCGAGAGCCAGACGCAGTGCGCCAGCAAGACATGCGGCGCATCGAGCAGGCCAAAACTCTCAAGCGCTTCGATCGGACGCATTCCATAGCGCCGTTGGGTTTCATCCACATCGAATCGACTCTCGTTGCTGTGGGTGTGGAATCCGACATTATAGCATTTGCTCATTTCGATGGCGCGCTTCCAGGCTTCCGGGGATGCGTAGAACATGTGCTCCAGGCCAACCCAGACATGAATTCTTCCATTTGAGCCGCCATGCCACTTTTGGATCAAAGCTTCGTTTGTGCTTAGCGTTTCGAAATAATTGTGGTCTGGATGTTCGGCGACGTAAGGAACCAGGACGGCTCGTATGCCAAGGTCGGTTGCTGCCTGTGCGCTGCCATGCATGAATCTCCACATATCGACGATCGTAGTCGTGCCGGAGAGCAGGGCTTCCGCGTAGCACAAGTTGGAAGCAATTTCAGCTTCGCGGGCGTTTATGACGCGATGCATCGGGTCGATATACTGTTGCAGCCATTCCCACACTGGCAGGCCTTCGGCTGTGCCACGCAGTAAGCCGGAATGAGCATGGGAATTAATCAATCCGGGCATCAGCAGGCGATCTGTCAGTCGTTTCACCGGTACGCCCGGGTTCGCGGCGATCAAGGCTTGGGCTTCGCCGACAGCCTGAATACAGCCGTCAGCATCGATCAGAACGCCGCCGTTTGAAAGGACGGCGTTATCGGCTGTCATTGGGATTACTACGTCGGCGTGAAGAATTCTAGGGTTCATTTTTTCATCCTGTTCATGGTTTAGCATAGCCCGGTTGTCAGCCTGGACTTATTCTGATCATTTTTCCTGTTGCGCCATCAGGTGACGAATGGCTTCGTCGAACACGTCCTGGTATTTTCGGTAGTCTTCCGAGCGCTGAAGATTGATCTGGATCCATTCTCGCATCTTTGATTTTCCCATCGGCTGGAACGGGATGACGTTCTGATCTGTTTCCAGCAATTTGGCAGCAATTTGCTCAGGAAGTTTGATCCCAACTCCTTGCTCGTACAGGCAGATACAGAGTTTTTTGCCAACATAATAGGCCGGAAAACCAAACATCTTGCCAGGTCGTATCTGTGGATACCCCAGGATCATATTGTCGAGAACGGTCTTGTGTTCAGGATTGAAATTAGCCACTGCTTACTCCAGACCTTTCTTTCAAGTTGGATTTTTCTCTGAGACTGATGAAGTTCGGGCTTCCGACCTGTCTGTCAGGGTGCGATTTGTGCCGCTTTCCGGCTGAATAAGCCAGAACCCGGCGCTTGGTTCCCAGGTCTATTTGAAGCCAGAAAATGCGCGATAAAGGAATTATAGTTGAACTTTAGTTTCCGCTAAAAGTGGATAAGCACGTATACCGGAAGTAGCTTCCGGTAGGTTGGGGCCTTACCAAACGGGCAATATTGCGTGCGAAACTGGCTAGGTGCAGGCTGCG
>CAILYI010000087.1 GCA_903838415.1 uncultured Anaerolineae bacterium | reverse complement strand
CCGGGTGCTCGAAAAAACTCCCCCGGAACTGGTCTCCGACATTATTGATCGTGGGATGGCGCTGACGGGTGGTGGCGCGCTCTTGCGCGGCATTGACAAACTGCTCACAAAATCCCTCGGCATCCCGGCCTATCTTGTGGATAACCCACTCACCTGCGTAGCCGAAGGCGCCGCTCGTGGGCTGGGAATGTACGCCAGTCTACGACGGAACTTACCGCCAGTTTAACACTTTCGTCCAGCAGACCAACTGCTGGACGATTTTTTTCCTGGAGAAACTATGCAGCTTCAAAATTCCCTGGCACAAACCCCCGAACAATTTAATACCGTATCTGGACTGGGCGGAGTGCTGGGCGTTTACCCTGTCACCGCTGCAAATCGCTGGATTAGCGCCATGATTGGCGTAATTTTGATCGGTGGCGCCGGGTTAGCTGCCATCTATGGCATCTACGATACGACCGTGCAGGTTGCTAAATATGGACCGGTCATGTTCAGCAAAACGATTATGCTTCCGTTGATTATTGCGGGCGTGATGTTGTTTTTTGGCCTTCTGGCAGCTTTTAACGCTTTTCAAAATTGGAATAAATGCCTGGTAGTTTACGATAAGGGTCTGGGTTATCTCGACAACAAGGGCATTCAGATTTGGATCTGGCATGAAATCACGTTTTTCTTCGTTGCCATCACAAAGCAGTATACCAACGGCCTTTATACAGGCACCACGTTTTTGTACACACTGCAAAAAGAAGATGGTAGCTCGCTCCGACTGGATAACAAATTCAAGCAAGTCGAATCGCTTGGCCGATTTATTGGTCAAAAAGTAGCTCCTTACCAATATGATAAGCTTCGTCAGCAAGTGCAAAACGGTCAAATCGCAAAACTTGGGCCAATCTCTATCAGTCTTGATCAACTCACGGTAAAGAAAAAGAGCTTTGGTTGGAAAGAAGTTGAAAAAGTGGCAATCACGAATGGATATGTCAAAATCCAGAAGAAGGGTGGAGGTCGGTTCAGCGGCGCCAGCGCTCCAGTTGCAACCATCCCCAATCTGGAGGCATTGTTCGAAGTGGTAAACCAAATCAGCAGAGATAACGTCACGTAAGGTCAAGAAAAACAAAAAAGGCGGCTGCTCAATGGCAGCCGCCTTTTTTGTTTCCTATTTATTTTTCCGTCAGATAGTAAGCCATGCGTTGCAAACCGATAACCGGGTCAATATACTGCACCCGCACATCCGGCGGAACCGCTAGGCTGACGGGAGCATAATTAAGGATGCCCTTGATACCGGCTTCCACCAGTTTATCCGTCACTTCTTGGGCTACAGATGCCGGAACGCACAACATAGCCATTTTATAGCTACCATCTTTGATATCCTTGATGATGTTCTTCACGTCACCGATGGTAAATGAAGCCACCTGGCTGCCAATTTTCGCAGGGTCGCTATCATAACAAGCCACGATACGAAAACCGCGATTGCCAAAACCCTGATAGCGCAGAATGGCATGGCCAATTTCACCCATACCCACCAGCACGACATCCCAAATAGTTTCCACTTTTAAGATCTGGAGCAAGCGCTCAATTAAAAATGAAATATGATAGCCGGTCCCCTGTTTACCAAATTCACCAAATTGCGAAAGATCTTTGCGAATCTGCGCAGCAGAAATCCCTACTTTCTCGCCCAATTCTTGTGATGAAGTAGTGGTATTTCCATTCGCAGCCATATATTGAAGCGCTCGCAAATACACAGGCAAACGACTGACAATAATATCTGGGACTTTCACTTTATTCATTCCAAACCTCCTAAGAATAACTGCTCCAACTCTACCATAAGTTTATCTTTTGTGCAATTAAACACAAACAAATTCCTTGCAGGAAAACTTATAATTGCAGGAAATCTATCAAAATGGCAACCGGGAAAGGCTGAAATCTTCCGTAGCGTGAATTTCACAGGAGCGAATGAAAACAACGTTGACAACCTGCCGCACGAAAACTGGTGCCTATATCGGTGAGTGGTGAAATGCGGAGATCGCATTTCACCACTCACCGAAGAGAAATTATGCAAGCCCCAACGATCACATCAAGTTAAGGTGTCGGTAAGGGCGTACCGTTGGCATCCGTATAATTTAAATAGCGAAAATCACCCAACAGGCGGACATATTTGGAAGAAATATAGGCGCGCCCGGTGGTATCTGCTGGATACTGAATCTCAAACCAAAGATGGTTGAGGGACTGGGCAGTGATGTGAATCTTATCTTTGGGATTGAGTGTGCCAAGTTCCGGCGAAAGAGATGACATCAAAGTATAAATCGTGGTGACATCCGTAATCTCGGCCAGTGGTCCGGCTGGTGTGGGTGTGGAAGTGTTGGCAGGTGTGGGAGAAATGTTAGGATCAGGGGTACCGGTGGGCGGCTCGGGTGTTACTGGCGTACCCATCAAGTTGAAATAGGGCAAGCCGCTGAGTGCATTGCCCTCTGGTTGGATAAATTCGCGTGAAATCCAGGCCTTTCCATCTGGGCCAGAAGGATATTCTATTTGTGCCCACAAATTTTCCCCAATACGACCGGTCATGATAACTCTATCGCCATATTGCAGGTTGCCGATGATCATGCAGCTCGTTGTAGGACAAACGCGTAAATTAGCCATCTGAATTACAAGTGCAGGTCTGAGTGAAGGGTCGTTCGAAACAGTCGGCAAGGGCAAAGGAACACCAGTAACTGTCCAAACAATGGGCGGCAGGAATGTGACCTCGCCGTTCCCCACTTCAAGGGCGATGGGTAATATTCCAACATCCACTTTCAATTTAAACGCCCTGGAATTAACCCAAGCTCTACCGGTGGGCGAATCAGGCCAGATAATGTAGAACCAGTTTCCTTTTTCATTACGAGCTAAAACCTGAGCGCTGCGTTCGTAAAAAATCCCGCCCAAGGCTTCGCCCCCCGAACCTGGCCAGGAACGGACAGTTACATTCGCAGTGCAAGTTGCATCATAGGGAACAAGAGTGACTTCCACCGTGGCGGTTGGCGTGGATGTAGACGGTTCAGGAGTAGCTGTGGCGGTTTCTAGCGGAGTAGGTGATGCCATCCCGGCGATTTCCGTCAGTTTGACATAAGCAGTCGCGGCCGCGGCAGTAACAATCGCGGCCGGGTCAAGTGTCGGAGTGGGAGCAATCGCTCCAGGGAGTGAGCATCCCGTCAGGAGAATCAATATTCCTATTACATAAAAGGTGTATTTCATGTTTACCCGCTCCTGAGAAGTATCGAATTCAATCATTCGGTTCATGCACAAATATTGACAAGTTAGCACTCATGTTCTAGGATATCGACTTGAAACTTAGCGTTTATGCTCGCCGCGTAGGTGTCTCCTATCGCACCGCCTTCCGGTGGTTCAAAAGCGGGAAGATCCAGGGACGTCAGATGGATACGGGCACCATCCTCATTACCGAACCAGT
>CAILYI010000086.1 GCA_903838415.1 uncultured Anaerolineae bacterium | reverse complement strand
TCTTCATGCTATGTCACTTTCCGCCTGGATTATCAAGTTGGCACCGGCCCTGTAACAACCTTCTGGACATGGAAGGAAAAGAATGAAGGCAAGTATTATCGGTTTGACAAAGACCTGAGTTCGCTGACCGGAAAGAATGTCAAATTCATCCTGACAATTCTCTCCACCGGCCCAACCACGGGCGATCGCGCCCTGTGGGGTCAGCCTCGCATTTTCCGGACAGGGTATGTCACTCCGACTCCAATGCCGACCACACCCAGCCCTTGACCAGTTAGTTAATCCTGGTTTTCAGAACAAATAGTACGATTAGTTCCTGGGCACCTATCCTGAAGTCACTTTCAGGGTAGGTGCCCCTCTTTAAGGGGATGGTCGGCTGCGCTTTCGAGTTTTCAGGCTGGATAACTTTCCGCCTGGGTGATCAAATTGGCAGGTCAATGGGATTTTCTAGCCCCAAAACGATGTTTTTGTGGGTAACATGAGGGTAAAGATACTATAATTCATACAAAATACTCTGCCCAAGGAAAATACAAAATGGCTAAATATTCAGCAGCAGTTGATCAGGGAACGACCAGCACGCGCTTCATGATTTTCAATCACGAAGGTCAAGTGGTGGGAATTGACCAAAAAGAACACGAACAGATCTTCCCCAAAGCCGGGTGGGTCGAACACGATGCAATCGAAATCTGGACTCGCACCCAGGAAGTCATCGCGGGCGCATTGAAGAAGAGCGGCATTTCCCCGGCAGAAATTGCCGCGGTCGGCATCACCAATCAGCGCGAAACCGCTGTCGTTTGGGATAAAGCGACCGGCAAACCGGTTTACAACGCAATCGTCTGGCAGGACACCCGCACTGATACGATTTGCAACGACCTCGCCAAGGAGGGCGGACAGGATCGCTTCCGCACCACGGTGGGACTGCCGCTGGCCACCTATTTCTCCGGCCCCAAGGTCAAATGGATTCTGGACAATGTCGAGGGCGTGCGCGCCAGGGCTGAAAAAAACGAAGTGCTCTTCGGCAATATCGATACCTGGGTCATCTGGAATCTGACCGGCGGCCCCAAGGGCGGCGTACATGTCACGGATGTTTCCAACGCGTCCCGCACCATGTTGATGAACCTTGAGACCCTCGATTGGGATGCGGAGATGCTCAAAGTGCTGGGCATTCCGCGCGCCATGCTGCCTGCCATCAAAGCCTCGTCCGAAGTCTACGGCTACGCGGTCGGTGCGCTCGAGGGCATCCCTGTGGCAGGTGACCTGGGTGATCAACAGGCCGCCCTGTTTGGCCAGACCTGCTTCAGCGCTGGAGAAGCCAAAAACACCTACGGCACCGGCTGTTTCATGCTGCTCAATACCGGCACCAAACCTGTTCAATCCAAAAACGGCCTGCTGACCACGCTTGGATACAAAATCGGCAACGAGCCCGCCGTGTACTGCCTTGAAGGTTCCATCGCCATCACCGGCGCGCTCGTCCAATGGCTGCGCGACAACCTGAAAATGATCGAGAAATCGTCCGATGTTGAGCCGCTGGCCCGCACGGTTGAAGATAACGGCGGCATCTATTTCGTACCGGCTTTCTCCGGCCTGTTCGCTCCCTACTGGAAGAGCGACGCCCGCGGCGCCGTTGTCGGCATGACCCGCTTCATCAACCGCGGACACATTGCCCGCGCCGCGCTGGAAGCCACCGCCTTCCAAACCCGCGAAGTGTTGGAGGCCATGAACAAGGACTCCGGGGTGGACCTGACCGCTTTGAAAGTGGACGGCGGCATGGTCTATAACGAACTGCTGATGCAGTTCCAGTCCGATATCCTGGGCGTACCCGTTGTCCGCCCGCAGGTCGCAGAAACCACCGCGCTCGGCGCAGCTTACGCCGCCGGGCTGGCGGTCGGCTTCTGGAAGAATGTGGAGGATCTGCGCAGCAACTGGGCCAAGGATAAGGAATGGAAACCGGAAATGGACGCCGCCCTGCGCGATAAGGAGTATCAGGGCTGGAAAAAAGCCGTCACCCGCACCTTTGACTGGATCGAGTGACCTTTTTCTGATACCTGGAGGGGTGGATGAACCACCCCTCTTTTTAATTGTAATTTGACGGGGACACCAGCTTGATTTACGAAAAACAAACCTGACAATTGTCATGTCAATGTCACAATTTTTCAAAACCTATTGATTCGGACGGGGGAAATGGAATATTATTATAACGTTATAACATTATGGCAAACACACCCGATCGCAAACTCCCGGCCCCACTGTACGCCCAAATCAAGCAAATCCTGCTTGAACGGATTCATTCCGGTGAGTGGCAAACTGGCGACTCAATCCCAACCGAGACTGATCTCTGCCGCTCCTTTAATGTCAGCCGCATCACCGTCCGCAGCGCATTGAAAGAACTGGTCACGGAAGGCTACCTCGAACGGATATCCGGTCGAGGAACTTTTGTCACCCAACCGCGCATCGATCAGATGCTTAAGCAATTGACCAGTTTTTCTGACGATATTCAAAATCGCGGCCAGCGTCCTGGCGGCACTGTCCTGGAGATGCGAGCCTGCCTGATGGATGCGGAAACATCCAAAGCGTTTAACATCCCGGTGGGCGAAAAAATGGTCTTCCTGAAGCGCCTGCGGCTGGCGGATCACGAACCGATGGCGATTGAAACGGCCTATTTGCCCGCGCGCTATTTTGCGGACATCGAGCTGGAAAATCTGGAAGGGCGTTCGCTCTATCAGTTAATGAGAGAAAAATATGGCATATCCCCCACCCGGGCTATCCAGAAAATTACAGCCGCCGCCTGCCCGCAGGCTGAAGCCGGCATTTTGCACATCCCCCGAAAAAGCCCGGCCCTGCATATTTTTCGCACCACCTACGATCAAACCGACCGAATTGTCGAAATCGTAGAATCCTACTATCGCGGCGACAAGTACATTTTCCAGGCCGAGCTAAGAGTGGAGAACTGAGTGGAAGAGAGCTGCGCAGGGATCCAGGCATATTTCAACACCGTTCAGGCGCTGCAAACCGAGCTGATTGCGAAACAAACCAGCCAACTGGCGCTAATCGCCGGGTTGATGGCTGAAACCATCCGCCAGAATCGACGGATTTTCATCTTTGGGACGGGTCACTCTCACATGATCGCGGAAGAAGGGCACTATCGCGCTGGTGGACTGGCCAACGTGGTACCCATTCTTTCCCCGGCCGTCATGGTGCACGAGAGCGCGCAATTATCGTCAAAGCTTGAGCGCACTCCCGGCCTGGCCGCAACGCTGCTCGAACGGTATTCGCCGCTTTCAGATGAAATCTTGTTCGTTTTTTCGAGCAGCGGCGTCAATGCCCTGCCCATCGAAATGGCCATCTCCGCCCGGGAACGCGGCCTATGCGTAATCGGTGTCACTAACTCCGCTTACTGTAGGATGGCTCCGCTCTCTTGCGTGGGCAAACGCTTGAGCGAAGTGGTCGACCATCTCATCGACACTGGCGGCCCGCCCGGAGATAGCATCGTCAGCGTGCCGGGGACGCCCTGGATGGTGGGACCCGCCTCGACCATCCTGTTTTCGACCATCTGGAACTGTCTGGTCACCGAAACGGTTTTTCGGCTGCAGGCCAGCCAGAATGAATTACCCATTTATCAGAGTTCCAATATGCCGGGCGCCGTCGAACAAAATCAAAAACTGCTGCGCATCTGGTCAAAGCGCAACCCTCACCTGTAAACAGGAGCTTCCGTGGAAAAAATATACCTGCTTAATCTGGAAAAATACGACCCGGCGCAAATCGCAGCCGGGCTGAAAACCGCATCGGCAGCTTTGGGCGTATCCCTTGAGCAAAAATCCGCGATTCTACTGGCGGATTGTCCCTGGGCGCATTCCAAGCTTGCGCCACACGCTCATACCAACACCGGATTCGTTGAAGGCGTGGCGGAGGCGCTCAAACCCGCCAATGTGACCCTTGCCGCCAACAGCTTGCCCGATTTCCCGGCCCGCTACGGTCTCAAACTGGCCGGATACCCCGGGCTGAGTTCCAAAATCAAGGCGCGCCTGCTGCACCTTGACGAAGCGGCCATGCGCAGCGTGACGCTCAAAGCTGGCAAGGCGGCCAAAGAAGCAAAACTGCCCAGCGCCTGGCTGGATGCGCCCTTCAAAGTGATGCTGCCCAAACTGCGACAGAGCACCCTGGTGCCCTTTGCCGGAGCCATCCGTCAACTGCTGACGCTGCTGCCAAAAAGCGAGCAATTAAGTGACAGCCACCTGCTGCCCGAGAAAATGGTGGATCTGCTGTCCGCGGTGCCGGTGGACCTGATCGCGGTCGATGCCATTCAAGCCCTGGATAGGGGCGGCGAAGTTTCAGGTCAACCGGTGGAACTGGGCGTGGTGATTGTCGGCACCAACCCGCTGGCGGTGGATATGGTTTGCGCAGTTGCCCTCGGTCTGGATCCCGCCGGGGTCGATTTCTTGCAGGAAGCGCACAGCCGCGGAATGGAGCCCGCCAGCCTGGAACAAATCGAAATCCTGGGCGATCTCACACTGGCTGATTTACGAGCGCGCGCCGCAAAAGTTGAGCTGGTTGACCCAAATCCGGTCAATTTCCCCCTACCAGAGCAGGTCAAAGTCATCCGTTCCGAAAAAGCTCGCCAGGCGGGCGTATCTGGAGTGCTGGCTGATGTGTTTTATATGTTGAAGAATGCCGGTATCAGCTTGAAATCCGCCCCGCTGACCTCGATTGTGATCGGCGCAGTGGACGAAATCCCTGCCGGGAAGGATGAATACTCCACGATCATCTTTATGGACGATACCTCGCGGGGTGCTTATACCGGTTATGGACGAATTATCCGCTTACCCGGACGCAACAGCCCGATTAGCCAGGTCTTGAACATTGTCCCATATGTGATGAAGGTCTTCAATCCACAAGCGGAATTGGGCTCGGACTTAATGGTTGCCAAATTCATTTCAAATATTGGACGCATTTTTCCTCAGAAGTAACTCGATTATCTTTTTCTGATCATTTCTCAAGGAGGTGTTATCGGAAAGCACAATCGCATTTTTCATTCGGCCCACATTTTTTCACCACCCAATTTTTGTAAAAGGAGAATATAAACATGTTTGCATACTTTCAAAAAATCGGACGCTCTTTGATGCTTCCGGTTGCCGTGCTCCCCGCGGCTGCCCTTTTCCTTCGCTTTGGTCAACCTGACATGCTGAATTGGCCCTGGATGGCCGCGGCTGGCGATGCCATCTTCGGCAACCTGGCCCTGCTGTTCGCTGTCGGCGTAGCTGTTGGCTTAACTGCGGACGCTGGCACCGCCGGTATCGCTGGCGCAGTTGGTTACTGGGTCATGACCAAGGTTATGACGGTTATCGCAACCGCCACCTACGGTAAAGATGCCGACACCAACATGGGCGTCCTCGCTGGTATCCTGGTCGGTATGGTAGCCGCCTGGTTGTATGATCGCTATCACAACGTCAAACTGCCCGAATGGCTGGCCTTCTTCGGTGGCAAGCGCTTCGTTCCGATTGTGACCTCCTTTGCAGCACTGGTTCTCGGTGTTGTCTTCGGCTTCATCTGGAAATGGCCGGGTGCCTGGCTGACCGCTCTCGCCACCTGGACTGTCGATCAGGGCCCGCTCGGCGCTGCCATCCATGCCTTCCTCAACCGCTTGCTCATTCCGCTCGGCATGCACCACTTCCTCAACTCGGTAGTCTGGTTCCAATTCAAAGACCTGACCGGCTTCTTTGACTCGGCAGGCAAAACGGGTGGCCTGTTCATGACCGGCTTCTTCCCGATCATGATGTTCGGCCTGCCCGCCGCTGCGCTGGCGATGTATGTAACCGCCAAACCCGAAAACAAGAAGGCCGTCGGCGGTATCATGCTGTCTGCCGCGCTGACCTCCTTCCTGACCGGCATCACCGAACCGATTGAATTTGCTTTCATGTTCGTTGCGCCCGTCCTGTATGTCATCCACGCTGTGTTGACCGCCATCTCCGCCTACATCACGGTTGCTTTGGGCATGCGGAGTGGCTTCGGCTTCTCGGCTGGCTTGATCGACTATCTGATTAACTTCAAGATCGCCACGAATCCGATTGGCCTGCTGGTTGTCGGCCTGGTCTTCGGCGCGATCTACTACTTTGTCTTCGTCTGGTTGATCAAGGCCCAGGACATCCCGACCCCCGGCCGCGAACCTGACGTCGCAGAATAACCCTTTTTCAAAACCAAACGTGTCGTGGCCGAAAGGTCACGACACGTCCATCTTGGATACAAGGAGATTCCCATGGAGATAGATGAAAAGGCGCGCCAATTCATTGAGGCGCTGGGCGGCAAGGAAAATATCGTTGAGATTGAAGGCTGCATCACTCGCCTGCGCGGAACACTGAAAGACACATCCAAAGTGGATACGAAAAAATTGATCTCGCTCGGCATGATTGGACGCCCGATCCTGATGGGCAAAGGCGTGCAGGTCGTGGTTGGAACGTACGCCGAATTGATCGGCACAGCCATGAATAAAATCATGCGCCAGGGCTAAGCATGGGCAAAACAAGCGTTCTTTCGCCATTTTCTGGCATCGTCGTGCCGATTGAAGAAGTGCCCGACCCCGTTTTCTCGGAAAAAATGCTTGGAGATGGACTGGCGGTCGAACCGGGCGAAGGCGTGGCCCTGGCGCCGATCAACGGCAAACTCATCATTTTGCACAGTGCGGGACACGCTTTTGCCGTCCAGTCTGAGGATGGACTTGTCACGGTGCTCGTCCATATCGGGCTGGATACGGTCAACCTGAAAGGCCAGGGCTTCACGCTGCATGCCCAGGTGGGGGATACCGTCAAGGCCGGTCAGCGCGTGATTACTTTCGATCTGGGCGTGATCGCCGCCGCCGGATACAATGCCATCTCCCCCGTTATTTTGCCCGACTTGCCCGAACAGGCCGTCATTGAAAAAAACGCCATCGACCGGGCGGTCGCCGGGCAGGATGTGCTTTACACGGTTGAACTATAAGCTCCACTTTTTATTTGTAGGAAAACGGTATGACAAAACGACTGCTGGATGCAAACGCGTCGGATTTCGTCACGATGACGCCGCGTCAAATTGTCGAAGGGATTCGCCTGTCCGAAGGCCGCATCGTCGCAGCGGAGATCAACGCCGCAGCGCCGCCGCTGATCGATAAGGTCTCGAACCCTGAGCTGGCCGCCAGCATGGGCGCGGACCTGGTTTTGCTGAATTTCTACGATGTCACCGCACCGCAAGTTTTCGGCTTTCCCAACGAAAATTCCCCATCTGAATCAAAAATTTTCGGGCGTTTCCCTTTCGGGCTGGGTGTCACCATCAACCAGGTCAAGGCTTGGATTGGGCGACCCGTCGGTTTGAACCTAGAACCGATCGAAGACCCCGAGGCGCTCACTTCCTCCGGGCGCCTGGCAACCGTGGAAAACGCCCGCCTGGCGCTGGAACAGGGCGCCGATTTCCTGGCGATTACCGGCAACCCGCATACCGGCGTCACCATGCAGGGAATTTGCCGCTCAGCCGCCGCGATCCGCGCCGCGCTGGGTGACAGGATTGCCATTTTCGCCGGGAAAATGCACACCGCTGGCGTCTCCGGCGCGGCGATGGACGCGGAAGAGATCCGCAGGCTGGCCGGGGATGGCGCGGATGGCATCCTGCTGCCCGCTCCGGGCACGGTGCCAGGCATGACGGTGGAAGCCGCGCGCGCCCTGATCGAGGTCGCCCACAGTCTCAACCTGCTGGCAATGAACACGGTCGGCACTTCCCAAGAAGGCGCCAGCATTTCTACTATCGAGCAGCTGGCCTTGTGGAGCAAAATGAGCGGCGCGGATATTCACCATCTCGGCGACGCCGGGACACTGGGAATTGCCGTGCCGGAAAATATCTATGCCTGGTCGATGGCGCTGCGCGGGCGGCGACACACCTGGCACCGCATGGCATCATCATTAAGAAGGTAAATATGCCGGGAAAAGCCATCCTTAACGGAACTGTCTATACCCCCTCCGAGAAAATCGAAGCGGGGGTTGTGCTCATATCTGGCGGTCAGATTGAAGCGGTGGGGCGTCAGGGGGAAGTGGAAATTCCCCCCAACACAGAAATCTTCGACGCGGCGGGCATGGCGATCGCCCCCGGCTTTGTCGATGTCCACATGCACGGTGTATTGGGCAAGGACTGCATGGGAATCGGCCTGGCGGAGGTCATCCCGGCTCTGCCAGCCTACGGCGTGACCTCGTTCATGGCGACCACACTCACTTATCCGCGCCCGGAAGTGATCGAAGCGCTCGAAACGATCTCCGAAATCCTTTCTTCACCGCCCAGCGGCGCGCACTGCCTGGGCATCCACCTGGAGGGGCCGCATCTTTCGCCCAAACGCCCCGGCATGGCTACCGCGGATTGGGTTTACCCGCTTTCCAGCCAGGATTTTGACGTTCTTCAAAAAGCCGCGGACGGCCGCATCCGCATGATTACGTTTGCGCCCGAAGAACCCGGCGCCATGCAGGCCATTCCGGCCCTGGTGGCAAACGGAGTGGTGCCGGTCATCGGTCATTCCGACGCCAGCTATGAGCAGGTCGCCCAGGCCGTAAAACTCGGCCTGAACCACGCCACCCACACCTACAATGCCATGCGGCCTTTGCAACATCGTGAGCCAGGCGTGGTCGGCGCAGTCATGCACTTTGACGAGATTTACGCCGAGCTGATCGCCGATGGCGTGCACGTTCACCCGGCCGCCATGGATATTCTGATCCGCGTTAAGGGACTGGACAAAGTGGTGCTGATCTCTGATTCGGCGCCCTTTGCGGGCCTGCCCGATGGCGAATACGAATGGGAACACAAGCCCATTTTCGTGCTGGAAGGCCGCTGTCAGCTGGCGGATGGCACCCTGGCGGGCGCTTTTGCCACGCTCGATATGGGCGTGCGCAACCTGGTCAACCTGCTGGGACTGCCGCTCGAAAAAGCGCTCATCCCGGCCACCCGCAGCGCCGCCAATTCGGTCGGGGCGCACCGCAAAGGCCGCCTGGAAGCGGGCTGTGACGCGGATATTGTGCTGCTGGATGCTGACATCCGCCCCGCGGCAACCTTTGTGGGCGGACGCCTGGTCTGGACACGCCCATGAATCTGACCCTGACCATTCTCAACCCCACCGGCCTGCATGCCCGCCCCGGGGCGATTTTTGCGGCGACTGCCAAGAAATTCAAATCCGCCATTCAAATCCGCAACCTGACGAAAGACGGTGACTGGTCGGATGCCAAAAGTGTGCTGGGGGTGCTCAAGCTCGGCGCGGAAAACGGTCATCAAATTGAGTTGAGCATTACCGGCGAAGATGAAGCCGAGGCCGCCCAAACCCTGCGCCGCGTCGTGGAAAACGGCCTGGGCGAATCAGTGACCGGCGTCGCGCTTCAGACTCCCAGCGCAGTCCAACCCAGCCAACCTCCAGCCAACGATCGCCAGTTGCGCGGAGTCCCTGGCGCGCCGGGGATTGCCATCGGGCCGGTGCAGCGCTGGCAGGAACAGGAAATCGCCGTCCCGCGCCGCGCAGGCTGCCACCCCGCCATCGAAACGGCGAAACTGGATACAGCTTGCGCCGCCGCGCAGGTCGAACTCGAACAGCTTGAGTCCAAAGTCACGCGCGATGCTTCCGCCAGCGAAGCGGCCATTTTTGCGGTCCATCGCATGTTCCTCGAAGATCCCGATCTGCTGCAGGCCGCGCGGGGTGAAATCCAGCGCGGCGTCAACGCGGAAGCGGCCTGGATGGACGCCGTGACGCAGGTGGCGGAGCGGCTTGCGGGCCTGTCTGACCCGACCATCGCCGCGCGCGCCGCCGATATCCGCGACGTGGGCCAGCGTGTGCTCGCGCACCTGCTGGGACGCGCCGCTTCGGCCGCTTTCAAAATGACTCAACCGGGCATCCTCCTGGCCCGTGACCTGACTCCCTCGCAAACCGCCAGCCTGGATAAAGCGCTGGTGCTGGCCTTCTGCACCGCCGAAGGCGGCCCGACTTCGCACAGCGCCATCCTGGCGCGGGCGTTGCAGCTGCCCGCCGTGGTTGGATTGGGCGATGCGCTCTTGCAGATGCCAGACGGCGAAACCATCATCGTCGATGGCGGCCTGGGACAAATCACCCTGCGCCCGCTGGCCGCCGAGTTGGAAGCCGCCCGGCAGGAAAAAGCCCGTCAGGCCGGGCTGGCGCAACTGGCCTTTTCAGAAGCCGCCCGCCCGGCCATCAGCCTGGATGGACGGCGCGTGGAAGTGGTCGCCAATATCGGCGATGTGGCGGACGCCCGCCAGGCGCTCGAATTTGGCGCGGAAGGAGTCGGCCTGCTGCGAACCGAATTTCTCTATCTGCAGCGCGAGACCGCCCCGGATGAGCAGGACCAGTACGAGGCTTATCGCGCCATCTTTGAAGTCTTTGGTTCGCGCCCGGTCGTCGTCCGCACCCTGGATATCGGCGGCGACAAGATGCTGCCCTATCTCGACCTCGGACAGGAGGACAATCCCTTCCTGGGCTGGCGCGCCATTCGCATCTGTCTCAATCGGCCTGATATCTTCCAGCCGCAGTTGCGCGCCCTGTTGCGCGCCGCGCAGGGACACGACATCCGCATCATGTTCCCGATGATCGCCGCCCTGCAGGAAATCCGGGCCGCCAAGGACGCCGTGGCGCAAGCCGCCGCCGCGCTGAAAACCGAGGGCGCCGCCTTCACCGCCAACGTCCAGCTTGGCATGATGGTCGAAATCCCCTCCGCCGCGGTCATGGCCGATCTCTTTGCCCGCGAAGTGGACTTTTTCAGCATCGGCACCAACGATTTGACGCAGTACACCATGGCCGCCGAGCGCACCAACAAGCGGGTCGCCTACCTGGGCGACGCCATCCACCCGGCCATCCTGCGCCTGATCCGGCAGGTGACGGAAGCCGCGCACGCTGCCGGAAAATGGGTCGGGGTTTGCGGCGAATTGGGCGGCGACGCGCTGGCGCTGCCGATCCTGCTCGGGCTGGGCATCGACGAGTTGAGCATGACCCCGGCCATGATCCCGCAGGCCAAGGCCGTCATCCGGCAGTGGCACACGGCCAGCGCCGCCAAACTGGCCGCCGAAGTCCTGAGCCTCGATACCGCCCAGGCCGTGCGCGCCAAAGTCCAGAACTGGCCAAAAGCTTGATGAACAGCCCAATCCGCCTGATCGCCATCGACCTGGATGGCACGCTCTTCACCTCCCAGCAGCAAGTCAGCCCGGCCTCGCGCGCGGCGCTGCGCCAGGCGCTGGACGCCGGAATCCAGATTGTGCTGGCTAGCGGGCGCGGAATTAGCGGCGTGGAGCGCACGCTGGATCTGCTGGAGATGGACCTGCCCTATATCTCCTCGGCTGGAGCCGCGATTTTCCCTGGCAAACAGGGACAGGTCATCTCGGCCCGTACCTTTCACGTCCGCGCGGAATTGGACCTGGTGATTGACTTTGCCCGTCAAACCGGCGCCGGGCTGGTGGCGGATTTGCCGCGCGGCATGCTGTGGTACGGCCCTGACGATTTGCTGGACAGGCTGGATGCCTTCACCGCCGCCAGCATGCGCAACAGCCTGCGCACCGTTGACCCCGTAAAGGATTTCGATCAACCGATCTTCAAGATGAGCCTGGCGGGCGGACCGGGCTTGCTGAACGATGCCGCCGAAGTGCTGGCAAAGTGCCCATCGCTGCATTCCATCTACGCCGGTATCCAATATGTGGATATCACCGCCCGCGGCGTGGACAAGGGCAGCGCCCTGCGCATCTTCGCCGGGCAAGCTGGCATGGCTCCCGCGGAGATTGCTGCAATTGGCGACCAGCCGATTGACCTGCCCATGTTTGAATATGCCGGTCTGGCAATCGCGATGGGCAATGCGCCCGCCGCCGTCCAGCAGGCCGCTAACTGGGTGGCCCCCTCCAATGATGAAGATGGCCTGGCCTGGTCGCTCACGCGCATCCTGGCCCAAACCTGAACCACCCCCCGCAAATTGCGGAACACCAGAACACCGGCGCTATTGCACAGCGCCGGTGTTTTTTTCAACCAGTAGACGCCACCTCACGCAGACTTTCGCGCCTTTCGCGTTATTCGTGGCTTGATCTTTCTTTGGGACTCTTCACGAGACGTGCTTAATCGCCAAGAAGCCAAGTAAGCCAAGGCCGCCAAGTTTTTTTAATTATTCGCGCCTTTTCGCGTGTTTCGTGGCTTGATCTTTCGTTGGTAGCCTTTACGGGTATCCCGCCTTTGGATATTTGGGGCTGTTTCGCCTGCCGTGTTCTCCGGCAGGAGGTTGGAGGGGGCCCAACAACAAAAAGAGCGAGCGACGGCCTCCCGTCGCTCGCTCTTCCTTCTCACTCATTCCTTATTACTTATTACTAAATCCCTAACTCCCCACCACATCAAACTGACTATTATGCAGCTCGGCATAGAAACCATTGCGCTCCAGCAGTTCCTGATGATTCCCCTGCTCAACGATGTCACCGTCGCGCATCACCAGAATCAAATCCGCGTCACGGATGGTTGAAAGGCGGTGCGCAATGACAAAGCTGGTGCGATTCTTCATCAGGTTATCCATGGCGCGCTGGATCAGAACCTCGGTGCGCGTATCGACCGAACTGGTGGCTTCATCCAAAATCAAGATCTTCGGATCCGCCAGCACCGCGCGGGCAATCGTCAGCAGCTGCATCTGGCCTTGCGAGATGTTCGAAGTCTCCTCGTTCAGAATCATGTTATAGCCATCCGGCAGCGTGTGCACGAAGTGATCCACATGCGCGGCCTTGGCGGCGGCGTACACTTCCTCGTCGCTGGCATCCGGGCGTCCATAACGGATATTTTCCAGGATCGAGCCGTTGTAGAGCCAGGTATCCTGCAGTACCATCCCGAACAGCTTGCGCAGATCATAGCGGCTGAAATCACGAATATCGTGTCCATCCACCAGAATGGCGCCGCTGTTCACATCGTAAAAGCGCATCAGCAGCTTGACCATGGTGGTCTTGCCCGCGCCGGTTGGCCCAACAATGGCGATCTTGTGACCGGGCTCGGCTTCCGCGGAGAAATCATTGATGATGATTTTTTCCGGGCTGTAGCCGAAGTGCACATCCTTGAATTCCACATGACCGGCCACGTCTTCCAGCTTGACGGGTTGACTGGCTTCCGCAACTTCCTCAGACTCTTCGAGAAACTCAAAGACCCGTTCCGCCGCGGCAGCCGTCTGCTGCAAAATGTTGGAGATATTCGCCAGCTGCGTGATGGGCTGGGTGAAGGAGCGCACATACTGGATGAAAGCCTGGATATCGCCAATCGTAATCGTGCCGCGGATGGCGAGATAACTGCCCAAAATGGCCACCGCCACATAACCCAGGTTGCCGATGAACGTCATGATCGGCATCATCAAACCCGAAAGGAACTGCGACTTCCAGGCCGCGTCATACAGCTTGTCATTCGACAGGTCAAACTTCTGGATGCTCTCTTCCTCGCCGTTGAAGGCCTTCATGACGATGTGACCACCGTACATTTCTTCAACATGCCCGTTGACGTGCCCCAGGAAATCCTGCTGCTGCTTGAAATATTTCTGCGACTGGCCGATAATCACGCCGACCACGCCCATCGAGAGCGGGATCATGATTAAGGCCACCATCGTCATCATCCAATTGATCGAGAACATCATCACCAGCACCCCCACCACCGTCACCACCGAGGTGATGATCTGGGTTAAGCTCTGGCTGAGAGTCTGGTTGACGGTATCCACGTCATTGGTGATGCGCGAAAGCACCTCACCGTGGGTGGTGGTGTCAAAATAATGCAGCGGCATGCGGTTGATCTTCTCAGAAATGTCGCGGCGGAAGCGATAAGCAATATTGGTCGAGACGTTTGCCATGATCCAGCCCTGCAGGTAGGCAAACGCGGCAGAAAACAGGTACAGGGCCACCGTCAGCAGAATGATCTGACCTATGGCGTCAAAGTCAATCGAACCGCTGCCGTTCAACTGCGCCATCACACCTTCAAACAGCTTGGTGGTAGCGCTGCCGAGCATTTTCGGTCCGGCGATATTGGCCGAAGTGGAGGCAATCGCAAAAATGAAGACGATCACCACCGCCAGTTTGTACTGGCCCAGGTAGGCAATCAGTTTGGACATCGTGCCTTTGAAGTCACGCGCCTTGTCGCCTTTCATCATAACCATTGGGCCGCCGCCCATCGGGCCACCGCGTCTCGCCGCGGGGCCGCTGCGTCCGGGAGTGTGCATCATAGTAATTCCTCCTTGCTGAGCTGCGACAGGGCAATTTCCTGGTAAGTTTCGCAGTCCTTCATCAATTCCTGGTGAGAGCCCTTGCCGACGATGCGGCCTTCATCCAGCACGATAATCTGTTCGGCATTCTTGACGGTGGTAACGCGCTGCGTGACGATGATCAGGGTACTGTTGGCAGCCTTTTCCTTGAATGCGCGGCGCAAAGCGGCGTCGGTCTTGAAATCGAGCGCCGAGAAGCTGTCATCGAGAATATAAACCGGCGGCTTTTTGACCAGGGCGCGCGCAATCGAAAGGCGCTGCTTCTGTCCGCCAGAGACGTTGATACCGCCCTGTGAAATCTCGGTCGCCATGCCTTCTTCCTTCGAGGCCACAAACTCTGCCGCCTGCGAAATCTCAATCGCCGATTTCAGCATTTCGGGGCTGGCGTTTTCATCGGCATACAGCAGGTTGCTCTCAATCGTGCCAGAGAACAGCGCGCTCTTTTGCGGCACATAACCGATCTTCTCGCGCAGATCATGCTGCGTCACTTCGCGGATATCCAGGCCATCCATCAGGATGGCGCCTTCAGTCACTTCGTAGAAGCGCGGAATCAGGTTGACGATCGTCGATTTGCCGGAACCAGTCGAACCGATAAAGGCGGTGGTTTGTCCCGGCTGCGCGGTGAAGTTGATGTCGTGCAGCACATCTTCCTCCGCTCCGGGATAACGGAACGAAACATTGCGGAATTCCACGGTGCCGTTGAAGGTGGCCGCGAACTTTTTGGGCTGCAGCGGATCATGGATTTTGGGTTCAGTTTCAAGCACTTCCGCGATGCGATCCCCTGAAACGGAAGCGCGCGGCAGGATGATGAACATCATCGAAAGCATCAGGAACGACATCACGATCTGCATGGCGTATTGCATGAATGCCATCATATCGCCGACCTGCATATTGGCGTCCGCCACCTGGCGCGCGCCATACCAGATGATCGCCACGGAAAGCCCGTTCATGATCAACATCATCATCGGCATCATCACCACCATCACGCGGTTGATGAACAGGCTGACGGCCGTCAGATCAAGGTTGGCCTTGTCGAAACGATCTTCCTCGAAAGCCTGCATATTGAAGGCGCGCACCACCATCATACCCGAGAGATTCTCACGGGCCACCAGGTTGATGCGATCCACCAGTTTTTGGGTGATCTTGAATTTCGGCAGCGAAAGCGAGAAGACCACGATGATCAGGCTGATCAGTACCAGAACGGCAACAGCAATCAACCACGAAATCGGCGAATCCTTGGAGATCACTTTAATCAGGCCGCCGAAGCCGAGAAGGGGAGCATAAAACACCATGCGCACCATCATAAACACCACCATCTGGATTTGGGTCACGTCGTTGGTGGAGCGGGTGATCAGCGAAGCGGTGGAGAACTTGTCAAATTCCGAATTGGAGAAACTTTCGACTTTCTGGAACACCGCGCGGCGAATGTCGCGCGCCATGCCAGCCGCAATTTTGCCTGATAGATACCCCACGATGATGGTACACACCACCGATAACAGCGTCAGCAGCAGCATCCAGCCGCCAATGCTCATCACGTAGCTGTTTTGCAGCTTGTCGGTATCCATGCCGAGCGCTTTGTATTCGGCGCGAACCGGGCTGATGGCGGCCTGGATGATCATCTTCTCGCCCAGGGCCTCGAATTTTGTGTTGATGGAATCGGTGATTTTGGCCAGGGTGGCCGCTGGCAGTTTGCCCATCATGGCGAACAAATCCATGCCGGGGGGCAGCTTGCTCAGGTCCATGCCGCCAAAAGCTCCGCTCATTAGCTTCGCCTTGGCCGGATCCGCCAGCACCTGTTCAATACCCGAAACCGTCAGGATCGCCTTGCCAATGATCGGGTTGATTCGGTCGATTTCAGCCTGGTCGATTTTGTTCAAAACGTAGACGGCTTCTTTTTCCAAGGCGGGGTATTCCACAACGTACGTCCCGTAATCGGCTGAGTTCTTATCGACCAGGGTGTAATCAGCCAGCACCGAGCTTTTATCGGTCTCGCTCAGGAAGATAACCAGGCGATTCATCTCGCTCTGGCGAATCGCCAGCGGGACGGCATTTTCCACGCCGCTTTGTTGAATACCGGTATTGACGATTCGGGAAAGATAATCGGGCAGCGCCAGGTCCAGGTTGGCCTGGACAAACAAGAGCAGGATGGCGAGCAGGATCATCAATAAGTAAGGCTTTGTATATTTTGCCAGTTTAACCATGATTGAGATAGCTCCTTGCAGATTGGTTTTCTAAACGTGTTTCAAGAGGAAGGCATTTACCGGTCAAGCAAACGCAATCCAATAAATGAGCAGGCTTGCCCCGCATCTTTAATCCCCGCTGACTGCTGGTTCAACAGAAGTGATATTGAGTTCCAGCAATTCGGTGGAGTGATTGAATAATTTACGAAACGGCAGTGCGATCAGCCGTGAAAGAATCAGCCAGGCGGTTAACACGGTGACCATCGATCCGTTTTTCCCATCCGTGGCGGAGGAAGCGAGCCACAAAGCCTTCTCGGCTGGCACATCCGCATCATTGCCCCATAACATCGCCACAAAGCGCAGGGGATTCAAGCCATTTTCGTATCCGCTGACCGCGTGGACATTGCTCAGCATTTCTGTTCGCACCAGGCCGGGGTTGAAGCCAAAGACATCCACGCCGCTTTTTTGGTATTCCTTCGCCAGCGTCTTGGTGAAATTGCGCACCCAAACCTTGCTTGAACTGTACGCGCTCTGAAAAGAAATCGAGCCTGTATCGCCGCGTCCCAGCAGGTTGATTAACTTGCCGCTCTTTTGCGCCAGGAAATAGCGCATGGCAACCACGGAACCGTTATACGTGCCCGTAATGTTGGTATCGATCACGTTCTGAAAATTGCTGCTGGGAATGTGCGCGGATGGTCCATACGGCGCAGAAAGCCCCGCATTATTGACCCAAATGTCGATGCGGCCAAAATTCTGGATCGCAAACTCGGCCAACGACTCCACCTGCTGGATTTCAGCCACATCACAGGCCTGGCCCGCAACCTGCGCCCCCTTGGCTTGGAGCATTTTCACCGCATCACTGACTGAACGGGCCGAACGCGAAGCGATAATGACCTGCGCGCCTTCACGGGCATACGTCTCGGCGATCGCATAGCCCAATCCGCGTGAGCCGCCGGTGATTACTGCAACTTTATCCTGCAAAATACCTGCCATTTGTTCTTCCTTTTCCGCGAAAAAAAGATCGCTGTTAGTTTTTATGCTTAACGTTCAGGCTTTCCATCTTCTGCGTCGCTTCTGTCAGGATGGTTAACGCTTCAGCCACTTTTGCGCGTTCTTCAGGGGTTAACTTTTCCGCCAGTTCGTCCATCCAGCGATAACGCTCCTGGATGCCCTTTTCAATCAGGGTGGCGCCTTTTGGAGAAAGATTCAAGTGTTTGGCGCGCCGATCGTGGACATCTTCAACTCGTTCGATCAATTCACTCTGCACGAGCTTCTCCACCAGTTGGCTGGCAGCGGCGGCCGATACACTAAAGCGCTCGCTGATCTCAGACATGCCGCACGAGCCCTTGTAATGCAGCTGCATCAGGATACTGAACTGTGGCATCGAAAGGCCCGTGGATTTGGCGAAGTGATTCCAACCGTGCATCGAACGGTGCATGAACGTATCCATCCACTGACGGGTGATCTGTGTAAATTGGAGTGTGTCACTCATAGTTAAGTCCTCTTTTTAGTTAAGCGGGCTGAACTTTACATCAGAATTAAGCGTTTGTCAAGCCGTAACAGCAAATCAGCTGTCAGAGCATCAATCCACATGAAGGGGGCAGCGGCCGTGTGACAAACAAAAGGAAGGCCGGGAGCTCCCGGCCTTCCTTTTGTTTGTCCATTTCAGTTGGATTGGATGATTTTTAGCCTGCTATTTGAGTTTCGCCAGCGATTCTGCTTGCTTTTCCGGCGTCAAAGGGACGTACCCAGCCTGAGAAAGGAACTGCTGACCATCGGTCAAAATCCATTCGATGAAGGTGCGAGTCAACCCGTTGGGTTTCCCTTTGGTCGCCAGGTTTTCAAAGCGCGCTGGGGGTGAGGGATACTTCCCCGCTGCCACGGCGCTGACCGCTTCGTCCGTGGTTTTGAAGATTTCATCAGCGTCGGCCAGACCGTTTTTGTTGACATCCACCGGCGCCACCAACGCGCCCGGGATGGGATTGCCGTTCGTAAGATCGAAGACGCTGTTCAAGTTGCTGTAACCAATTCCGAGCGGATCCTTGAGCACGGTATCGACCAGGGCCGGTTCGCCATTGACACCGATCCCATTGATGTCATCTTGAACCTTGCCACCCGAGAACTTGGCCCACATTTCTCCCGCGCCGCAGGCATCCGAACGGCTGTAAACATGGATTTCGTCGGTAATTTCGGGCTTTCCGACCACTTCACCCCAGGTTTTGATTTCACCGGTGATGAAAATCTTATTGAATGATTCCTGGCTGATGCCCTTGGCCAGAATTTCAGCCGCAACCGGATTCTTGTCGCTCAAAACAGGGAAGACCGCATCCTTGGTGACGGACACCCAGAAAACATCCTGGGCTTCCTCTTCGGGCTTGATGCTGCGCGAGATCATCCCAATATCGACCGCCCCGGCAATGGTGTCAGTCATCCCTTTACCCGCGCCGCCACCCTGCACGTCAAACTGGACCTCCGGGTGGAGCTTGGTGAATTCATCCGCCCAAACGGTCATCATCGGGTACAGGGCGAACGCGCCGGATACACTGATGGTGCCGCTCAAGGGTTTTTCAGTTGGCGCAACAGTGGCAGCCGGGGCTTCAGTCGCCGCGGGAGCTTGAGCAACCGGCGCTTCGGTTGGGGCAGAGCTGGCGGCGCTTCCGCAAGCAGCCAGTACCAGGGACGCAATCACTGTCAAAACGATCAGGATACTACGGGTGCTAATTTTCATTTTTTCTCCATCTGGTTTCAGGTTGTAAAGTCCTTACTTCACAGTGCGAAATTCACACTAATTCAATAGGACTTATATTCAAAGTATATTCAGTTATTTTCAGCTTGTCAATATTCAGCGACTGAATATTGAAAAACAAATTCTAATTCCCGAAGAACGGGCCGAAAATGAAAGCGTGCAATTCAAAAAGCCCCCCACTCATGCAAGCAGGCCACCAAATTGGTGGCCTGCTTTAGTTTTTCTTGCTGTTTAATATACAGGAGAACCGCTTTCAGGACAGCGAAATTACCCGCGGTTTCTTGCGCACCATTCCCTCAATGGTACCTTTGGCGCGCCGAGCAAGCGATCGGCTTCGTCGGGTGAGCCATCTTCGCCCCAATTTTCGTAATGCGTCATCAGTACCGCCATGCTTTTCCACTCGGTGTTGAAGGTCAGTGTGCCCATTACAGATAACATCTTGGTGGAAATTGGCGAGATCTTCACATCCGGTGCGGCGATGTCGCAATAGGTTTGCATGGCGGCTTTCATCGTGTACGCCTGTGGGCCAAAAATGTACAGTTCCTTGTTGAGCGCTGCCTCGGTCTGGTAACTTTTCGAAACCATGCGCGCATAATCTTCTGCGGCAATCCAATGCAGCGGGTGAACTTGCTTTCCGATCAGCGACATGCTTTTTCCCTGAACAAAAAGCGGCAGCGACTCCATGAACCACGATGCGCGAAAAATGGTATATGGCACACCGCTGGCTTTCAGCGCCGCTTCACCCTTGAACTTTGACCAGCTTTCCGGGGTGTCGGCCTTTTCGGCGCTGACGGCATAGGCTGATAAGAGCGTTACCCGCCCCACGCCTTGCTCGCTGGCAGCCAGGGCAATATTGCGCGTGGCAAGATGATCCATCCGGTCGAAGTCTGCGGCGCTTGGGCCGCCCTTCAGGCTGATGTGGACACCATCCACGCCGCTCAGCGCACTGCGCAACGCGGCGGCATCTTCCACATCCCCCTGGATGATTTCATAGCCATCGCCCAGCAAACGCCGCGCCTTATTCGGGTCGCGCGCCAGCAGTCGGACGTTAAACCCGTCCGCTTTAAGTTGCTGCGCAACCGGTTTACCGAGCATACCGGTTGGGCCGATCACCAAAACCCGCTGCTTCCCGGGCTGCTTTGTCATTGTTTCCTGCCTTTTAATAATGCCCAACTGCCCAAAAACAAGCCCAGGAGTGCCCCGGCAATCAAGCCAATTTGACCCGTGGCTTCATAGCCCCGGACGCCATTGAACATGAATTGCTCGGCATAATTTCCACCGATGAGCATCCCGATCAGCAGGCCAAGCACGCCGGAAACAAGCGCAATGATGATCATAAAAACAATCCGTAGGAAAGCCTTAAGCATTTTGAGTACTCCTTTGGAACAAATCCTTACGCAGGCGCAGATGCAGGTTTTCTGCTCATCAAAATCATAGAGGTGATGATGACCACATCCTGCACAAAATGGATACTCCACGCGATCAGAAGTCCCTGCGTTTCGAAAAGACTCAGCGCCAGCAACCAGCCGAGGAAGCCCGCCATCAACGCGCCGACCACGCCACTGGGCATGCCGAAATAATGCGGCGCGCCAAAGACTACGGCAGAAATCAGGACAATGACAGATACTGAAAAAATCCCATAGAGCGGCGAGATAATCCCGATGCGAAAAATCGCTTCTTCAGAAAAGGCGTTCGCCACCGAAAACGGAATGGCCCACAGCAGGCTGAATACAAAATAGCGATAATCCGCCCCGGCTTTTTTCAACTGGAAGAACATGAAGACGGCCGTGCCAAGTGTGATAAAGAAACCAATACTGGTGGCGATCTCCAGCCAGGTTTCGTTGCCGGTGACCCCCAGCCAGGCGATTTTGCTGATGTGCGCGTTGACATCTCCCAGGCGGAAGAAATGCGCGAAGTTTACAGGGTTGAGGAGATAAACGAGGAACAGAACCACCGCTGTCAACACTAATTGCAAAACCTGGAATTTGATTTGATAATCAACCACCGAGTTTTGATTGTACTCGGTTTTGATTTTGGCGGTGACAGGCCGCAGGGCAAAAATGCCTGCGGCAGCCAGGCCAACGATCAGGGCGGTGAGAAGCGGGATCATATCAGCCTCCAATTTCATTACATCTTCTTCAACATTTCCAGCGCGTGAGATTCTGGCTCTGTGCCTTGATACGTCCCAATCAAAACGCCTTGCGCATCCAAAACGGCGAGGCCGACGGTTTTGCTGGTGTCAGCCAAGCCAATGCCCTTGGTGACGCTGCCGTCCCAATCGGGTAGGATGATGACGTAGTCCTGGGGCTTTTCGCCGGGCGGTAGGCTCTTACCCGCTTTTTCGTAGGATTCGCGCATGGATTTTTCGGCGAAGCCCCGGAACAGTTTCGGTACGGAATGCAAATCTACAACGTTGGCAATGGTGACGGCTGCGCTGGGCTGGTATTCCGGCACTGCGCGTATGGCCTGGTTGATTCGTTCAGCGTCTTCAGCAGTCTCCGCAGTGTGGAAAAGTAAAACGGCGGGTGTGCCAATAGCGTTGAGAGTCAGTTCACGTTCCGAGCCGGTGGCTTTGAGAGTCGCAGATGGGGTGGAGACGGAAGATGTTGAGGCGCTGGTGACGGCCTGTTTGACGGGAGGCGTTGAGTCGGCCGCTGGAAGATCATCCAGGTTTGGCGCGGTCATCAACGTGACAGGGGTTCCATCCATGAAGCCAATCACCAGACGCGAAGTGTCACGGCCTGAAAGCAGCGCCGCGCTCATCCCGCCGCCAAAGGTCCAGGCGCCTGCCAGGAAAAGATTGGGAATGGGCGTTTGGGCGCTCAAACGATTCATGTACGTGTTTTCAACCGTTTGATCTGTCCCGTAGATGGCACCGCCCACGTTGAGACTATAACGCCAGTTGGTGAGGGGGGTGCCGGTTTCCATGTATTTGATGGACTTGCGCAAGCCGGGGATGATCTTTTCAACGCGGTCGAGCAGGGTTTCCGCCGCGACTTTTTTCAATTCGATATAGCACGGGTTTTCGCTGTAGTTTGCGAGATTGCCGCCCGTGCCCCATTGATTGTCCGTATTCCAATCGGCCAGTGAAAAGATGTTGAGAATCGAACCGCCTTCCGGCGCACATTCGGGATCGGCAATGTTGTAACAGGTGAGCGAAAGCGCCGTGCGCGCAAAGTCGCCGTCCAGCGCGGCTTGGTAGTTGCCCTCGAGATCGTATTCATCGCTCACAAAAAGTTCATGATGATTCCAACCGTCGGCACGCAGGTCGCGGTCGAGGCCGAGATAGATCACAAAATTGGAAATGGATGGTTTGGACTCTGCGATGCCGCGCACATAGTCGGCGGGCAGATGTTCACGCCCGACGAATTTGAGCAGCGTGTCGGGAGAATTGGCGTTGCTGACGATAACATCCGCTTCGATGCGCAAGCCCTTTTCGGTTTCGACGGCCACCGCGCGGCCATCCCGGACCTCGATCCGGTTGACCGTTTGCCGGTAGCGGACCTCGCCTCCAAATTTTTTCAGCGTGGCTTCGAGTGCGCGGCTCATGGCCATGCTTCCGCCCTGGGGATAGAATGCGCCCATGATGTGATAACTCACCCACGGGAAAATAAAAACCGCAGCGGTCAATTTCTTGGGCGGCAGGCCATAATAGCCCCACAACGTCGCGAAAGTCGTCTTGAGTTCGGCATCCTGAATGAACTGACTCATGTATTCGTCCAGGGTGATGGACATGGCCGCCAGCATTTTAGGATACAGCGCGGGCATTTTTTCCAGCGGCGGGCGAATTCCCAGCTGGCCTTCCGCGTCGAAGCGGCGCACCTGCCAGTAGGTTTCCAGCATATCTGCGATCATGGCGTGGATGCCCTCGCGTTCATGCGGGAAATGCTTCACCAATTCGGCTTCGTACAGTATCGGGTCGGCATGCGCCACCACTTCCTGGTTTGGCAGCCGGACGGTGTAAAACGGATCCATGCGATGGAATTGCACCTGGTCGAAAACTCCCAAATCTTTGAGTACCGCATACGACCAACCGCCAGGAGCGGCGCCATCCAGCGCGTGCAGGGCCGCATCAAAGCGATACTTGCCACGCCGGAACTCGTGGGCATATCCACCCGGGACAGTGTGATGCTCCAGCACGAGGACTTTCTTCCCCGCCCTGGCGAGATACCCGGCAGCGCTCAACCCTCCCAGACCGGCGCCGATGACAACGACATCGAATTTTTCCATTATTCCTATCCCTTTTTCTGAGTCTTGAGCCAGGCTTCGAGAGTCATCCGCCGAGAACCTTCCGCGCCAGTGGGCGCGCTGACTTTGGGCGACTTTTCAAAATAGGCCATCATTTCCACAAAATCCTTCATTTCCGCGCTTTTCATCATCATTGCCAGCATTTTGCCAAACCAGATCGGCATGGACGCAGCCTTGATACCGGGATGGAGCGCATCGCAATACTTTTGGAGCGCGTCCATCATCAGGATCGATTCCGGGCCATTCAGGATGACCGTCCGACTGGCAGCGGCCTCCGTTTGGTGGGCCTGCGAAACCGCCCGGGCAAAATCCGCTAAAGAAAGGAAATAATAAGGCTGATTCTGTTTTCCAAAAACGGTAGCGCGCCCATCGCGGACGAAGAGTCCCAGCGCATCCATGAACCAGCTGGGCCGGAAAATGGTGTACGCCACGCCGCTCTTGGTCAGGATTTCCTCGGCCTTGAGTTTTTCGTCGATCATCGCATATCCGCGATTTTCCGGCTGAGCGGTGGTGCCGGAGATGTAAGTGACGCGGACGTTTTTGCGTCCCTGCGCGGCAAGGATGGCGGTCACATCGCGTGCGACCGCCACTTCAAATTGCCACGGCACGCTCAGGTTGACACTATCCACGCCGGTCAGCGCTTTTTCGAGCGTAGCCTTGTCTGAGAAATCGCCCACGACGAGTTCAACCTGGCTGCCGAGCATTTGGCGAGCCTTGTCTGCGTTGCGCACGAGTGCGCGGACGGAGAAACCATCCGCCAGAAGTTGCTTTGCAATAGGGTCGCCGACGAAGCCCGCCGCACCGATCACCAAAATTGTTTTGCTCATTTTTTCTCTCCTTTGTGCGCTCCTGGCGCGTTGAATAGACCCGCCTTGATTCAGGCGGTTTGAATTTGTGCCGCGATCTTTTTATCGCTTACTCTGGCAAAGTCATGGGTGGGAGTTCGCGAATCCGCCCGATGGTTTTCTTCAACCAGGCGACTTCGTTGGCGTAGTACTCATTGCCATAGTCGAGTGTCAGCTGCCATAAGGCGCCCAGACGCTGAATTCCGACTTGTTTGGCGTTTTCATCCAGGTACGTCTGTGCCATAAATAAAGCCTGCGCCTGATATTGCTCAATGGCTGCGATGCGTTGTTCAAATAAGGAAATCACATCCTCGTTTGTATGACCATGTGCGAAAAACACCTGGATCAACCAGGCATGGCGTTGCGTCTCCAGCGGCAGCGGCGTGGACACCCAGCGGTGCAGTTCACCTCTGCCAGCCTGCGTAATTTGATACTGCTTGCGATTTGGCTTGCCTTCGCCCTGAATGATTTGCGACTCGACGAAGCCATCTTTTTCCAAAGTCTCCAACGCCTTGTAAATATGGCTTTGTGTGGCTGACCAAAAATGCGCCACCGACTGATCGAAAATTTTCTTCAGGTCGTAACCCGTCATGGGCTGATATTCAAGAAAACCGAGAATAGCATGTGAGAGTGGCATGGGGCTTCCTACTTTTTCGTAATGGCGTTCATTTCGTCAATGTACGGCTTGAATGCGTCGAGTTTGGGCGTGGGCACACCCAGTTGTTTGCCGGTATTCGCCACATCCGCATAAATCTTTTGCAATTCAGCGGGAGCATATGCGCCGTGTCCGCTGGAGATTTTCACCGCGACTTCACCACCGATGAACATTTTCGTCATGAAAGTCGAAAACCACACCGGCGCCAAAAACATTTGCAAATCTTGAATTTGAGTCACATCCACACCGCGCGCCTTGAGAATTTCCAGGCAATCCTTCCCTACTTCCAGCGCTTCACTGATGGCTTTACTGTTTTTCGCAAACGGAAGAAAACCTCGCGCCTTCGCACCACCAGAAATCCACGGCACCGTCGAAGCCATATGCGCCCAATACCAGTGTTCCATATTTGGCTGAATGGCCGGTTTGATTCCCGCCGCTTCAAACATCCGGGCAATTTTATCTAGATTCGCCCTGGCGGTTTGTTTCACCTCCGCGGATTCAGGTTTCCCGCAGCTGGATTCTCCCAGGATGACATCCCCTGTAATGGCGCCATCCAGCACACCATTTTCAATCGCGCCGCCCGCGCGCGGCATGCCGAGCACGTAGCGCGTTTTAGGCAGGTATTCATTGATAAAGTCGAGACTCTCCCAACTGTTGTTGAAAAACAGCACCAGCGCATTCCCCGCGTTCTGCGCAATCAGCGGCAGGATTTCTCGGGTCTGATAATGCTTCACCGATTCGAAGATGAGATCATAGCCATCCTCCGGCTTGAAAGCGGTGACCACCTTCGGCGCGAACTTTTCCCGCACATATATCTTCTTTTTGAAGCGTTCGCTGATAATGTCAAGTCGAATCCCGTTGGCCCAATCTTTTTCCTTGCCGGGGCGGACATACATAGTCACGGCATGGCCTGCTTCGGTCAATGCCCACGCATAGAGGGTGTTGATGACGCCTGCACCAAAAAATAAGATTTTCACGGTAAGTTCTCCTTAGTATTCATATATCTATACAGATATATTACCAAATAGACTTATACCTGTCAAGGGAATAATTCATTTGTTTTGGGTTTTTCCCATCCGATTTCGATAAATCACCACCCCGGCTGCGCCCAGCAAAAACGAAGTCAAAATACCTTCATTCGTCGGTGTCAAAATCGTCCCCAGCGGAGGGTTGAGCGTGATAAAGCCATTGATAATCAGCGGCATACTCAGCCCATTGATGATGTTGTGCAGGATAAATGCTGGCCAGGTGGATTTGCTCGCCAGCTGCAATTCGCCAAACAGAATCGCAGTTGGAATCAAGCTGACCAGTCCCAGTGCCAGGAACACCGGCAAGCTGGTGGTCATAAAACTTTTCAGCGTCGCTTTGTCCAGGTAGTACGCATAATACGATAAATGCCAGGACCACCACAGGATGCCCACAATCAGATGGTTCAAAAATCGGGGTACTTTTGCGGCATCCAGGCGCGGAGTGAGATAACTGCGCCAGGCAAACTCCTCGAAAATATTCTTCACCAGCGACCCGGCCATCATCACCCCGGCGGCGGATAGATACGCACCGAAACCTTGCGCGGCAAACCCCTCGGCGCTGATCGCTCCGGTAACGGCAGCCAGGCGAAAGGTCAACAAAGCCACCAACGGGTAGACCAAAATCGCCACCAGGTACCAGACCCAGCCCGAGCGGAGATGCAGCCCAAAGCCGGCATCCTGCCAGCCATCCCCGCCAAAAGCGCGCAGCAAAATCCCCGCAAGCGCCGGGGAGACCAACCAGATCAGCGCCCCCAGGCTTTGCATCGGCGGAGCGGTGTTGCCAGTGACGTTGTTAAGCCAGATGCCCAGCCAGCCCCCACCGATCGTAACCAATCCCATGAGGGTGATATTGCGAATGGTTTTGTTCATGGTTTATCCAATCTTGAGTGAATAATTGTGAATGCTTTAGCATTTTACTGCAATAACTTCGCCGCCAAGATGCCCGGAATTGGATGACCACTTGACAGGTTTCAGCCTTGACATTATTATAAGATTTAGCATATATAGTATCAATCCTATATCACCGGAGCCTTTCTTTATGTCTCTTGATTACGCCATTCTTGGCTTTTTGAATTACCGTCCCTATTCCGGCTACGATCTGAAGAAAATCTTCGATAAATCGGTACGCCATTTTTGGCCTGCCGACCAAAGCCAGATCTACCGCACCCTGGCGCGGATGAATGAAAAAGGCTGGGTGGAAACCGAACTCATCCGCCAGGAGTCGCGGCCCGACCGCAAGGAATATCACATCACCCCGCTCGGACGCGATGAATTGCGCCAGTGGCTGGTCACACCACTGACGCCCGATGAAAACCGCAGCGCCGACATGATCCAGGTCTTTTTTGCTGCCCAGCTTTCAGATACCGAAATCCTGGGAATTTTCGAGCGCGCCGCAGTGTTGATGCGCGCCGGGCTGGCGCAGTATGACCAAATTCCGCGCAACATCGAAGCCTACAGCGAGTACACCAACTCGCCGCGCGAATTTTTCTTCTGGATGTTGACGCTGGAAGTTGGCATCCATAACCTGAAAGCCAGCCTGGACTTTATCGAAAGCCTGATCCAGCGCATTCGCAACGGCGCACTGCCCGCAGCCTGATTCGCCCAAAAGGAACCTATCATGCTACGACAACTCCCCACCCGTCAACGCATCCGCAAAGCCCTGGTCATTCTCGCCTTTTTATCCTTCCCGATCACGATGAACTTTCTCTCGCCCTACGTCATAATTGACGGCGCGATGAACGGCATCGTTAACGGCAGCCTGGTCATGTTCGGGCTGATGTTCCTGTCCTCGCTTTTCCTGGGCCGCGCCTGGTGCGGCTGGGTCTGCCCCGGCGCCGGGATGCAGGAAATCGTCGAGCCTGTCAACAACCGGGCGGTGAACCCCGACAAAATCGACTGGATCAAGTGGCTGATCTGGATTCCGTGGGTGTCGCTCATCGTCTGGCTGGCGATTCGCGCGGGCGGTTATTCCAGCGTGAATCTGCTGTATTTAACGGAATCCGGCATCTCGGTGGATGAATCGGTCAAATACATCATCTATTACGGGGTGATTTTCCTTTTCGTCGGGCTGGCGGCTTTTGCCGGACGCCGGGTCGGGTGCCACACCATCTGCTGGATGTCGCCCTTCATGATAATCGGCCGCTGGATCCGCAACCGTTTCGGCTGGGCTTCCCTGCGCCTTGTGGCGGACGCCTCGGAATGCTCGGACTGCAAACTCTGCAACAAATACTGCTCAATGAGCCTCGAGGTCGATGCGATGGTGCTATCCGGGAACATGGAACACACCGAATGTATCCTGTGCGGCACCTGCGTGGATAACTGCACAAAAAAGGCCATCCGCTATTCGTTCAGCCCATCAAAATGACAATGATCCCATTTTCCATTCTCTATTTTGTCGCAGTAATTGTCATCGCCCATTTCTTTACCCCAGCGGAATATCACTGGACGCAAAACACGATCAGCGATCTGGCGGCACAAGGACTGAAATACCAGTGGATCATGCAGGCGGGTTTTATCGGCTTTGGCTTGCTGCTCAATTTGGGATTTATCCAAAAGTTTATCGCTGCCCAAAAGGTTTTTTACCCTGATCTCCTGATCATGCTCTATGGGCTGGCGATTTTGCTTTCAGGCTTTTTCAGCGCCGAACCATTCATCAAAAGGCTGAGTTATTCGGTGCAAGAGAGTAATCTGCACTCGTTTTTTGCAACGCTGGCGGGGATTTCTTTTAGCCTGGGCATCTTCTACCGATTGGTCATGGCTCCCACTCCCGGCGAAAGATGGCTGCACGCTCTTTTCCTGGTTCTGGTGATGGGGACCTCGCTCTTGTTTGGCCTGAGCGAAAACGAAACCCTGCCACTCGCCAAAGGGCTTGTGCAAAGGTCGCTGTATCTGGTCAGCTTTCTCTGGCTGTTTCTGAGCCAATGAAATGGGAGACTTCAGGCTACAAGTTGCTGCCCCCCACTATGCACTGTAAAACCTATTCGCTTTTCCGAGAAAGATCGTCAAAAGCCTGAGAGTGACTTGTCCCCTAAAGCTGATCCAGTAAATCGAATAGCTCGTCAATATCCCCGAAATCATTGGTAAAGGCGTGCTTGCGCTCCACTTAGCTCAGCAGCAGGTTTTGGTCGCAGTCTGGTCTTCGCTGCTGACTTTCTTGGCCTCCCGAAAATGGGGCATCTCAGGAAATTTTCGCGCCGGGTGGCGGAGCAGGTTGATAACTTTCTGACAGCAGTCTTCCAAATAAGCAGTATCTGACCAACCGGTAAAACCTGGGGGGCAGCCGGGCTTTGTTCTGCGGGGAAAGATCATGGAGGCCTTTGAGCAGCTCAAGCAAGCGCTCAGGTGGGAGTTCTTTCAAAGCTTACCGGAGGCCGGTCCAGGGGATAGTTTTACTCTCAGCCAGTTTGGATGCGGGGCCAGCAAGGATCACGCCGCTGGCTCAGTTTCAGCCAGCAATTGCTCAGCACGTCGGCGGAGGTGGGTTTTCCGCGCCCAAGCCAGCGCCTGACGAAAATCTTGAGCTGCTTGTTCTCTGTTTCCGAGCACCTGATGGGCCCGACCGCGACGCAAATAGAGTAGCGCCTCTTTGGGCCTCAGTTTCAAAGCTTGGTAATAGTCGGGGAGAGCAGCCTGGGGTTGATGGTTGATCACAAACGCATCGGCCCGACCCAGGTAAGCCAACCATTCTTTGGGGAATTTCGCCAAGACCCACCCGTAATAATCTTGAGCCCAATCGAGATAATTTTCGTAAAAGCTCAAATTGATCTCGCTCATAGCAAGTGCCTGTTGGGGAGAGATTCGGATGGCTTCGGCTTGGTCATGATGGGCGGCTTCCAGATTCCCTAACCCGGACAAGCCGGAACCAAACAGGAAAGCAAAGAGGGAAAGTTGCTCAACAGGACGGGACCCGAAGGTGCCCTACACAAGTCAAAGACTTGAAAACGAGGTAAGCATAAAGCTCCCTCAAGAAGAAGTGGCAACTTTCCCTCAGAAATATTTTAGCACGAGAGACATAAAAATTATCCTTGGAATCTGAAAGAATTTGTGGTTATATATTGTTTAACCTGCTTGAAGAGACGGAGTTGAACAATGGACACACTGCTTTCGGAACGTTTTGCTCAAGAACTGGATGGTGTGCTGAGTTGTTATGATCGGGTCGTGATAACCGGTAATTTGCATCCGTTGTGCTATGCCCAAGGGATGACTCGTTACTTGTATCAAAAGGGTATCCGGATTTTTGATTATGCCAAATTTGCGGAACCTTTTCGGGAACGCATCCGTGAGAATGCCGAAAAGCTGGCTGAGAAGAATGAGATAAAGATCGAGTTCATTCGGAAAAAAGACTTCCGCAAGGAAGCGCGTATACAAGAAATATTGAAAGCACGCGGCGAATTGCCTGGCCTGGTGCATATTTTCGGCGCAATGGAGTCTTGCAATTCGTATCGGCCCTGGCATGATAAGTCGACAGGCAAGACATATTTGAAATCAGACAGTAGTAAATGTATGACCTACTATTTTTACTTTGTGGATGAGCAATTGGGTCTGTGCTATTTGCGAGTGCCGACTTGGTGTCCTTTCCGATTACAGTTTTACTTCAATGGGCATGCCTGGCTGGCAAGCAAACTGCGTGCCAAGAGCATTCAATTTGAGATGGTTGATAACGCTTTTGCTCACATTGCCGATTACACTGTCGCCAACCAACTGTCTGATGAATTAGATGTTGAGAGCTTACACCATCGTTTGGATGCTTTCACAAAACTGTATTGTCCAGTGGTCGCAGAACTTGAACTGGCCTACCAATGGAGCATCATGCAAGCAGAATATGCCACTGATCTGGTCTTCAAGAGCCAGAAGACTTTGCAAGCCTTCTACCCACCTCTCCTGGAAACCCTTACTCATGCGGTTAAACCCGCAGATATTGCCACTTTTCTCGGTCGAAAACTGAGTGGCAACTACCAAGGCGAAATGGGTAATCGATTCAACAAACGCTGGCTCGGCACCCGCATCAAGCATCAGATGGGCCCCGTCTCAATCAAGATGTATGATAAGTTCTCATTCATTTTGCGCATCGAGACAACTGTCAACAACGTTTCTTTCTTTAAGCATTACCGTCAAGTGCAACATCGCGATGGGACAGCAACCACTAAATGGGCACCGATGAAAAAGACCATTTACAGCTTGCCTGCCTTGCAAGAAGTGCTCAGCGCTGCCAACCAACGCTATCTCAAGCTCATTTCATCCATCGCTACCCCAGAAGTTGGCGTACAGAAACTGCAACATTTGGCTGAAACCAAAACTGAAAACAACCACCGCTACAAGGGCTTTAATCTCTTCTCTGAAGAGGATACCTGCTTGTTTCGCGCCTTGTCACAAGGTGAGTTTGCCATCAGTGGTTTCACCAATAAACAACTCCGCCAATACTTCACCAAAAAGTCCGCCAACCAGATCACTCGTTTAATCAACCGACTGCGTGCTCATGGCATTATTAAGAAAGTTGGCAAGTGTTACAAATATTATCTGACCGAACTCGGGCGTCATTGGACCACTATGACGTTGAAGTTACGCGAGGTGGTCATCATTCCTGCCCTCGCTCAACCCGCTACTTTGCATGCCTAATTCCTTGCTTTTTGTGCAAGGATCCAATTCATAAGGTACTAATCAAAATCGGCCATGAAGCGGTTTAATTTGCACTCTCCTTTTCCCCAATTGACAACTCGGTTATCGAGTTCTTGTTCCCTGCAAAACGTACGATGACAAATCCAGATAGTTTTCACTGGCAATGAAAACTATCTGCTAAAAGATTTCAACGCCAATGAAAACATTTGGAGGACATTTCTGACCATCAGATGTTGTTCCTTATTTCATCATCTATTGCTGGCAACAATCCGTGAACTTCTTTCGGATCTTTCAGGATTTTTCGCCCCATTTCCAAATCCAGTTTCCCCAGACGCGCCAGTTGCATCAGGTTGGCAAGTTTTCCCTTCCCAGTTTCTGCACGCGCAGCATACAGCTTGCCTTGTGCACGTGGAGTGAGTTCAGAAAAACCAGTGGTGGACTGCAAGCGCGCCAGTAGATCATGATTGGTTTGTCTCACCTTTTCAATCAACCTGGTCAGTGCCAGATCATCCTGCTCTGACCAGGAAAAAACAGGTCTTTGCGAGCTGGCGCGCGGGCGCTGATACGTGCGGCGAACTTGCGCCCACAGGTTGCCCCGACTGGGGACGGAAACGAAGCGAAATGCCGGCAGCAACAAGCCGGTCAAGGGTTTCCCGTGAACGCAGTCAGTATCTAGGCCGAAAACTTTGTCGTTGTAGATAAAGGGCTGGTCTGTGCCTGTGTAGTTATTGTGTCCAACAATCACCGGTTTATCGCCATTGTATAACTCATACCAAGGGCGGTCATAGCGTTCACGCAGGATTTTGTCACCCCCCATTGTGCCGCACACCACAGATGGATTTTGCTGAGTAAGCGGAATACCTGGTTCCAGATAGCCATGCACAATCACAGCCTCGTCGAGCTCGATAAAGAGCGGCAAGGTGTCCATCCAGGCAACCGCATCTGCATACGCTTCTCCAAGCTGCTGGCGGCTGATCTGCTGCGAAATTGAGAGCTTGACCTCATGCCTGGCCGCACGGACATGTTTTCGCTCATGGTTCCCCATCAAAGTACGCGAATTAAGTGCCTTTTGGAAGAAATCCAACACACCAGGCGTCTCCGGTCCGCGATCAACAATATCGCCGACTGCCAGAATGGAATCGCCATCATTCAGGCCGGCTTTTTCCAGTAAGGCCTGCAACTCGATGTGACAACCATGTATGTCGCCGATAACGAGAGTTTGCATGGTCAAGTGTTCCTTGTTGCCTGGTCAACTTGGGCGATCCAGCATCTCCAGGTCCACTGCTATTCCAGACACTCTCTCTACTTCCGCTCTTGCGGCTGGAGTGAAGCCGCGGCGCGCAAAAACGGCATGGTGAACATGCCAGGCGTTTCCGCCATCGGGCAACGTCGCCAGAATTTTGGGTGTTTTCTGTTCGGTCAATTCACGAACAATCTGGCGGTCAATTCCATCCTGACCCCACTTGCACTCACCCAATAGAATTTGCTTCTCATGCCAATTGATCGCCACCACATCCACTTGAACGGATGCGCTCCAATGGCTGCCGACAACTTCAGGCTTGAAGGGAAGCTGTCCAGCCTTGCCCTGTTGGATCACCCAATCCCGCGAAATTTCCTCGAAGGCCGTCTGACCGACAAAGGCCCGCAGCCCTTCCTTGACCTGTGCCAGAACACGCTCCGGGTCAAAAGTCAGGGTATCGTGGAAGGGAGCCAAAAAGCGGAAGTAAAAGCGGAAATAGGGATCGCTGAGGTGGTAACGCCCCTGGCGAGATTTATATAATTGATTGGTGGGGATTGTGACCGGCAAACGCCTCTCGACGAGATGCAATTCCTGTAAACGCGCCAGATAAGCCGAAAGATGAGCTTTATCAATCAAGCTGGCTTGGCTGATATCGTTCAGCGTGTGCGCGCCCTGGCCAATCGCTTTGACAACGGCCAGGTAAACGTTAGGCTCCCGGACTTCATCGTAAAGCAGGAAAGTCGGCTCAGCAACAAACATACTTCCCGGAGCCAACATCACATCCCGGATGTTCTGGGTTAGTGACCGTTCCGGATCGAGCCATTCCAGATAGGCCGGCACCCCCCCGACCATCGCGTACCCAGCGACTCGCTCCTCGGCCGACCACGCTGGCAGGAATTCACGCAAGCTGGCAAACGAGAGCGGTTGCAAATACCATTGCCCGGTCATACGCCCAAATAACGGCGATTGGCGCGACATGAGCGTTTCCATGACATGCACCTGTGAACCGCACAGCACCAAAATCAGGTTGGAATCTTTAAAATGCTGGTCCCAGGCATGTTGCAGCGCCGAAAGCATAGCTGGATCAGCTTCTGCAGCGTAGGGGAGTTCATCCAGGATCAATATCCGGCGTTGGTTTCCTATCAATTCTGCGGTGGCATCCCAGACATCCACCCAACTCTCAAAAACAGGAGCCTGACTAGCCTTCATCCCCAACATGGTCGCATATAACTTGCGTCGCTGCAGGGCGGCAGGTTCCTTTTCGGCGGACCAGTAGGTAGCCGGAATGCCTGCCTGGGCCGACCAATTACGCAGCAGGGAGGTTTTTCCAACCCTACGGCGGCCATACATCAGAATCATCTGTGCCGGGCCAGGATGACGACGTTCCAACAGACTGTTCAAAAAAGCAAGTTCTTGCTGGCGATCTATAAACATAGAAGCACCTCCGGGGATTTAGCCACACGTTGATTATTATAATCTACGTGTGGCTAAATCAGGAAATTCGCTTTTTCCAGCAACGCCTGTAATTCGTCATAAAAACTGTGAACATCGCCAACGAGGAATGTTTCCGCAATTTACATTTTTGCGTTCAGCTTTTGGATTGGTGGCTGTAAGATAATCACAATTATGATAATCGTAATTATCTTATCGTTTGTGGGGAGCGCCAACTTCGCAATTCCAAGAACGCGCCGAAGGACGATAATAAGCCCACCAGGACATATTTTCAATTTGCCACCACCAGGCATCTGGTAGCTTCCACCAGGAACCATAAATCAGTTCATCCGGAGGCATAATATTGCTAATTCTGCGTAAGAAGGCATCAGCCTCTTTAGTGCCTCGATGCATACGGAGGTAATTCACTTCATAAATTGACCCTGTATACATCATTGGCAGCATAAGTGTAGGCACAAACGCACACGCCCTTCCCTTTCCCTGGGCTGCTTTCTGGTCATCGATTTCATCCCAACGTTGAAACCGATCTGCCATAAATTCTTGGTAAGTGATACCAGGTGCGAGGCGCTGAGCCGCCGCTACCTGCATCGGCTGGCCGGCCTTGTAATAAAAATACCCACCTAAAGCTACCACGCCAATAAAAACCGCTAACAGACCCCAGACAACCAGCTTCCCAATCAGTTTTCCAATCATCTCTATGCTCCTCTTCTCTATGTTTGACCTGCCACTCTATGTGGCTCTCTCTCAATATTTTTCGTTCCCGCGTCAAGGTAGTTCTAATCCATTAATAGCACTAATGTTCTTTTTCGTCAATCGGAGCAACGGTGGGAGTAGAAAGCAGACATCGGCAAAAGGGTGTTTTTGGATGGCGCGGTTGGATATTAGTCCTTAAGCGCTATAGGCCATTTTAATTGGATAATAGGCCATCTGTTGGATAATAGCCCAAAGATTGGATAATAGCCTTTTGTGCTATTTGGGGCGGCTGGAATGCTTCTGTGAAACCCAGATGCTGCCATCCGCATGCCGTTCTCCGGCATCGATAGCTTCGAGATTGGTCATAAAAATATTGGCATTCTCCAAACGGGATTCTGATGCCAAGGCGCGATTGACTTCTGCGACAAGTTTTTTTTGAATGTCTTGGGTTTCACAGAATACGTACAACCGACCCTTTTGAGCATCAAACGCATTCTGCCACTTACGTTCACGGCCCCCTGAATCCCCTTTATTCACATCGCGCTCAACCTCAACATGAATTTCCTGGCCGTTTTTAGATGCCACAATGTCTGGTGAGGAAATGCGGCCATTGGGTAAAGGTAGATTGATCTCGCCATTGGAGACAATTTCGTAGCCTTCTTCAGCCAGAATATTTGAAGCTTTCAAGATCAGGATCGTATGTGCATCTGTGCTGTGCGCAGAACGGATGGAAAAATATTCATTCTCCATCGGTAATTTTTGCGTCATAAACAGGTAGGCTGTTTCCCCCAGCGCATCCAGGGCCAGAACCTTGGGAGGTGCACCATGCCCGGTGCCAGCTGTTCTCTTGCTTGTAAGAAATCCCAATTCTTCCATCCGATCAATGACTTTTGAAACCGAACCATTCCTCACATCATCTAAGTTAAATTTTTCTACTATGGCCTTCACGATTTCTGGTCTGCGCGCCAACCCGGTATCGCCCATCAAGCGAATAACAAAAGATTGCCGTTCAAAGCCCGCGCTGGCTGCCCATTTATGAAACCAGGCCGGTACAGGAAGTGCATTCAGCGCCAGACTACCATCGCCAGCCGGTGGAGTGTTTTTGAGCTTTTCACATTGAGCTGAGAGCTTCTTGTTTTCTCCTTCCAGCCGCCCGACTTCGGTTTGCAAGGATTGTTTTTCCTGGCCGAGTTTTGCACCCTGCCGGACGAACTCATCCTTTTCGCGGGTAAGTTCATCAATGCGCTCCGAGGCCTTCTGCAACTGACCGACTTCCGGCAAAACAGAAACGGCGTGCAAAGTGGACACATGTTGGTAAACCACCTGGGACAGTTCTTCCATGCGGATGGCTTCCAGTCCTCCTTTTTCATGCTGCTTCTGTTCAAGCCAGTCCGCAGCCACCAGCCGGGCCAAGCCAAATAAGGCTTCCCGGGCCGAGGTCCAGCGGGCTTCAGCAGCATCCCTCAGCCTGGTCTGGGTATCGATCAGACTGTTGAGCATTTGCAGGGTGACCGGGCTTACGGGTTGACTGCCATCCATTGGCTGGCCTCCAGGTTGGACAGGGTGGTGTACGCGGAATCCAAAGACTGTTGAGCCAGATCAAGATTAGTTGCAGTTGGGGCGGAAATCCAGGTCAACATGGCGCGCGAAGCTTCCAAGTAGGCGCTGCCGGCACCCAGAGCCATGTCCCTGGCAGAAACCGCCGCTGGAGGGGTGGAAGTCTGATCAATCTCCTGCAAAAGTTGGATGGTTTCATTCTGGATTTTCTGCCCTTCGCTCGATTGGCTGAACAAATCGCCGCCGTAATCGTCGGAGAGCAGTCGGGTCATCCGCCCATCAATTTCCCGGAAGCGGGCATGCCAGTCCACCAGCGAGCGGCGATAATCCTCCATCGCTTTGACATCCGGCAGGAGCAGCAGGGGGTGATGATCCTTGTCGCGAGGCGAAGTGAGCAGCCCCAAGCCAAGCAGAAAAACCAGGATGCCCGTGATCCAGGCCCATTTTGGAATGACAATTTCACTTTTCATGCCCAGGCCTCGATCACCACGGCAAGATTTGCGCCGGCCTCTTCCGGTGGAGGATTTAGCTTCCCGGCGGCGGATAACTCTGCATAACGTTTGCGTCCCTTTGGGTAATCGACATTGCGGATGAAGTCGACATCTTCGGCAACAACTTCAACGACAATTCCATCCTCCCTGGTCTGGCGTACCTGGATGTGGCCTTCGACTTCTATGCGGCTGCCTTTTTGCAGATAAGCTTCTGCCAGTTCGGCCAGGATGCCGTAGAAAACAATGCGAAGTCCCTTGACCTCTTTCGAATCGCGCGTGCCCTTGATCATCATGTACACGCGCAGGAAGGGCAGCGGTTGGTTGGCGAATTGTAAAACATCGTAGTAAATATCCCCGGTGATGTCGCCCTGCACGGACACACGATTATTCCTTGCCATTTTTTATTCCTCTCAACTATGAATTCAGATTCGCTCCCCGGCAGGAGCATCCGGGGCTTCCCCGGCCAAATGCCGGGTTTGTTTTTGAAAGTTTTCAGATTTTCTTCTGACGGATGATCTCGACTTCACGCCTGGCTTCCTCGCCAGCGACAGTCACCACGGTTTCCCGACGTTCCCAGGCTGGTGTGTCATCCCTTTCGGTAAGCAGGATGTCGAGCAGCAGGCGGTGACGCTCTGAGGCTCCCAGGTTTTCGTCCCAGAAGCGATTGCCGGAGGTTTGGTCGGTAAAGGCGTATGGATTGGCAGCCTTGTTGACCGACCAACGAATCAGCGTGACCAGTTCACTCGGAGACAGGGTAGCCAGGGAGTCGTAGGCTCTGCCAGCTCCGCGTGCCGGGTCTTCTTTCAGGGAGGCCAGCGCATAAGCCACTGGATTGTTGATACCATCGCCTGCCGGGCTGCAGGCGAAGAGCAGCCAGGAGACAAAAGCCTGAACGGAGGCATTGGCTGCCAGCAGTTCTTTCACGATCTTTGGGTGGGCATTATTCTGAATCAACAGTTTTCTTAAAACCCAGGTGGAAGGCACCGCCACCGTTTCTGCGTTGGTGGTTATATGTGCTTTAACAGTGTTTGAATCAGTGTTTAAGTGCTTTAAACTGTGCCACTTGCGCCATTCATCGGTGTCAACTGCGCCATCCAATGGTGTCATTTGCGCCAAGTTAATAGTGTCATCTGCGCCATTCAAAAGTGCCACTTGCGCCAGCTTAATGGTATCAATCGCGCCATCGAACAGCGGTTCGTCCAGGCGGATTTTCAGGCGCAGCGCATCGGGTTCGTCCCCTTCCTGGAGGGGCAGGACAGCCAGGAAAGCGCTCACCGCGCCCTTTGCATCCCGCACCCATTCCCAGATGGTTTTGGGACGCGCGAGACCGAGCCAATCCGCCAGTTCGCCATACCCGCCGCGAATGACCACCTCGTCACGGACTTCCCCGGTCTGGGTGTTGACATAGCAGCGGTCGCGCAGCAGGGTCACCAGCCAGGCTTGGGGAGGTGTTAGCTTGCTCCGGGGAATGACCTTTTCCAGAAAATAATGCGTGATGAGCAGTGTGCCAAACCCGGAGATGATTTTCCGGTGCAGTTTCTCGGCGGCTGCCTGGAGTTCGGGAGATAGTTCGCCGTGGTTCAAGCTGGCGGCCAGATCCATAATGGTCTGGGCTGCGAGTTCATGGTTTGGAACAGGACCAGCCAGTGGCAGCAGCTCCCCAACCAGTTCCTTCACCCCCGCCGCCTGTTTTAGCGCGTCGAGCAGCGATGAGCCGTTCCGGATGCATTCCGTGAGCCACGCCATCACCGAATGACTGTCTGCCTGTGACAGAGGTAGGGTCATGTGAACGGTGTATTTGTTAGGCAAACGGTGGCTGCGTTGGTCGCGTCCCCGGGTCCAGTGCGGGGTGAGATCCTGGCGTTCGACCAGGCTCGCCAGCGCCTGCCAGGTGGCCGGGTCTTCTGTGGCGCGGAAGAAGGTGCGCCGACCCAGGCCACTGTAGCGAGTGACTTGTGAGACCGCGATCCGCCGCGAGCGTGAACCGCCTTCGTGGCCACGTTCGCCGTTCCAGACGGCCTGCCGCCAGCCCACATATAGCCAAGCAGCCCGCGCTCCAATTTCCGGGAGCAGGCGGCTGAAATAACCAGGGATGGCAACAATCCTGGCGGGAGCGACCACCTCGTCATAGCGCAGTCGATTGACCACCTCGATTTCTGCCTCGTCTGCACGAGGTTCATCTGGTTCCGGTTCTGGCTCTACTTCGCTTTCCTCCGCCTCTTGGGCAGCGACCACAAACTGGACTTCAACGCCGTGATTGAGCATCCCGGCCAACAGACGTGCGACAGTGCTGGTCAGGCGGTTCTCCAGCCAGTCGCGAGCATACTGGTTACGCACGCCAATGGTTACCAACCCGTCCTCGCAGGTCAGCAGGCGGGTATCGCGCACCCAGGTGTCGAAGGAGGCGCGCGGCATTTCCATTTGGAGTTGTCCTAATACAGATTGCCAGGCTTGCTCTGGGTTCATAAGCTGATTCCTAAAATAAGCCCCTGGGAAGGGTTGTCAGCGCTGGGTGGGGGATACGTCGGTTTCGGCTGGCAAAACGCTTGCAGGCCTTCCTGTGAGGGGTAACGCTACCGCATAGGCTACCGTTTTACGCTTCCCCATAGGCTACCGATCATGCCAGCCTATAGGCTTCCCTAGAACGGTAGCGTCACTTTGAATTATTCATCGTTTTGGCCGAGCACCAGCACGTACTCAAAACGGGCGCAGCGCGAGATGCGTTTGTGATCAAATAGGTCGATTTTTCCAGCCTTGTATTCTTCAACCCCGCGTTGGGATAGGAACGCCACCAGACTCGAAACCGAAACCTGTTCCTTGCCCGCGATCTGACGCAAGGTTTCATGCAGGTCTGGCGGAAGGTCCAGACCGACCTTGTGCCGAGCGGCCTCCTTGCGGGCTTTCGCGCGTTCGGATTTGGGCATGCTGACCAGGCGCTTTTTTCGCTCCGCGCCTTCGAGGATATCGGCAACCGCCGGGTCAATGGCAGGGCGTCTGGTCAGGCTGTTATTCACAGATCACCTCCACCGTGCGCTTGAGCGTGCTGGCATAACCGGCAACCAGACTGTTGCCATAGCCCATGACAGCCGGGGATTTGGAGCAGTATTCCCACAAGCTTTTGCCATAAGCTGGAGCTTCGCGGGCATGGGTATCCTGAGGAATGGGCGGCCAGACGTGTCCCTTGAAGGTCTCGACCAGGGCTTGCAGTTGAACAATCGTTTCACGGGTGGTGCGGTCAAAGAAGGTCGGCAGGATGCTGTACCCGAGTCGATGTCCACGCTCGACCACTTCACCCATCGAACGCAGCACCTCGTTGACCCCGTCCACCGCCATTGCATCCAGCTTGGTGGGGATGATTACCCAATCGCTGGCCATCAAAGCCGAGACATGCAGAACATCCAGGGAAGGAGCCATATCCAGGATGACAACATCGTAGTCGGCGTGTTGGAGAATGCGACTGAGGATTTCGGTGGGGAAGTTGGAGATAACCACAGTGCGTTTGGCTTTTTCCGTGCGTTTGTCACCGGGAATGATGTCCAGGTTTTCGCGGGTCTTCACGGCCACCTGTTCGATGGAATCTTCATCCACGATCAGTCGATACAGGCCGGGAGCCTTTTCTGCTCCTAGGGCAAAAGCCACGTGCCCCTGTGGGTCCAGATCCACCAGCAGGGTGCGCTGACTGGATAACGCCAGCCCATGCGCGAGGGTGACCGCTGAGGTGGTTTTCCCGACGCCGCCTTTTTGGTTGGCGATGGTGATGATTTTCATTTTTTATCCTTGAGCAAGAGATGGGTAAGAATCGAATAGGGCGGTAGGAAACCTTTACAGGTTTCCTACCGCCCATGCACAAGCGATACCCATTCCTCTGAACTGAGCCCCCACTTACTACTGCAATTTTACTGCAAATGTAATTAGAACATATATTCTATATAGACATTTTTGGTACCAAAAACCCCCTGACTGTCTAAAAGATGTATAATAGAAAAAGCCTACCAAGGAGACAGCCAATATGGAGAAACGACCGCGCCACCGACCTATTCGAAAGTACCCAGATGCGAAGCGACAAATCTTCAACTGCGAACAAAATGTTTGTGTACATTGTGGTTCTGAACTAAAGT
>CAILYI010000085.1 GCA_903838415.1 uncultured Anaerolineae bacterium | reverse complement strand
TCTGGACTGATCTCGCCAAAATACAATGCGTTCTCTTTCCTGGCGTGATTGACATCCTTGACCTCACAGACCGCGCTCATGCCAGCCGGATGCAAAATGGACAGGTCGGGCCTGCCCTTGGATGGCGGCACGATCTGCATATGGCATTTGGGACACAGGATCCCATCGGTTGGGTGATACGGCCAGTAGCCCCGAGACATCAGGGCATGGCGCGTGGCGGTCATCACGTCAGACTCTTGCATCAGGTCTGACCTCCTTTTGTTCGTATTCAGTTGTTTTTTATAGGGGGTTCATAGGTTGGTGCAATTTGCGGAGCTTATCCGCCGCCCAGCGTCCGTTCCAGTTCATCGGCATACTCTCTGAGCTGCCGGATGATCAGGACCGGGTCGGTCATGCCCTTGATGTCGACCAGTTTGGCAAGCGTGTACGCGATTGGATCAAGCAAAGAGTAGTCAAACTCGGCCATCAGGATGGTTTTCTGACCCTGAACGATGGCGGTAAATCCTGTACCCTTGATGATCTCGCCCAGCAGATCACCATACTGAAGCCGGTATTTCTTGTCGATATCGCGCACGCTCACAGATGGGTCAAGCACATCGTTCAGGCCGTTGACCACCACGCTTTCGTAGCTTTCAAGCCGGGCCGTTTTCTGTTCCTGCTCCGTGTTGATGACGCGAATCAATTCTTTGCTGAGCTTCTCATGCTCGGGGGTATCGGCCTTGACCCTTGCCAGCTTCTTTGCCACCAGACGCTTTTCGTCATCAAAACGGCGCGAAACAGCATCCACCAGACGGTCCTGCTGTCGGGCGCTCTGAACGAAATGGCGGAATTTGGTGTAGAAATCGCGCCGGGCGATCAGCGGGGCAATGTCCAATCCCAGGCTTTTCATGCGCGGGATAAGTTCTTTTACCGCCCAGCCCAACTCGTTTCTTTCCCCGGCCGAACCGGACGCGCCCAGCTTTTCCTGGAGCATCTCGGTGAATGACTCATAGATGTTTTCATGCTCGTCCGGGACGAATTGCAGACCGGAGCGTTCGTAGGCGATCTGGAACAGGATGCTGGAACGTTTTGCCATCTCGCTCAGGCCATCGAAAACGGACAGGCCCAGATCGGCGCGTTCTTTGATCCAGCGCGTCAATAGTTGTTGGGAAGTCAGTGCCGCCTGGATCTTGTTGGTGTTCGAACCGTCCCACTGCTCCCAGAACAGTTGGGCGTAAATGGCCTTGACAGCTTTTGTGGCTGACTCCGGGGCGTTGGGCATCAGCAGAAAATCGTACATTGCGAGCGTTGGTTTTTCTGGGATCACTTCCAGGTTGAAGTCAAATATCGGTGAGTCTTCGCCCTTTACCAGGGCAAAAACCTGTTCGTCAAGAGTAGACATGCGCACACTCCTTCAGGTTAAAAAAAAAGCACGCAGAGAGTATTACATTTCTCTGCGTTCAGTTGGCTATATAGGTTGGAGCTGGGTGGTTCCTGGCTGTTTTTAGTATATCATTAGGTAGAACATATTTTCTATCTTCCCTCGAGGGAATTATTACGTTTTCATGGAGCCTCCTTATGGACGATTTACCGATCATGTCGATCAGCACTGCCACTGAACAGGCCGAATTACGCACTGTTTTGATCGCGATGGCGAATGGTTCTACCCTGCAAGATGCTTGCAAACAGGCCAGTATCTCTACTGTCACTGCCCGAAAGCGCATGGCGCAGTACCCGGAAGTCTTGTCGGACTTCAAACGCGCCAATGATGCTTTGATGCGCGGTCAGCTGCTTGCGATCATCGAAGCTCAGAACAAGGTCTTGAACAAGATCACAAGCCAGGTGGACATTATTCAGGACCCTGACACCTTGATGCGAATTAGCTCTCACTTGAACGCTGAGTCCAGCCGCATCCAGGCATCTCTCAACACGGATGGGTCTTCGCGTGACGATGAAGTCAAGAAGATCATGGGCATCAGCCGCAAACCGAT
>CAILYI010000084.1 GCA_903838415.1 uncultured Anaerolineae bacterium | reverse complement strand
GAATTCTCCGCGCACATCTTGTATAATCTCTTGTGAGTTGAAAGTCATGGAATTTCTCCTGAAGTGGTTTGTCCAAACTCACTTTACCAGAGATATCATCGGCTTTCAACTCAATTTTCAACTCAAATGAAACGCACCCATTTCATTTTCATTATATGCGGATTTCAGGTTCTGTCTTTGACTTAGCGCAAATAAAAGGCAGACATCCCAATAGAAATGTCTGCCTTTTGAAAACTGACTGCCAGGTTTGCGGCTAAATCACACCCAAGTTCTTTCCAACTTTTTTGAAAGCATCCAGCCCCTGATCCAGATCAACTATCGCATGCGCCGCCGAAATCATCACGCGGATGCGGGCCTTGCCCTGTGGCACCGTCGGGAAGCCCAGCGCCATCGCAAAAACGCCTGCGTCGAAAAGCTCACGGCTGAATTGCTGGGCCAACGGGGCTTCGCCGAGCATCACCGGTGTAATCGGCGTTTCGCTGACGCCGGTGTTAAAGCCCAAATTAGCCATCTCGGCCTTAAAGTATTTGGCATTACTCCACAGCCTGTCCACCAGTTGGGTGGAGTCTTCGAGCAAGTCAATCGCCGCCAGGCAGGCGGCGGCATCCGGCACCGTCACCGCCGAAGAAAACAGGAAAGGCCGTCCGCGCTGACGCAGCCATTCAACAATGACGGCATTCCCAGCCACCACGCCGCCCATCACGCCGAAAGCCTTCGAGAGCGTCCCCACTTCCACATCCACTTTGCCGTGCAGACCAAAATGATCGACAATTCCGCGCCCGCCCTTGCCGAGCACGCCTTCGCCGTGGGCGTCATCCACCATCAACAGAATGTCATACTTGCTGGAGACCTCGTAAATCTTATCGAGCGGAGCGATGTCGCCATCCATGCTGAAGACGCCATCCGTGACAATCAAGGCCCGTCGAAACTGCGACAGATTCGCCGTAATCTGTTCTTCCAACGATTTCGGATCATTATGTTCATAAGCGACGATTTTCGCGCCCGAAAGGCGGCAGCCGTCAATGATGGAAGCATGATTCAGCCGATCCGAGAAAATGACATCTTCCTTGCCCACCAGCGCCGGGATGGTCGCCAGGTTGGCAGTGAATCCACTCTGGAAGGTGATAGCCGCTTCGACGCCTTTGAAGGCCGCCAGGCGTTTTTCCAGCTCAACATGCAGACTCATCGTTCCGGCGATGGAACGCACAGCCGCCGGGCCAACGCCCATCGTATCGACAGCCTTCTTCGCCGCCGCGACGATATCCGGGTGATTGGCCAACCCGAGGTAGTTATTCGAGCAGAAGTTGAGCACCTTTTTGCCATCCACCACCAACCAGGCGCCCTGCGGCGACTCAATGGTGCGGATGCGGTTATACAACCCGGCCTGCTTGAGACCGTCAAGTTCCTGGGTAATCCAATCAGTTTTGGACATATTAACTCCGCGAATTGGGATAAGGGAAATAAAGCGTACTCCGTATTATTATAGAACGAAGAAACCAAAACAGCTGTCATGTTTTCATGGTGACAAACAAAAAGAACCATCCTACTTACTGGACAGCTCCTTTTTGTTTGTTGCTTTTTAGCTCGCGGCTCTCAGAGTGGATAAATCAACAGTTGTTAATTGTCTTACTTGTCATACGCTTGGGTAACTCTTGGAATCGTCGTTGTAAACCCGTACCCGGCCAAAGAACCAGTTGCCTTGACGCCATGGAACTGATTGAGCTTTCCGGGCAATTCACAGATGATGTGAGAATCATCTTTTTCATGGCAGTGTAACCCATAGGTAACGTGGTTGATAGAGATGGAACCTCCCAACAATTCGGCAGTAGTGAATTTACCTGAAACATTAAAAATCAACACTACACCTTTGCCAGCGACGTACTTTGTTGAAACCAGGTTAACCCGACGATAAGAAGATGTGCCTGCGGTAGCGAACAAAACCGACAGGATTGAAATCAAGACGACAATTGTGAGCAAAGACTTTTTCATAGTACCTCCGGGTGGAAAATCTGAAAGAAATTTCATCCGAGGGCCGCACTACAACTATATAGTACCTCAATTCATTTTAATTTCAAGGATGATTTCTGGAGACAAAAGTCCTACTCAAAATCAGGCAAACAAAAACTTCGTCACATCGTAATTTCGCCATTTTTGGTCTGAATATATTTTGCAATATCGGGCCAGATAAAGTATAATAGCTGAGTAATTTGAACGTTGTACGCCGAATCTTTTGATCGGGGAACCCACTCAAGGGGCGAAACAGCGCAATCGCGTTGTAGAGCAAGTCTTCTGTTCCAGCCCGGCAGCTAACCTCGTAGGCGTCGAAGATCACGTATGAAGCACCTTTTCTACCGGTGTTTTCGTCGTGAGTCTTCGCGCACTGCGAAGGGAATTGTCGGATGGCTGAAAGGCTTGTTTTTACTTAAAGGAGAACGCGATGTATAACTTCTATAACTACCAGATTCCAGATGAACGCCAGTCCTGGAGAAGTGCTTCAGAAATCGAACTTGCAGCGCTGAACCACGAAAAGCGGCGAATGCAAATACTTTACGAAGACACTTCATGGGTTACGTCCCAGCTGCAAAACGGGGGCAACCAGAAAAAAGGATTGTTGTCCTTCCTAAGGACGCCCTTGCAAATGCTGGCCACCCTGTTTGGATAAACAGTTAACGAAAAAGGAGCGGGACCCGAAAAGGGGTTCCGCTCCTTTTTCGTTCATTCCGAGCAGGTGCCTGGCAATGCAATTGGACTTTGCGAAAGTCTCGCGGTTTACTTTTTGAGAGAACCATCCTGCGCATCATCCGCTTTGACTTCTGTCAACAGGCCCATTTCGGCCAGGATGCCCATCACCTTGGATTCGGCGCCGCTTTGGAGGACGACCGTTGTCGGGCCGATGATTTCGCCCAAAAATCGGGCCGCTTTGAAGGCGCGCAGTTCGTTCAGGACCTCGGGCTTGCTGACCTTTAAAACGGTCAGAGTCTCAATCCGGGCCTCGGTACCGTTAACTTCCCAACGCTGCAGGGCTTTCACAAAGATCGGCGGAACTTGTCCGCCCGAGTTCTTGGCCAAAAGGCTGAGCAGGTGGCTGACCTTGAGTCCCTGTGCGGCAGCGCGTTTCAGGGATTGGGGCGTAGCGCGATAACGGTATTCGTCCACGTTCGGGGAAAATTCACACTCCGTGAAGCGCGCAATCTGATAACGCGCGGCGCGCGGCGCCAGGCGTGGAACGATGATTTTGCCCTGGGACGTGATGGATAATTTCCCATCTTCCGGCGTGTTGAGCATGGTTTGCCGGGGGCGAAAAGCGCTCAGCCTGGCGCCTTCTTCCGGCGCGGCCAAATCCACCAGACCGAGCCAGTAAAGCGGCCCACAGATAAAGTAGCGGATCAATGCGCCGTCGACTTCATCCCAATTGGCAAAGCCACGCAGAAAGACGCCATCAGCGGCGCGCTTGATGAACCATGAGTCATAATCGCCAGCCGGGCGTTGATAATCGGGATATTTAGTTTTAATATCGCGCACGAAAGCGGGGAGACTCCACCATTGGCCATCAGGAATCGGATCAAGGATGTTGAGCAAAAACTCGCGCGTGACCAGCGGCTGATTGCTCCAGCCACCTTCAAAGGTCAGCCCGGGCAGTTGGCGCAGTTCGTCAAAGGATTCGCTGGATTGCCAACCTGCCAGCAGAGTGGCCAGCGCTTTTTCACGCGATTCTTCCAGAAAGGCTTTGACGTCCTCGGGCCTGGGAGCAGTGGCGCTTATTAAGTGGGAGGCAAGTAAAAAGTCCCGCAAAATGGGCGTGGGGATGCGCATTGCGGGCGGCTCCAGCCCAATTCGCAGCGCCGCCAAAAAGGTGCAGGCGTCATCCAAAATCTGGTCACCGGACAGGATTGGAAAGGCCTTTTCAGTGGGAGAGGCCGGGCGGCCCAACGCGTCTTCGTCGATTTTTGCAGCCGGGAGGCTTTCAACAGATTTCGAGAGCTTGGGGGGCGCCGAGTCTTCCGGGGGTTCGTCGGAGACGGGTTCTGGCTCAGGCTCGGCGAGCAGCCCGGCGAAATCCAGCGCGATGAATAAATCGTCGGGGATGAAGGCGAATTCCTGCGGACCTTTTTCGCCGTCGAAAAAAGCCTTGGCAACCAGCGCGCGATACCACAATATCTCTGCAGCCGAGGTGGGGTGCAGATGAGGCTGTTCGCGGTCGCGTTTGCCGGGGCCCATTTCGCGGACGTCGCCAAAACGGCGCGCAAAGGCCACCCAGGGCATGCGTCCGTTTTCAGCAGCCAGCGCCAGGAGCACTGAGCGGCCATCCTGGGGCAGGGTGGAGACCACTTCGTCGATCAATTCGGCATCGCACAGGCCTTCGGCCAGCTCCACGGCCGCTTCAGCAGGATCTGACGAGGTCAATTCGAGGCCCCACAGCGAGGCGATGATGCGCAGGAAGCCGATATCGTTGGCGGGCAGGGTTTGGGCAAGGTTTGGCATAGGGTTTCTCTGTCGGCAGGATTTTGCCGCCAGTCCATTTTACCAACTTTGCAGGCGCAGTGGGGTGGAGTATGGCGCAATCAACCTGTAGACAAACGAAAAAGAGGCCGGACGGCCTCTTTTTCGTCGATTTTCAATTATCGTTTGCAGCGCGGGCGCTAATAACAGGTAATCACAATAAAGTTTACGTTGTAAATTGTCGCAGGTCCATCGGCTGATTTGAATTCAAAGGTGGTGTTATCAATAAAAGCGGAATACATCCCTTTTGGAATACGAATTGTGGCGGGAACATCCGTGCTCATCATTTGCCAGGAGCCCAGCTGGCTGCCCTGCTTCCAGCCCTCGGCCTTGCCGCCAAACAGACTGGCGGCCTCCTCCGAAAGCAGCGGACAGCGCGACTTTTCGGGCCCCGCTTTCTCAACGCGCGCCGGGGGAGATTTCAAGAATTCAGGTTTGACGCTGTCGGGGATGACTTTCAGCATTTGCACCGGCAGAATCGACTGGTTGGCTACCGGCGGATTCTTTTTCCCGGCCTGGAGCTGGGAGCTAATGCGGCTGCTGATGACGACCACTGCCGTCATCAAACTGACGACCAGGGCGATGGTTATTCCAAGCACCAGCCACAGCCTTTTATTTTTATTCTGCGCATCCTTCTCAGACCACTGCTTCAGGCGCACAAAAGCGGATTCGGCCTGCTCACGGGTTGCGCCCACCTGGATCAGCATAAATTGGATTGTTTTGGGCTGGTTGCCCAGGCGATAGAGACCCAGCATACGATCCCAGACTTCTTCATCCGAAAGCGCCGCGGGGGGAATCAGGCTGGCTTTTTCCTGGAGCAGGGCACGGCGATTCTCCAAAAATTTCCGTAAAACGGACGGCTCAACCCAGCGATAGCGCAAATCGCCTTCGGCAAATTCCAACTGCTCCGGGAAATGCTTGATGCGGATGGTGCCCCCGTGCGTCTCGACTTCAAACGACAACTCGCAATGGGTACAGACCAGGTAATCGGGCGTACCCTGCAAATGGACTATTTTAAGCGTCTCGGTCGCACAGACCGGGCAACGTCCACGCGTGGCCCAAATATCGGGAATTTCATCCCGAGGCGTAAGATCAGCTTTTCTATTATCTTCAACAAGCATACCGCCTCCTGAAGGGGAATTTTACCCAGCTTTGTGATTTCCCGCACTTGCAATTTCCCGACAATCGGCCAACATAAACCTAAGCTTGGAAAGATCGACATGCCCGGCGATAACCACCCCACCAATTTTATTATCTGCGGGTTTTTATGGTTTTGCAAAACGCACACTTTTTTTCGGTGACAACCACAAATTGATCAGGTGAACGGCCTGAATAATTTTTCAACAATTGTCCCAGTACCTTAATTTTTATCTTTGCACGCTGATCATCCAGCCGCAAAAGGATGATGCCATGGTGCGGCTTGCGCTCACGGAAAACCTTGTCGCCAAAATCTTTATCGTTGGTGACCAAAATCCAGTTTTCGGCGTGTGCTTTTTCAACAACCGTATCATCATCGATACCTCGCGCAGAGTCATAAACCGAAAAAACATCGTGGGCTTGCTCGTTCAGCCATTTTGCTACAATCGGGCCAGCGCACTCATCCACCAGGAAACGCATGTCAGATCGTTTCCACTTTCAAGGGCATGAAGACAGTATTTTCAAGCGATTTGCTGGCAAACAAAATGCAAGCCTGGATGTCTTCTGTGGATAATCCCTGATACTCCGTAATAATTTCCGACATTGAGGCGCCATGCGCCATCAGATTAAGGATAAATTCAACAGTAATACGCGTCCCGCGAATGACCGGTTTTCCGGCCATCACTTTGGGGTTGATACTGATGCATTCTAGTAATTTTTTGTCAGTCATGGGGTACACTCCTGAAAAAATTATACAACACTCTCATGCCCGACGCATGAGAAAGTCACGGATTTGTTCAGGAAAGGTGTGGTCATGATGGCTAACCAAAAACGAGACCGGCTCGTCACCGGTCTCGTTCCCCATATTCCATCAGGTGACAGTCACCTTTTTATCAGAACTACTTCACCAAATTCCGCAGCACCGTGTGCAAAATCCCGCCGTTGCGATAGTAATTCACTTCCACGGACGTATTCAGCAGCGCCTTCGCCTGGAATTCAACCACCACGCCGTTCGCCTTGGTCGCCTTGACCGTTATCATGCTCTGCGGCGCCATGTTGTCGCTCAGCCCGACGATATCGAAGGTCTCCGAACCATCCAACCCGAGCGATTCGGCGTTCTGACCATCCATGAAGCGCAGGGGCAGCACGCCCATGCCCACCAGGTTGGAGCGATGAATGCGCTCGAACGACTCGGCGATCACTGCCCGCACACCTTGCAGCATCGGGCCCTTGGCAGCCCAGTCGCGGCTGGAGCCGGTGCCGTATTCCTTTCCCGCCAGAATCACAGAGGGGATCCCGGCCTGTTTGTAGAGCATGGCGGCATCGAAAATCGGCATTTCTTGACCACGAACGATGGACGATGAACCGTGGTCTGCAGTTTGTGGTTCATTGTCCGCAAAATATTTCGTCCAGTTGCCTTCTTTTCCACCCACCAATAAATTTTTCAGCCGGATATTCGCAAACGTGCCGCGCGCCATTACCAGATCATTACCGCGCCGCGCGCCGTACGAGTTGAAGTAGGCCGGGGTCACATCATGTTCCTGCAGGAATTTTCCCGCAGGAGAATCGGCGGCGATGTTGCCCGCCGGGGAGATGTGATCGGTGGTGATCGAGTCGCCGAACAGGCCGAGCACGCGCGCGCCGCGGATATCGGAAACCGTGCCAACCTCCAACGTCAACTGCTGGAAATAAGGCGGGTGGTGGATGTAGGTCGAGGCTTCGTCCCACTCGTACAGGTCACCGCCCGAGATTTTAATCTCCTTCCAGGCCTCCGTGCCTTCAAAGACGCTGGAATATTTATCGTTGAACATTTCCACCCGCACGTGCGCCGCGACCGCCTCGGCAATTTCTGCGCTGGAGGGCCAGATATCGCGCAGGTAGACCGGGCCATCCGCGCCTTCACCAAGCGGTTCGTTGTTCAGGTCAATGTCGACCGTCCCGGCCAGCGCATAGGCCACGACCAGCGGCGGCGAAGCCAGGAAGTTGGCCTTCACCAGCGGATGGACGCGCCCTTCGAAGTTGCGGTTGCCGGAGATGACCGCCGCTGCGACGAGATCGCCGCTGGTGACAGCCTTCGCCACCTCACCCGGCAGCGGGCCGCTGTTACCGATACAGGTGGTGCAGCCGTAGCCGGTCACGTTAAAGCCCAACTGCGCCAGCGGCTCAGTCAGCCCGGCGGAATTGAGATATTCGGTCACCACGCGCGAACCTGGCGCAAGGCTGGTCTTGACATATGGCTTGACCTGCAAGCCTTTTTCCAGCGCCTTTTTGGCCAGCAGCCCCGCGCCGATCAGCACCGACGGATTGCTGGTGTTGGTGCAGGAGGTGATCGCCGCGATGACGACGGCGCCGTGCTTCAATGTAGACGATGGACGATGGACGGTGGACGATGAATCGGCGGGGATCGTAGCGGAGCGGGTCAGGTCACTTTCTGAAAAGCCGTAGCCGCGTTCCTTGACCGGGGCGGTGAGTGCCTTTTGGAATGCCGTTTTCATATCAGCCAGCGCCACGCGGTCTTGCGGACGCTTGGGGCCAGCGAGAGACGGAACAACGGAACCCAGGTCGAGTTCCAGTGTGTCGGTAAATTCGGGGTCGGGGGTGTTCTCGTCGCGGAACAAGCCCTGAGAGCGGCAGTAGGCCTCGGTGCGGTCGATCACTTCCTGCGGGCGGCCGGTCAGTTTCATATAGCGCATCGTCTCGGCATCGACCGGGAAAAAGCCCATCGTCGCGCCGTATTCGGGGGCCATGTTGGCGATGGTGGCGCGGTCGGTCAGCGACATGCTGCCCAGGCCGGGGCCGTAGAATTCGACGAATTTATCGACCACGCCCTTTTTGCGCAGCATCTGGGTGACGGTCAGCACCAGGTCGGTGGCGGTCACGCCGTCATTGAGTTTGCCCACCAGCCGGAAACCGATCACGTCCGGCAGGAGCATGTCCATCGGCTGGCCGAGCATCACCGCTTCGGCTTCGATGCCGCCCACGCCCCAGCCGACCACGCCCAGGCCATTGATCATGGTGGTGTGCGAGTCGGTGCCGACCAGCGTATCGGGGAAGGCCACGGTTTCGCCGTTCTCGGTCTTGGTGAAAACGCATTCCGAGAGATATTCCAGGTTGACCTGGTGGATGATGCCGGTCATCGGCGGGACGACGCGGAAGTTTTTGAAGGCTTGCTGGCCCCACTTCAGGAACTCGTAGCGCTCTTTGTTGCGCAAGAATTCCATTTCGGTGTTGCGAGTCAGCGCATCGGCGGTGGCGAAGAAATCGACCTGCACGGAGTGGTCGATGACCAGATCCACCGGCACGAGCGGGTTGATCTGCTTCGGGTCGCCGCCCAGCCGGGCGACAGCGGCGCGCATCGCGGCCAGGTCAACCACGGCCGGGACGCCGGTGAAGTCCTGCATCACCACGCGGGCGGGTAAAAACGGAATTCCAGGACGGGCGCCGGTCGGCGTCCACGCAGCGATGTTTTTGACATCAGCCTGCGTGATTTCGTTGTCATTGCACTGGCGCAGGGCCGCTTCGAGCACCACGCGCACGGAAAACGGCAGTTTGGCCAGTTTCACCAGCCCGGCCTTCTCCAGCGCGTCGAGACGATAGTAGACATACTCTTTGTTTCCGACTTTGAGCTTGTCACGGGAATTAAAGAAATCTTGCATGCGAACTCCTCTTTGGCGTTTGGTCAAAAATCTAGCATTGCGAAACCATTCCTACAACAAAACACCCTTGGTGCCTTGTGACGGAGTGGAAGAATTAAATAGCACTTCCTTGTCACAAAGAACCCAAAGGTGCGCCTTTGCTGTCCTTCGTCTGCACAACAGACCCTTTATTTAATACGACGTATTTTACCGCATTTCAATTCGTCTGGCTGCCCAATTTGCAGAGGCCTGCGGATTAACCACCACGGTCACAACCATGTTTTCGAGTAAAAAACCTACTTACTCAACTCTTTCTTGATCCCATCCACCAGCTTTTTCTTCTCGCCATCTGGCAGGAAGGCGGCCTGAGCGGCGGCCTGTACCCGCTCTTTGAGCACTTCTCGCGGAATTTTTAGCTCTTCCACCGCCACGCGGTACTCGTTGGTGAGCGTAATCTGCGAAATCGACGGGTCGTCGGTATTGAGGGTCACGTTCAACCCGGCGGCGATCATCTTCGGCGCGGGGTGACTGGTCAGTGTGTTGACGGCGCCGGTCTGGTAATTGCTCGTCAGGCAGACTTCAAAGGGGGTGTTGTGCTCGCGCGCCAGTGCCGTGGTAAAGGGATCATCCAAGACATGGACGCCGTGCCCAATCCGGTCGGCAGAGAAGGACTCAATCGCCTCGCGAATATTTCCCGGGCCGCCCCATTCCCCGGCGTGCATGGTGACTTTCAGACCGGCCTGCCGTCCTTCGTTGAAGAGGGCCAAAAATGGCTTGGCGGGATATTGGGCCTCGTCTCCGGCCAGGTCAATCGCGACAATTCCCTTGTCGCGCCGGTCAATCGCCAACCAGACAACCTGTTCCGCCAGTTCGATTGCTTCATGCCGGTTGACCGAGGCGATCAGCCGCACCGTGACGCCGTATTTTTTGGCGCCGTTGCGGGCGCTCTCGCAGACCCAATCCATGACATCGTGCATCGGGAAGCGTTCCGCGCGGCTGAGCGCCACCGGGGTAAAACGCAATTCCATGTAACGGATGTTGTCATTCGCGGCATCTTCAATTGCTTCGCGCGTAATCCGATCAATTACATCGGGCGAACGGTAAAACATGCGCAGGGTGTTGAATTTCGCCAGGAAGTTGCCAAACGTCAGGTTGTCTTCATCCTGCACCTGCACCAGGCGTGAAAGCCGCACCACGCTGGCAGGCAGGGTCAGTCCATGTTTACGCGCCACTTCGAGCATGGTTTGTAAACGCAAGGAGCCTTCCAGGTGACGATGTAATTCCACTTTTGGAAAGCGGCGAAACTCATCGGACGCTACGGCAAACATATTGGGCATGGGTTACCTGAACATCTACTCGCGATCGTACCGATAAAATGGGATGCTTATATTCTGCAAGAAAATTGCCCTGCATGCATAAAGGTTTTGCTCCCGGGTTTTGACGAAATTATCTTTTCTTGTGACGTTTGCGACTGGCGCGGGCGGCCTCGGCGGCTTGTTCCGCGATCTGAGTGACGGGCGCAGGCGCAGCCTCGGCGGCGGCAATTTCCACGGAGGTTTCTGCGGACACCATGCGCGGCAGATAGCGGAAGACACGGTCAATCACACCCGAACGCACCTCGCGCAGCAGCGCCTGGAACATGTCCGAAGCCTTGGTTTTGTATTGTACCAACGGGTCGCGCTGCCCATAGGCCTCCAGGCCGATCGAGATGCGCAGCGATTCGACGCGCGTCAGGTATTCCACCCACAGCTCGGTGATGACACTCAAGAGCACATTGCGATGAATTTCCGCCATGCGCCGCTGACCGAGTTCCCGCATCAGCGCGGCGCGCTGCTCATTGTTGAGAGTCGACAGAGGGGCGTCGGGGGTAAGTCCGAGTTTCCCGGCAGCCGGGCCAAAATCGCTTAAATAAGTGGCGTTTTGGGCCAGTTGAGCGTATTCCGCCTGTCCCCAACCATCCAACAACGTGACCGTGGCATCTTCCAGGTGCAGCAAAACGTCATCGGCCACATTTTCAGCCTTACGTCCGGCCAAAACCTGCGCCGCGAGATAGAAATAGTTAAAGCGCTGGAATTCCTGCGTTTCTTGCCGGTGCGTTTTGGGATTGAAGGCGGTGCGGCGGCCATGCGCCAGGGATGCCAAGATGCCGATCAGGTCGGATTCATCCATTTCGGCGGCGGCATGGCGGCTGAAAATGGATTCCAGCTCGCGGGCCACCTGACCGTTACTCCCCGTCAGCCGTTCACGCCGATTGTTGAGCATGGTCTGCGCTGATTCGAGCAACTTTCTGGCGGCTTCATCCCATTCGAGACGGGAAAGCTCTTCGGCCTTGGCCGGAATCTGCTCGTTGAGCCGGAATTCGATGCTGGCCAGCAGGCGCGTGATGGCAACGCCTGAAAGCGCGATATCGATCTGTTCCTTGATGGGTTCGGAGAGCGCTTCGGGGTTGTTGACGAGTTGTTTGAGCTGCTCGCCGCTTAAACGCACCTCAATATGCAGGATGGATTTGAGTTCTTCGAGCAGTTCAACGGCCCGTTTGGGCTCTTCGTTGTCGCGCTGACCTTCCATGAAGGTATCCAACGCGTCGAAACGCTCCTGGATTTGGGTTTCCAGGCTTTCGGCGGTGCGCTCAACTGCGGTTTCAATCGCCTTGAGAAGGTGGCCTTCTTCAATCTCCACCGCGCGGCGGACGATTTCGAGCAGGCTATCCTTGGGGTCGCCCTGTACGTTGGAAAGCTCATCCAGCAGCAGACGATGTGTGAAAGAGGGGAAAATCTTGCGCTCGCCATAAGAAAATGCGGGCTGAATTTGTTCGAGCCAGGCCAGCAGTTTCCAGGGGCCTTCTTCGTCCGCCATGGCGGGCGGCACACGCGCGGCGATTTCATCCTTCAGCAGTGTGGCGATGTCTTCGGACAGGTCTTCCTTGAACATGGCGCGGTCGCGCTGGGTGTAGATGATGGTGCGCTGCTTGTTGAGCACATCGTCATATTCCAGCAGGTGCTTACGCACGTCAAAGTTCGAGCCTTCCACGCGGTGCTGGGATTGTTCGATCAGGCCGGTCACCATGCGGTTTTCGAGCGGAAAGTCATCATCCAGGCGGAAGCGCTGCATGATGTTATCGACCTGCTCGCCGCCAAACAGGCGCATCAAATCGTCCTGCAGGGAGAGATAAAAGCGCGAAGAACCGGGGTCGCCCTGGCGGGCGGCGCGTCCACGCAGCTGATTGTCGATGCGGCGAGCTTCATGTCGTTCCGAACCGATCACATGCAGGCCGCCCAGGCGGCGCACACTTTCCATGTCATCGAAGTATTTCAGGAAATAGTGGACTTCCGACTCGTAAATGCCGAATTCGGACGAGTCCATTTTGAGAATGGCCTGGCGCTGTTCTTCCAGGCGCATGTTGTACGGGTCGTGCCCGGCGCGTTTCAAAACGCGGCTGATGACGGCGATGATTTCATCCGCCAGGTCGCCGCCCAGTTTAATGTCAACACCACGACCGGCCATGTTGGTGGCAATCGTCACGGCGCCAAAAGCGCCCGCCCCCGCGATGATCTGGCTTTCCTCGGTATGCTTGCGCGCATTCAAAACCTCGTGCGGCACGCCGCCCTGGATGACGGTTTTCAGGCGCGCATCGTATTCAGGATCCAGCCGCAGAACGCCCAGCAGCTTGGACAGGTTGGCGGGGTCTTCGGGGTTGATCGAAATATTCAGCGGCTTGGCAAAAGTCCGCAGGAAGTTCGGTTCCAGTTGATCGAGCGGTTTGTAAAGCGGTTCCAATTCCGGGACGAGACGGCCGTCTTCTTCGCCTTTGCCACTCTGGTCAAACCAGGTTTGACGGAGCAAATGCACCTGCAAAAGACGGCGCACCGGTTCGGCCCTCAGCCGTCCGGAGAGCAGTTCCGACAACTCGACCGAGGTGGTACCGACCAGCATCGGGCGTCCCAGCACATGGTCGCGCACAATTTCGGTCACGATGGCGCGTAGCTTGGCTTCTCCGGTGCGATAAACCACGTCCGGATAATCGGAACGCCGCCAGAAAACGGGCGATTTTTCCGCATCGTCGCGGTACGAGAAATAGGTCACCTCGTAGCCGTTTTCGTCCTTGGTTTTGACTTCGAGCAGCGGCGAATCGTTCTTGGTGGCGTTATATTCCAGGTTGGTGGGGATGGGCAGCACTTCGAGCTTGTAGATTTTGTGGAATTCTTCCGCTTCGGTCAGGGCGGTACCGGTCATACCGGCCAGCTTCTGGTACATGCGGAAGTAGTTTTGCAGCGTGATGGTGGCGTAGGTGACGTTCTCAGGCTCAACCTTGACGCCTTCCTTGGCTTCCACCGCCTGGTGCAGACCATCGCTCCAGCGGCGGCCCGCCATCAGGCGCCCGGTGAATTCATCCACGATGACGACTTTCCCGGCCTGAACCAGGTAATCCTTGTTGCGCCGGAAGAGGTACTGGGCGCGCAGGGCCTGTTCCAAATGGCCGAGCAGGCGCGCCTGCTCAGGCGTCACATCTTCGGGGCGATCCGGATCGCGTAAGGGCTGACCGAGCAGCTGCTCGACATGCGCCGTGCCAATCTCAGTCATGGAGATGGCCCGGTCTTTTTCGCTGACTTCGTAATCTTCGGGATTTAACTGCTTGACGAGCTGCGCCATCTGCCCGTAATATTCCAGGTCGCCCGAAGCGGGGCCGGAAATAATGAGCGGGGTGCGCGCTTCGTCGATAAGGACATTGTCGACTTCATCGACGATGGCGTAATAATGTCCACGCTGGACTTTGTCGTCCGGGCTGTAGACCATATTGTCGCGCAGATAGTCAAAACCGAATTCGGCGTTGGTGCCGTAGGTGATGTCGGCGGCGTAGGCCAGGCTGCGCTCCACCAGGCGCAGCTTGTCCTTATCTTCTTGCGGAGAATCGTGTCCCGGGTCGTAGAGAAAGGCTTTTTTGCCGTTTTCGGTGGCTGCGGCAGATTGCAGGATGCCAACCGTCAGCCCGAGCGCATGATAGATCGGTCCCATCCAACGCGCATCGCGGCGCGCCAGGTAATCATTGACCGTAATCAGGTGCACGCCGCGTCCGGTGATTGCGTTGAGATAGAGTGGCAGGGTGGCGACCAGCGTTTTGCCTTCGCCGGTGCGCATTTCAGCAATTTTGCTGGAGTGCAATGCCGCGCCGCCGATCAGTTGGACGTCGTAGTGACGCATGCCCAGGGTGCGCTTGGATGCTTCCCGGGCGGCGGCAAAGGCTTCGGGGAGCAAGTCATTCAGCACCTTTTGCTCAATTTCCTGACGTTCCTTCTCGTCCTCGATGCCGTTTATTTCAGCGGCCAGCCGGGCACGGAATTCTTCCGTTTTAGCACGCAAAGCCTCGTCGCTGAGTTTCTCGTACTCAGACTCAATATCGTTTACCGGGAGAATCTGCTCAGTGAGCAGTTCAACCTGGCGTTTATTGGGGTCGCCCCCGAAAAATTTCATGAATTTTTGTAACATGGGTGTCCCTTTCGAAAGGGAAATTATAGCATAAGGAAATTTGGCAGATATATGAGGGAGGTAAGAAGAATCCCGGCACAAAAAGATAGGGCAGGTCTCTTCAGGCCTGCCCTATCTTTTAGAAGAGCACGTACTGATTCAAAAACCTTTCCAGGCTTTCATAGTAGTCAATAATATTCTCGGTTTTGCGGAAGCCATGCCCTTCACCTGCGTACAGCCGGTAAATGTGCGGCACCTTGTTGGCGCGCAGCGCCGCCACGATCTGCTCGGAATGTTCCGGCGGCACGACCTTGTCATCTGAGCCCTGAAAAACCGCCACCGGATCCTTGATCTGCTCCGCGTGGAAGACCGGCGACCAGGCTTTGAAACGCTCCGCAGCCTCGGGCAAAACACCCACCAACGAGTCGTTATAGTGCTGCTCGAACTTATGCGTGCCGATCAGAAAGTCGAACAGATTCGCCACACCATACAGGTTGACACCGGCCTTGAACACACCCGGGAAATGGATCAGGGCATTCAGCACGGTATATCCGCCCGAGGAGCCACCCATGATGACAATGCGCTGCGGATCGGCCAGCTCAAGCGCCGCGAGCGCCCCGGCCGCACCGGCGGCGTCTTCCGTATCGATCAGGCCCCAGCGTTGACGCAGCATCAGCATGTATTCGCGTCCATAGCAGCTTGAGCCGCGATAATTGACTTCCAAATAGGCGTAACCGCGCGTTGCAAAATAGGCGGCATCGCCGTTGTAACTCGCCATTCTGTAAGAAGTAGGCCCGCCATGGATGTTGACGATCGCGGGCGGCAGGCCGTCGCTGGTGAACTGCGTCGAAGTGGGCGGATAATACAATCCGTGGACAACCGTACCATCCGGCGCGGGCCACTCAATGTGGCGCGGCTCGGGCAGTTCATCGGGGGAAAGCGCTTCGCTGGTTGAGCGCCGTTCAATGCGCTGTTGACCATTTTCCAGCGTCAGCACGCGGGCCGGGATTTTGGGGGAGGAAGCGATCATCCCCAGTCGCTCGCCAACCGGCGCGGCAGAAATTTGGTGGATCCAGCTATAGGGGGCGAAATCGACTTGCACCGATTCCCCTGAAGCGATCTCCACCGCCCAGAGCGTGCGCCAACCCTGATCGTTTTTTAGGTAAAAAATCCGGGCTGAATCCGCGCTCCAGGCAAACAGACGGATACCCTGAATCCAGGCCGGTTCCATCAGCGATGCGTCTTTTACGAGAGTCCGCTTTTCGCCGCTGACCAGATCGACGCTGTTGAGGGTGTCCCATTCGCCGTCGTTGGAGATAAAAGCCAGGAAACGGCCATCCGCCGAAAATTCCGGCTGAAAGACTGGGATGTCACGATCCCCGTATATTTGCTTTATATCTGCGAGTTCCGCGCCGTTTAAGCGGGCGGTCATCAACCGTGAGCCGTCCCACGGCATCTGTGGATGATCCCACTCAACCCAGGCGACTTGCGCGCTGCCGGGGTGCCAGGCGGGATGCATGTAAAAATCGGCGCTGCTGGCGAGCTTGACGGGCCAGTTCTGGCCTGCGCTATCGACCAGCGCAAGACAATCCGCATCCTCGTAGGTATGGATGAACAGGATTTTGCTGCCATCCGGCGAAATGAGCGGGGCGGCGCAAGCGCCAAATTCCGGCGTGATGGGATGCGGCAAGCCGCTTTCAAGCCCAACCCGGTAGAGACGTCCCTTGCTGGCAAACACCGCCTGGCCCTTGCGAACGTGGAAATCCCCGCCGCCATAGCCCACGCCGCCACCGATTTTGAATCCGGCGCTGATATCGCGCGCGGCATCCGCTCCTTTTTTGACCATCAGCGCCGATTTTCCGCTCAACGATTCGAGCCAGACCAGGCTGCCGTCGCTGTCGAATTGCACGTCTTCGAGACGCAATTTTGCGCCCTGCATGGCCGGTGAAATCGGCGAGGGCCACAGACCAAAGGGAATTTTTTTCTTTTCAGTCATTGACTGCCTTTTCTGCGAAATTCTCTACCGGGCGACAAGTGCCCAGACTAAATGTGCTGGCTCATCTTGCTGACCAGCTTATCCTTGGGCTGATAACCGGTGACGCGCTCCGCCACCTGCCCGCCTTTGAACATCATGATAGTCGGGATGCCCATGATGCCGTATTTCATCAAAACATTGGGGTTTTGATCAGCGTCACATTTGACCACCTTGACCTTGCCCTGCCATTCGGTGTGAAGTTGTTCAACAATCGGCGCAACCATTTTGCATGGGCCGCACCAAACCGCCGTAAAATCGACCATCACCGGTACAGTTGAATCGAGAACTTCCTGTTGGAAATCCTGCTCAGTAACATAAGGAACATCTGCCATAGTAGCCTCCAATTTTTGGTAATCTTATCACGCCTATCATAGAGCTACATTAAAATTTTATTTCCAAAAAATAGATTCGGGGGCTTGTGACGCTAATCGCCGCCGCCCGGTTTGTTGTTTTCGTGGCATTTGGTACAGGTCGCCGTGCTCAAGTTGACGGTGTGACAGGAGCGGCAGCCTTCGCCGCCATGATTGACACCACGTCCGCCTTCTTCATTGGTAATTTCAGGATGCGAAGCATTGTAGACAGCCGGTGACCACGCGCTCGAATTATGGCATTCTGAACAGGTTACGCCACGAAACATTCCCAGGTGGAAAGCGGGATCCTGATGACAGGCTGAACATTCGACGGGCGTCCCTTTGAAGACGTTATTAATGTGGCATTTTTCGCAGACAATATTGGCGTGCGCGCCATCCAATTTGAAGGCCGAAAGGTTGTGGTCAAAGGTGGCGGGTTCCCAACCGGCAGCCTTGTGACATGCGCCACAGTCCGGCCCGTATTTACCTTGATGTTCGTCATCCTGCTGGTGACAGGAAAAACAAGCCGTGGCGGTGCCTTTGAAAACCTTGTTGAGATGGCAATCGCTGCATTCCGCCGCGGTGTGTTTACCATCCAGTTTGAAAGCTGTCAGATTATGGTCAAAGGTGGATGGAGTCCAGCCCGTGGTTTGATGGCAGACGGCGCAGTCCTTCCCAAATTCACCCTGATGCGTATCGTCTTTCAGGTGACAGGCGTCGCAGTTACTGGGGGCGGATTTGAAATCGGAGGCGGTCTGCACTGTCAGATGGCATTTGGTGCAATTCAGCCCGGCGTGCTGACCATCCAGCTTAAAGGGCGCCAGGTTGTGATCAAAGGCCTTTCCAATGCTTTCGATGCCATCGTGACAATCCCGGCAAGCAGTCCCGTAAGCCAGGGTATGAGCCGTCATGTAGCCTTTATCCATTTGTGTGTGGCAGGTGCTGCAGATGGCCGGGTCGAAGCGGGTGATGTCTTCGCCATGACAGTCATTGCAGCTGAAAACCTGTCCGTCGCTGCGGCGTTTGTGCGAGTTAAGCGAATACCCCGTGCTGTCGTGCGGAAAACTGCCCGATTGCATATCCGTCAAAGCGGCGTTGGCGCCGCGATGGTCGATATGGCAGGCGCGGCAGGAAATATTCTGATTCTTAATCATCACGCCATGCATGGAAGTCAAATCAGCCAGTTGGGCGGAAATTTCAGCGTGACAGACCAGGCAGCGCTCGTCCATGGTGACGCTTTCCCAGGGAGCCGGGTGGCATTTGGCGCAAGCAGTGCCAATTTGAGCGTGTGACGTTACCCCACCGATATTTTCTCCCGCGCTGGCATTGAGTCTGCCGGGAGTGAAAAATCCGCTTCCATTGGTGAAAGCCATCCCGGCGATAACCAGTAAAGTAATGATGGAGGCTACGATGGCAGATGGAGACAGGCAACCCAAACGATTATTGTTCATAAAAGCTCCTCGAGCTTTCCATCCCCATGGATTCGGCGATTCCCATGATCCAAACCGGGAGCCCCGGGGAGGCGCTGATGTTATTTCAAGAAGGTTGCGTAATACAAGGCGCCCCCAATGTGGACAACGGCCGCAGTGAAAAGTGCCATGCCGATCGGGATATGGACGGTATGCCACAATGCCAGCAGGCGGCGCGCCATGGCCAGCGAGGAGACCTGCCGGCGCAGTGAATCACGGCGTTCGGCCAGCTTTTCAATTTCAGCCATTTGGGCGCGCGCCCGCGCATCAAGATGTTTCTTTTCGCGGTTCCACTGCGCCTTATATTCCCGTTCAATCAAAGCGCGCCCCAAAACGGCCATCAAGCCGCTGTCTGAAACATCGGGCAGGGCAGCGATCCGCTGTTGGAGGGTTTGCGAAATCTGCGGCTTGGCGGCCAGCCATTCGCGCAGTTGCGCGTCAGCTTCCAACATCTGGCGCTCCAACTCAGCGGATTCAATCTCCGCGCCATCGGCGGTGCGCGGCACGGCCGTATAGATATACCGTCCAATGAAGCCACTGATGACGACGATGACCGTCAGAAGAGTCACCGCCCCGGCCAAACCGTTAAACTTCCAGGAAGTGTGCAGAAAAACCATGAAAGGCCCCACCAGCCCGGTAAAAATGTGGAATTGGAGCCATTCCGACATTTTCCCCCAGCGCGCGGAACGTGTGCGCTTGCGCAGGCTGTAGACGGTTTCGGTCAGAATCATCAACACAAAGCCCAGAATCCCGAGTGTGTGCCCGAACAATTCGCCAGCGGCCGGGATTTTCCCCGTCATGGCCATGACAAAAGCGTAAAATCCTGTAATCAGGATTGCTGCAACGAATGCCCATAAAAGTTCTTTGCTGCCACGAAGCATGTTATCTCCTCACCGTGGGCAATTTCGCCCCCAGATTTTGCGTCAACGAGCCACAAGATGCTTAATTTCGACTGGCATGCACCTGCGCCCAGAAACGTGCCACAATATCGGCAATCGGGGCGCTCGGGGCGATCAAATGCTCACGAATGGACGTGATGTCAATCCGGTCGCGGATGATGGCCTGCAACGCCGCTGAAAGTTTCTGGTCACCCATCACGATCGCGCCGACGATGGTTTTGTTGGCCACCATCAAGCGCATGTGGTTGACATCGAAACCGCTCTGGGCGATGATGGCGTCGGGCATATCGCGCCAGGTTTCGCTGTCGCCGCGCGCAATGGTGACCGGATCACCATCCAACCCCGAACCGACGGCGCCGATAATCGTCGTTGTCAGCCCTGCCAGGCGGGTCACGTTAAAAGGGACAGCCTTGGTATAGACAGCTTCCTGACCGGCCATATTTAGCCCGGCAACGCGACCTTGTTCCCGGGCGGGTCCCCACAGGCTGTCGATCACCGAGCGGCCCGAAATCGGATCAAAAATCTGGGCCACGTCCCCGGCGGTAAAAATATCAGGGAGATTGGTACGCAGATGCTCGTCTGCCAGGATGCCACGGTCACAGGTGATGCCGGTTTCTTGGGCCAGGTTCAGGCGCGGACGAATCCCAATGCCATACGCCAGCAGGTCGCATGCCAACTCCTGACCGCCCGTTGTCCGGATTCCAGCCACTTTTCCGCGCTTGCCGAGGATCTCAGCCAACTCGGTTTGATAATGGGTGATTATTTTTTCCTCGTGCAGCCGCGTTTCGACAATTTCTGATTCCACCAGGTCGAGCACGTTGCTCCAATAGCGCGCGGTGCGGATGAGCAAATGCACTTTCACTTTCCGCGCCGCCAATCCTTCGGCCAATTCCAGCGCGGTGATGCCGCCACCCACGACCACGGCCGTGCGCGCGCGTTTGGTCATGCCCACGATACGGCGGGCATCCTCCATGTGATCGAGTTTCACGACACCTTCCAGGGCAGCGCCGGGCACACTCAGCCGGATTGCGCTCGAGCCGATGGCAATCAGCAAACGATCATAAGGAATGCGCTTCCCATCACTCAAAACCACCAGGTGTTCTTGCGGCAAAATCTGAGCGGCGGTTCCGCGCAAGAAACGCGCATTCAGGTTCTTGTAATCCTGCAGTTGGTAGGGATACAGCGTACTTTCCCCGACTTCACCGGTCAAATAGTAGGCCAGCCCAGGTCGTGAATAAAATCCTTGCGGATCATCGCCGATAAGGGTGATGACGCCAGCAGCATCCGCTTTGCGAATGGCCTCAGCCGCGCCCAACCCCGCCACGCCGGTGCCGATGATGACATAATTGGACATCTCAGGCCTCCGTGGTGAACAGGTTGGTGCGCTCAAAACGCAGCACTCCGCGCGGACAGCGCTTCACGCACTCTCCACACGTCAGGCACTGACTGTTATGCACCGGGCTTCCCTGCCAGGCATGGCGACGCACATCGATGCTGATCGGGCAGTTAAACGTACAAATCCCGCATTGCACACAGCGAGTCTGATCAGGAACCACATATCCGGCAGCTAAAGCCTCCTGCCGGGCAGAATCTGCTTGAAATAAATTTCGAAACATAAGGCCTCTTTCAGATAAGTCGTCCATGGCCAAAAAAAGTTACTGCCCCATTCATGATTATAGGTGCAACCACTTACAATCCGATGGTGACCTTTGTCACTTCTTTTTGTGATGCCGATTATCCGTTCTGCGCGTGAGAACCGCCCGGTTCAAGAAATTGACCGGCAAGATTGGGCCTTATTCTGAAAAACCCGCTGGCGGAATTCCCAAAGCCTGAATTAGTCGCGCCCAATAATTGACCTGCGCCGCGGTTGACGCAAGAATCACCATTTCCCGCTCATTGAAACTGGCTTTCATCCGATCAATGAATTCAGGGTAAAACTTGAGCGGCGTCTGGGACACCATCCGGGCATATTGCACAGCCAACCGTTCCCGTTCTGAAAGCGAATCGACAGATTCCAATTCAACCTGTCCGCGCACGGCGAGCATTTCATCCGCGCTGATGCCCTCGCGCTCATGCTCGAAGGAATTCATGTCGATGCAAAACGGGCAGGCGGCCGCAAACGAAGCTGATATGCGCACCAGCTTAAGCAGGCGTTTGTCCAGCATGCCATCCGCATGCGCCACCAGCGCCTCCAAAATGGCGGAACCGACAGCAGCCTTGGGATACCAAGCCAGGATGCGCGCCGGGAGCATCATCCGCCCGGTGATTTTCTCAGAAATCCAAATTCCCAGCCGCAAGAAGAGCGGGATTTTACGGGGTGGTTCAAGGAAGGCATTCATAGCATCTCTCACAACGCACTGGCATGGATAAAAAACGGAGGCTGAGTTAAATAAAAACAGGACGGGTATCTCTACCCGACCTGTTTTGGGAATACTACTTGTTGTTCAGCGCTGCAACACCGGGGAGTTCTTTGCCTTCCAGGAATTCCAGCGAGGCGCCGCCGCCCGTCGAGACATGCGTCATCTGCTTGGCAACGCCCGCCTTTTTGACGGCGCTGGCGCTGTCGCCGCCACCGATGACGGTGGTCGCGCCAGATTCGGCCAGCAATTTGGCCAGGGCAAAAGTCCCTTCAGCAAATTTGGGCATTTCAAAGACGCCCACCGGGCCATTCCAGACGATCAGTTTTGCGCCGCTGAGAGTCTGCTTGTAGTGTTCGACCGTTTTCGGGCCGACATCCAGCATGCGCCAACCGGCGGGGATCGCATCCACCGCCACGACCTGGCTATTGGCCTCGGCGTCAAATTTGTCAGCGATAACGGCATCGACCGGCAGGACGAGTTTATCCGCCACGCGTGACAGGATGGCTTTGGCAGTTTCGAGTGAAGCAGCCTCCACCAGGCTGTCTTGCATGTTCAGGCCCTTGGCTGCCAGGAAAGTGTTGGCCATCCCGCCGCCGATGATGAGCTTGTCGCACTTGGAAAGCAGGGTTTCGACGACCAAAATCTTGTCGCTGATTTTCGCGCCGCCCAAAATAGCGATATACGGATGTTCCGGGTTGGCAATCGCGCGGCCCAGATATTCCAGTTCCTGCTCCATTAAAAAGCCGGAGACGGCGGGCAGGAAACGGGCAATCCCTTCCGTGGAGGAGTGGGCGCGATGAGCGGAGCCAAAAGCGTCGTTGACGTAAATATCCGCCAGCGCGGCCATTTTCTTGGCCAGTTCCAGGTCGTTTTTCTCTTCTTCGGGATGAAAGCGCGTGTTTTCCAGCATGATGACTTCGCCGGGTTTCAACGCAGCCGCCATTGCTTCCACTTCAGGGCCAACGCAATCGGCAGCCATTTTAACCGGAATGCCCAGGTGTCCCGCCAGTACTTCAGCGGCGGCCTTCAGGCTGAATTCGGGATCAACACCACCCTTCGGGCGGCCGAGGTGACTCATCAGCAGCAGAGATGCCCCTTGCTCAAGCACATATTTGATGGTCGGCAGGGCGGCTTTGATGCGCTTGTCGTCGGTCACAACGCCCTTATCCATCGGAACGTTGAAATCAACACGCATGATGACGCGTTTGCCCTTGAGATCGATATCTTTTACAGTCTTTTTATTCATAGATTTCCTCGGTAGGTTGGGAAAAAGTAAATTGGTAAATCAATAAATTGGTTTCCCAATCTACCAACCTACCAATTTACCAGTGTACCGATTAGAGGCTCTTCGCCATCAACGCGGCCAAATCAGCCGTGCGGCAGGAGTAGCCCCATTCGTTATCGTACCAGGTGACAACTTTGACAAAATTGCTGGAGCTTTTGCCCAAAACGCTGGTGAAGGGCAGATCAACTGAGGAGCTGTACGGGCTGCCCTTGAAGTCCATGCTGACCAGGGGTTCGTCCACAGCTTCGAGGATGCCCTTGAAGCGCGGCTGTTTGGCAGCATCGCGGAAAGCCTGGCGCAGTTCTTCGGTGGTGGTCTCTTTTTCGAGCTCGGCAGTGAAATCCACCACGGAAACGGTCGGGGTCGGGACGCGCAGGGAATAGCCGTCGAACTTGCCCTTCAGATCGGGGATGACCAGGGAGATGGCCTTGGCAGCGCCGGTGGTAGTCGGGATGATATTCAAACCGGAGGCGCGGGCGCGGCGCAGGTCGGAATGCGGCATGTCCAGGACCTTCTGGTCGTTGGTGTAGGAGTGAATGGTGGTCATGAAAGCGCGCTTGATGGTGAACAGATCATGCACGACTTTCGCGGCCGGGGCCAGGCAGTTCGTGGTGCAGGAAGCATTCGAAACCACATGGTGGATCTTCGGATCGTATTGGTCTTCATTGACGCCCAACACCACGGTCAGGTCTTCGCCTTCAGCGGGGGCCGAAATGATGACCTTCTTGGCGCCGCCCGAAGTGATGTGATTGACAGCACCCTTGACGGTCTTGCCCTTTTTGTTGACGCCGTCTTCCTTGATGGTGAACAGGCCGGTCGACTCGATCACGATGTCGATGCCCAGGTCCTTCCACATGATCGCGGCCGGATCGGTCTCTTTGAAGACTTTGACTTTCTTGCCATCGATCATCAGGCCATCTTCGGCCATTTCGACGGTACCATTGAAGCGGCCATAGGTTGAATCGTACTTGAGCAAATGAGCCATGGTTTTCGTGTCGCCAATATCATTGAAAGCGACCACTTCCAAAGTATCCGCATAATTATCGCGAATTGCCTTCAGAACCTGACGGCCAATGCGGCCAAAACCGTTAATACCAACTTTGATTGTCATGATTAAACCTCCTTAGGTTTATGATTGTGAATTTTTGCACAACTGGATATTCTACCACAATATATCTTTTCCGCTTCAAAAACGCAAATGACTGCGCAAAGATATCAACATTAATCGATCAAAGGCCCCGTACGTTCATATAACAAATCCATGAGCACTTTGGCGAGTTTTTCCGAATCATGCCGCCAGGGGTGTTCGACATCCAGCAAATCCGCGCTGTAAACAGGGTGCGTGGCGGCCTGTTCGTCTATCTTAACCCATTCTACTCCTTTTGGTAATATTCCATCGTGGCGATTATTGCAAACAATAATATCAAAAACGGCCTCGTCGATATGATCAGCCAACACCGAAATATGTTCACTGACTCCGTAATCACTGGTTTCGCCGGGCTGCGTGGCAATGTTGACCACATAAACCTTCAACGCCCGGCTGGAACGCAGCGCCGCCAGCAGGTCGGGCACCAGCAGGTTGGGCAGGATGCTGGTGTACAGACTTCCCGGGCCAACCACAATCAAATCCGCCGCCAGGATGGCTTGAATCACGGGCGGAAATGCCGGTGGATTATTCGGCTCAAGATAGACGCGGCGAACCCGTCCTGGCATTTCGGGGATACTGCTTTCCCCTTCCACCCGGATCTGGTTCATCGTGTTAGGAAGTTGGACATCCGCGACGAGCTTGATATTGTGTAAAGTGGCTGGAAGCACCCGACCGTGCACCGAAAGCACCCGCCCTGATTCGGCCACCGCTTCTTCAAAGCTGCCGGTCACATCGGCCAGGGCTGAGATGAACAGGTTGCCGAAAGAGTGTCCGTCCAGGCCGGTATCGTTGTTGAAACGGTACTGAAACAACTGCGCCAGTAAAGCCTCGTCGTTGGAAAGCGCCGCCAGACAGTTGCGGATGTCGCCGGGCGGTAAAATGCCAAGGCTCTGGCGCAACCGGCCAGACGAGCCGCCGTCATCCGCCACGGTAACGATGGCCGTGAGATTATAGGTATGGGTTTTTAGTCCACGCAGCAGGGTGGCTTGTCCATGCCCGCCGCCCATCACCACCACCCGCGAGCCACGCTCGAGGCGGCGGAATTCTGCAATCTGATCGACCAGATGACGGTCTTTACGCAGGAATGGGTTTAGCAGCGCGCGATTCAATCCCCAAAAGCCCCAAATAACGAGACCAAGCCCCAGCGCGATAAAAATAATCACTCGCACCGGGCGTGGGAAAAAGCGCAGGGTGGCGACATTCAAAACGGGCAGGAGATCTTCTCCGGGCGTTGTCCGGTAAATATCCAACAAGAAATAAGCCACGCCCACACCAAGCAAGGTGACCCCGGCCAGCAGGATGCCAAACCAACGTTTGACACCCAGCCCTGGTACCAACCAGCGCAGCCAGGTGGACATTTCGCGTTTTAATGTGGCAGTCGGGCGGAATTTTTTTCTCACAAGATGATAATAGCAGTGTTCAAACCATCCGTCAACGCTAAAAATCTGGCGAGAACGTGCGTTTCGTCACATTTCAAGCGGGGGCTTTACGGATATAATTACAGCCATGTCCATTATTATTGCTATTGACATTGGCGGAACGCAAATCCGCGCCGGAGTTTACCGACGGGGCAGTATTGAGCCGCTCGAAGTGCGCCGCACGCCAACGCAAGGCGAGGGCACCGCTTTTGAGCGGATGTGCGCGCTGATTCAATCAGTCTGGCCGGAACATGAGTCGGTCGAAAAGATTGTGGTCGCTTCTCCCGGGCCGCTCGACCCGGAAACCGGGGTGATCGCTTCCGCGCCGAATATTCCGGGCTGGGAGAATTTTGCGATTGGGCCGGAGTTGGAAAAACGTTTTGGCGTCAAAACCCGGATTGGCAACGATGCCAACCTGGCGGCGCTGGGCGAATGGCGCTTTGGCGCCGGGCAGGGACATCAGCACGTGCTGTATCTGACCATCAGCACCGGGATTGGCGGCGGCGTCATCAGCGATGGTCATTTGCTGCTCGGCGCGCACGGATTGGCGGCAGAAGTTGGTCACATCACGGTGCTGCCCGATGGACCGATATGCAGCTGTGGGCAGCGCGGACATCTTGAGACGCTGGCGGCGGGCCCGGCAATTGCGCGTTTCGTGCAGGAACAAATTTCCAGCGGCGTCGAATCCACGCTGAAGGGCAAAGAAAAACTGACGGCACGGGAGATCTCCGAGGCCGCCGCTCAAGGCGATGCGCTCTCCATCCAGGCCCTGGCGCGCGCCGGGAAATATATCGGTGAGGCGCTGGCAATTTTTGTGCACCTGTTTAACCCGTCCGTGGTGATTTTCGGCGGCGGGGTCTCATTCAGCGGAAATTTTCTGCTCGATTCGATCAAAGAATCGCTGGAACAAAACGTGATGGATAAATCATATATACAGGGTTTGGTGATTGCAAACGCCGCGTTGGGCGACAATTCCGGGTTGATGGGCGCCCTGGCCCTGGGACTTTTACCCGACAACTGACGAAGCGCCTGCCTCCCCCAGGCCGGAATATCTCATTTTGGGGAGTCACATGGATTTTTGATTGACGATTTACGCAACACTGTCATTCTTTCTCCCCATTATTTGATTTGTTTGTTTTTGATTGTTGGTTGGAAGCACAAAGCTTCCGACTCCCAATCTTTCAACTGTCTAACCTACCAGTTTCACTAAAAGGAGCCACCCTATGGAACCGATGAAGTTACCGGGGCCCAAGGCCCGCGCGCTGATCAAGCGCGACTCGTCAGTTATATCCCCGTCCTATCCGCGCGATTATCCTTTTGCCATGGACTATGGCAAAGGATCCTGGTTGTGGGATGTGGACGGCAATAAATTTCTCGATTTTATGGCCGGGATTGCCGTTAATTCCACCGGTCATGCCCACCCCGAAGTGGTTAAGGCCATCCAGGAGCAGGCCGAGAAGTTTCTGCACATCTCGTCCGACTTCTACCACGTCAGCATGATCGAATTGGCTGAAAAGCTGGATGAAATTGCCCCGATGCATGAAGCGGCGGTTTCCTTTTTGACCAATTCCGGGACGGAATCTGTGGAAACGGCTCTCAAGCTGGCCCGTTATCATACCGGACGAACTAATTTCATCGGTTTTACCGGAGCTTTCCATGGCCGGACGATGGGCGCGGTGACCATGACAGCCAGCAAGGCCATGTATCACAGCGGCTTTTACCCATTGATGAATGGCGTGGTCCATGCGCCTTTCCCCAATCCTTATCGGCCAATTTTGGAACGTAAATTTGGCGAAGACTACGGCGAAACCGTGGTGCGCTACATCGAGGAACAGATTTTCCGTCAAATTGTTCCAGCGGATGAAGTGGCCGGGATCCTGGTGGAACCGATTCAGGGCGAGGGTGGCTACATCGTCCCGTCGGCGGGATTCTTCCCGGCGCTGCGGAAAATGTGCGATAAGTACGGCATCCTGCTGATTGCGGACGAGGTCCAAAGCGGCATGGGACGCACCGGCAAGTGGTGGGCGATCGAGAACTTTGGCGTGGAGCCTGACATTTTCACAACCGCCAAGGGCATCGCCAGTGGAATTCCGCTGGGCGCGTGCGTGGCGCGGCGCACTGTGATGGATTGGAGTCGCGGCGCACACGGCAACACCTACGGCGGAAATCCGCTTTCGTGCGTGGCAGCCATCAAGACGATTGAACTGATCGAGCGCGAATATATGAAAAACGCGGCGGAAGTGGGCGAATACACCCAGGATGCGCTGGCCGAAATGGCCGCCCGCCACCCGTCGATTGGCGAAGTGCGCGGCATGGGCCTGATGATTGGTGTGGAATTTGTCAGCAACAAGGAAAGCAAGGAACCCGCCCCCGAACTGCGCGACAGCCTTGTCCACCATGCCTTCGAGCGCGGACTGCTGCTGTTGGGCTGCGCCAAGAGCGTCATCCGCATCGCGCCGCCGCTGAGCATCAACAAGGACGAGATCAATCACGGCCTTGAAATCTTCGAAGAAGCGCTGACGCTGGCTGAGAAGGAATTCTTAAAGTAAACAAAAAAGACGCCGTTCCCGAAAAAGCGAACGGCGTCTTTTTATTCAGGCTCCCAGCGCTTCACCCGCCAGCCAGCCGGTTGTCCAGGCATTTTGGAAGTTGAAGCCGCCAGTCAAACCGTCGATATCGAGCACTTCCCCGGCAAAGAACAGGCCGGGAACAAGACGGCTCTGCATGGTCTTGAAATTAACTTCATCCAGGTTGACGCCGCCGCATGTCACAAATTCATCCTTGAAGATGCCTTTGCCCTCGATGGCATAGCAGCCCGCGGTCAGTTCTTCGGCCAGGCGGCGTTGGGCGATCTTCGAGACATCCGCCCAGTTTTGGGTTTCGGAGATACCCGCCGCTTCGGTCAGCCGCTTCCACAGGCGAATGGGGATTTGCGCAAACAGCGCGTGCGCGCCGGGCTTTTTGCGATTGTTTTCGGGCAAAATCCGGTAGCTTTGCAACTCTTCCAGCACTTTTTCGGTCGAAAGCGGATGCAGCCAGTTGACCAGCAGCCCGGCCTGATAATTGCACTCAAACAACCAGCGCGCGCCCCAGGCCGAAAGCTTCAGCGTGGCCGGGCCGCTCAGTCCCCAGTGCGTAATCAGCAGCGGACCTTGCTGGGGCGGGATGGACACCTTTTCGCTGGCTGAATCCGCCAGCAGGCGCAGGCTGGCATTGGGGACGGATAATCCCGCCAGATCGGCCAGCCGCGTGTCGGTGATTTTGAAGGTGAACAGGGACGGCACCGGCGGCTCGATGGTATGTCCAAGCCGGGCGATCAGGCTGTGGCAGAAAGATTCGCTGCCGCTGGCAAACAGCACCGAGCGGGCGGAGTGAACCTGCTCACAGTCGAGCACATCCCGTCGCAGCTGGATGCGGAAACGGGGCGACTGATCTGCAGCCTCGGGGATACGCTGACAGTCCAACAGGCCGGTTTGAGTCCAAACGACGACGCCCGCCTGCCGGGCAGCTTCTTCCAGACAATCCACAATGGTTTTTGAGTGATTGGTGATGGGGAACATGCGCCCGTCCGCTTCGGTTTTCAGCACCACGCCGCGTTTGGCAAACCAATCGACGGTGTCACGCGGCTGAAAGCGGCTGAATGGGCCGCGCAAAGCCGCCGCGCCGCGCGGATAATAGCTGACGAGTTTGGCCGGTTCAAAGCAGGCGTGCGTCACATTGCAGCGCTCGCCGCCCGAAATGATGACTTTGCCCAATGGACGGCGCGCCCGTTCAACAATCAGCACGCGCACGGGCCGCCCGGCTTCCTGGGCAATTTCAGCGCAGCGGATGGCCGCAAAATATCCGGCCGGGCCACCGCCGATCACGATCACATCCCACGGTTGTTCAACTTCTGTTTCCAAAATAAGCCGCCTTTTTGTTTGAAAATCTCTTCTGTCTGTATCCATTATAAAGCAGGCCTGCCATCCCGCCCTCGCGAACCGGCTTCAACAGCCCATTAACCAACCTCCAATGCCGCTCTTACACTTTGAGCACCGCCCGATGATAAAATACAGCATGGTACTGCACTCCACGCCCGGCCAACCAGAGTAAAAATATGCTGCCTGATTTTCGTGTTCGACAACGCGACTACCTGCTCGAAATAACCCGCACCATCACCCAGGAACTTGACCTGCAAAAGGTGTTGAAGCGGATTTTACGCATCTCGATCGAAATGCTGGCGGGGCAGGCCGGGCTGATTGCGCTGAAAGACGCCAATTCCTGGCGGGTTGCCGCGGGACACGGTATTCCGGCGGCATTTTTGCGCTACCTTGAGCCGCTTCTGGCCGAGGAGCATGTCGCCGAACTGGATGTGGATGAACTCAACCGCATGCTGAAAGATCTGACCTACACCGCCAGCCAGGGCCTGCTTAACGGTACCGCCATTCCGCTGGTGACGCACGGACAGGTGATCGGGGTTATTTTCATCTTTCGTTCCTATCCCGATTTGTTTTCCGTCAACGACAAACAGCTTTTACAATCCTTTGCAGATCAGGCCGCCATCGCGGTTTTCAATGCGCGGCTCTACAGCCAGGTCATCATCGAAAAACAACGTCTCGACGCCCTGATCGACAGCGCCGCCGACGGCATTTTGATCCTGAACGCCGATCACAGCATTGAACGCGTCAACGACGCCTTTGAGCGCATCTATGGCAAAAGTGACGAGGAGATTCGCGGCCAACAGCATGACGAAGTCATTCACTGGGCCCGCAAACCAGATGGCCTGACCCTCGAAGAAGCCGAGGCCAAAGGCTGGCCGCTCACCACCAACGCGCATCTGTATGTCGAAGGGGATCTCAAACGCCCCGAGCCGCCCAATGTGCCGGTCGGCATCACCTATGCCCCGCTGCTCACCCCCGATGGACAGGTGCGCAACATCATCGTCACCGTGCGCGACATCACCCACTTCCGCAACGCCGACGAGATGAAAGCCACCTTTATTTCCATCGTCAGCCACGAACTCAAAACCCCGGTCGCGCTGATCAAGGGTTACGCTTCCACCCTGCGGCGTGACGACGCCCGCTGGGACCGGCACGTCATCCAGGACAGCCTGGCTGTCATTGAAGATGAAGCTGACCGCCTGACGCACATGATCGAAGACTTACTGGACGCTTCGCGCCTGCAAGCCGGTGGCTTGACCCTCAAGCAGACGGATATTTCCCTGCCGGTCCTCTCCCAACGCCTCGCTGAACGCTTCCAAACCCAGACCAAAAAGCACACGCTGAAAACGGACTTCCCCGAAAGCTTCCCCGTTATTTTGGGCGACGAAACTCGTATCGAGCAAGTCCTTTCGAACCTGATCTCCAACGCCATCAAATACGCCCCCAAAGGCGAAATCCGCATCAGCGGCGACATCCGCCCCGAACAAGTCATCATCACCGTCAGCGATGAAGGCCCCGGCATTGATCCGCACGACATGCCGCATATCTTTGACAGGTTCTACCGCTCCGATACTGCCGTCCGCAAAACCAAGGGCGCCGGACTGGGGCTGTACCTGGCGCGCGCCATCGTCGAGGCGCACGGCGGCCGCGTCTGGATTGACCCGCAGCACGGCTCCGGCGCGCGGATTTGCTTCTCTCTGCCAAGATAAACTTTCGGGGTAAAATATCCCCTTGTAATTCGGAAAACCGGCAACCGTCAGACGTGTTGCCTTCAAATTCAAAAATCAGAACCAGAAATCGGAATATAAATCTCATGCCGCAAACCCAGATTTCCTGCCCGCGCTGTCGCCAGATGATCCCTGCCCAGGTTGAACAGCTGTTTGATGTCACCGCCGACCCTGCCGCCAAACAGCGCCTGCTCGGGCGCGTCTCCAACTATGCGCGCTGCCCGCACTGCGGATTTGAAGGCCCGCTGGCAACCCCCATCGTCTATCACGACAACGACAAAGAGCTCCTGCTGACCCATTTCCCGGCTGAATTGGGGCTGCCCGTCAACGAGCAGGAAAAACTGGTTGGCCCGCTCATCTCGCAGGTCATGAACCGCCTGCCCGCCGAAAAGCGCAAAGGCTACCTGCTGCGCTCGCAGAGTTTCCTGACCCTGCAGAGCATGATCGAGAAAATTCTGGAAAAAGACGGCGTCACCAAGGAAATGCTCGACGAACAGCAGAAACGTCTCAGCCTGATTCAACGTCTCTTGCAGGCCGCATCCCCAGATGTGCGCACCGCCCTCATCAAGGAAGAAGCCGCCCAACTGGACGAGGCCTTCTTTGCCATTTTCAACCGCCTGGCGGATGCCGCGGTTGCTTCCGGTCAGCAGCAGACCGCCCAGGCGATGGGCGTGTTACAGGAAGAGTTGCTGGCAAACTCAGAATATGGCCGCAAACTCCAGGCCCAAATGGGCGAACTGGAAGCCGCGGTCAAATCGCTGCAAGAGGTCGGGAAGGGTTTGACGCGCGAAAAACTGCTCGAATTACTGATCGCCGCTCCTTCCGAAGCGCGCGTACAGGCTCTGGTCAGCCTGACGCGCAACGGCCTGGATTACAACTTCTTCCAAATCCTGACCGGCCAAATTGACAAGGCATCCGGTGACGAGCGCAAAAAGCTGGAAGAACTGCGCGAAAAGATCCTCGAATTCACCAACCAGCTGGATAAGGCCCTCGAAGAACAGCTCAAACAGGCCGACGCCATGATCGAATCCCTGCTGTCGGCGCCCGATATTGCTCAGGCCACCATCCAAAACATGGAAAACTTCCAAAACGAAGCCGTCGTGCAGGTTTTGGAAACCAAGCTGCGCGATGCTCAGCAGAAAAACGACGCCGCCCGCATGCAAAAACTGCAGCAGATTGTGGCGGTCTTGCAGCAGGCCAGCACTCCGCCCGAACTGGAGCTGGTCAACGAACTGGTGGATGCCGCCGGGAGCGATGCCGAGCTTGAAAAAGCCCTGCAAGCTCACGCCAACGAACTGACCGATGAACTGACCGGCATGCTGGCCTCACTCATGCAGCAGGTCGAACAGCAGGGCGCCCAGGATCCCAACTCGGGCGAAATCATGCGGCGGCTGGAAAAAGTCTACCGCGCGATTGTGAAGCGCTCGATGCAAAAGAACCTCGGCAAGTAACCCGCCAGGTCTCCAAATTCAGCAAAAAAGGCAGGGACGGGCCAACCCCGTCCCTGATAATTTTCCATGGAAAAAATTGTAGAAATCACCCTGACCACCCTCACCTATGGCGGCGAAGCCATGGGCCGATTAAGCGACGGCCGCGCCGTGTTCATCCCCTTTTGCCTGCCCGGCGAAACCGTCCGCGCGCGCATTGTGCATGAGCGCAAAAACTTCGCGCGCGCCGTGCTGGTCGAGGTGCTGACGCCCTCGCCAGAGCGCATCCCTCCGCGCTGCCAGCATTTTGGCATCTGCGGCGGCTGTCACTATCAACACTTGCCGTATGCCGCCCAGCTCAAAATCAAAACGGACATTTTGCGCGACCAGCTCGGCCGCATCGGAAAAATCCAAAACCCGCCAGTGCGGGACATGCTGGCCTCGCCCAACGAATGGAATTATCGGAATCATGTTCAATTCCATTTGGACGAAACCGGGAAATTGGGCTTTATCTCCACCGGCTACCCCGAAACCGTCATCCCGATTAACGAATGTTTCCTGCCCGAAACCGCGCTCAACACGCTCTGGCCGACTCTCGAATTCGAGCCTGAATCGCCAGTGGAACGGGTTTCGCTGCGCGCCGGGATGAATGACGATTTGATGCTGATCCTCGAATCGGACGAGTTGGCCCCGCCCGAAATGGAAATCGAAACCGACATCTCCGTCGTGCACCTGACGGAAGATGACGCCGTGATCATGGCCGGGGATGGGCATACCGTCATCAGCGTGCTCGATCGCCCGTTCAAAGTATCCGCCGCCTCGTTTTTCCAGGTCAACACGCCCATGGCCGCGCAAATGGTCACCCATTTGCTGGAGAATTTACCCGTCTCAGCCACCAGCACTTTGCTGGATCTGTACTGCGGGGCGGGTTTATTCAGCGCTTTTTTTGCATCCAGGGTCGCCAAAGTGATCGCGGTTGAATTCGCGCCATCCTCCTGCGAAGATTTTGTGACTAATCTGGACGAGTTCGGCAACGTGGAATTGTACGAAGGCCTGGCGGAAGAGATTTTGCCCGCGCTGACCACCTACGCGGACGTGGTGATCGTCGATCCGCCGCGCGCCGGGCTGGATGTTGCCGTGCTGGATGCGCTGCTGAAGCTCAAACCGGAAACACTGGCGTACGTCTCCTGTGACCCATCCACGCTGGCGCGGGACGCGGCCCGGCTGATGGCGGGCGGCTACCGGCTGAAACAGGTCACCCCCTTCGATCTTTTTCCGCAGACGTTTCACATCGAAAGCATCAGCATTTTTGAGTTGTAAGCAACACGCCGGGAATGACGCTACTGTCAAAAAGGTCAAAAGCTTACCGCCAAGAATATTAAAGGGGCCTTTCGGGTTTCCGATGCTTCTCGCCAAAAAACCTGATTTTCCTTCGTGCTACTTTGTGGTTAAAAAGGTTTTTGCAGTAGTCTTCCGCGAAATCCGCGGCAAAAAGGTTTTCGGGAGAGATGCTCAAGCTCAGATTTGGTCAGCCCAACTTGTACGGCCCGAATTGCGCCATTTCTTCTGGCGCAATTTTTGTCAGCCGCTCGCTGCCCGGACTGAGCAGGTAGCAGCCTCCGTTGCGGTGCAAAATTGGAGCGCGGCGGTGTAAAGCTGAGAAATGCTCGCGCAGACGTTCAGAGTGATTGTAGTAACTCTCGAAGGCTTCCTGCGAAAACGCAAACAGACGATCATGGGTTTCCACGAACTGCGCGCGGTAGGCGGCGCTCACCTGTCCCAGGTTGCTGATCACCCAGCAGGTGTTTTCAAACTCCCAGTCACAGGCCAGCCCAAGGAAACGGTAATCGCTGGTGACATAAGGAAAAAACGGGAACTGTCGACAGCTCAGGGCGCGGAATGAGCGCTGGCATTGCGCCGGGCCCAGGCAGGCCAGCAGGATCATGTCCTCAGGCGTTTCGGACTGCAACTTGCCGAACTCGTCCACTCCGGCGGAGGCGCATTCGTCGCCGCGCCAGGCCTGCCAGAGATTGGTCTGGCTTTGCAGAAAACTCCATTCCTGGCGGTAAGCCGCCGGGACAGCGTGACAGATATCGCAGCAGAACGGTTTGCCGTTTGGGTTGTGCGGCGCGCACTTTTGGCCGCAATCCACGGCGCTGATGGGCGCGTCGAACTCGTCATACAATTCGCGCAGATCGGCCAGCGGATGTTTCAACCGAAAAGGGTATTTCGGCAACTCAGTGATTGGCGAAGATTTCAAAGAAACCTGCTTTACAACGGGCGAATCGAGCCAGCTTGACAGACAAATCGAGCCAGCTCGACGAACGAATCGAGCCAGCTCGACGAACGAATCAAGCGGCTTAATCAGCGAATCGAGCCAGCTCGATGAACGAATCGAGCGGCTTAATCAGCGCAACGAGCCAGCTCGATTCACGGGATCAGTTTTAGTCTTCAGCCAGGACAATGATCTTGTCTGCCGGGGCAAAGACGACTTCGTCAGATTTTTTCGGGTTGGTGCGCACGCCGTAGGATTTTTCGGCATCGTGCAGTTCGCTGACGATGCGGTAGCCAATCGCCACCTCACCGCGGCGGCGGGCCGCTTCAACAACGGTATAAAAGTTGACAGGTGTTCCGATTTCCACATAGTCGGCCACCGGCTTGAGATAGAGCTCCGAACCTTCCGGGTCGAACAAGTCAGTGAAAACGTCGTCCAAATTCCCATTTTCAGAGAGTTGTGACATCATCAGGCTGATCAGGTGGTCGCTGACGATGAAGTCATCCACTTTGGTGACTTCGGCCAGGTCTCGGTTGCGCAGGTCGAGCATTTCGCTGACGATGGAGAAGGGCGTTTCGTCTTTTTCGGCGATGTCGCGCAGATGCAGCAGCGTGATCAGGGTGCGGGCATCGGCGGCCTGGATTTCGATGTTTGTGTCGGCCAACACGATGACGTGGTCGTAATCAGCGACATTGAGATCATTGAGCAAGGCCCGGTCGGTGGTATCGCCGCCGCGGAAGATGGTTTTTTGATTTTTTTGTTTGGAGGACTGCTTGACATCCGCTTCGTAGGCTTGATCGGCCACGATGGTGACGGTTGAGCCCTTTGCGACGTAATTATCCAATTCGCGGATGATGGTGGCGGCTGATTCGTTCCAGCCGATCAGCAGGCCTTTTTCGGGCTGGGCGGCTGCACGCTGGGTGCCGCTGTGCAACAGGTTGGTTTGCACGGGCGGGTTGGTCAGCCCGGAGAGTTTGATGGTGTCGTCATCTGCCGAGACGGCAATGATTTTATCGCCGGGGGCGATGCGCGTGTCCATCGGCGGGTTGAGCCTGATGACGCCGTCAGCTTGCTGAATGCCAATGATGGCAGAGTCGGCGTAAGCGCCGAGTGAGTCTCCGAAGGTTTTCCCGGAGAGCGAGGGTTCTTCTTTGAAGTAGATTTCGTCGCCGCCGAAGTTGAGCAGTTCGGTGTAGACCATCGAAAGGCCGGGTTGGCGGCTGGTTTGGGCGGTGACGCGCGCAATGACTTCACCGGTCAGCACGGCATGAATATCGTCTTTGGCGCCGATCATTTTGATCACATCCAGATTGCGCGCATCCTGGATTTGGGTGACGATGTGATAAGGTTCGGGGCGGCGATTGGGGCTGTTGGTAATGGCGAGCGCCGTCTTGATGACGTAAGAATCGGGGTCACTGTCTTCGGGCGGCAGGATGATGATGGAGCGCGCGGTGTGTGGGCTGATGATTTCCAGTTCAGTCGGGTCGATGGGGGCGCCGGAACGGCAGATGACGGTCGTTTTCCCGGTTGAACCCACCCGTCCACGGATTTCTTCTTCCATCTCCAGCTTGTCTTTGTCTGACAGAATGGCGATAATGCCGTTTTTCTGGTTTTCGTTGGCGGCTACAATCTCAGGGATGATGGTAAAGATTTGGGGCGACCAGCCCAAAATTACAGTATGGTTGGATTCGAGTACGCGCGAGCGGCCTTTACGCAAGTCCTCAATTTTTCCTTCCACTGCGGTTGTCAGCACGCCGATTAAGGCGCTGATGATGAAGACGCCGCCGAGAGTCACAAAAAACATGGGCAGACGGAAGCCCCAGCCTGCGTCGCCGCCCATGGTTCCGGCATCCATGGTGCGCATCAAACCTTCCCAGGCTGCTTCCACAAAAGTCATGGGTTCGCTGGCGCCTTCCGGAGCGAGCGCAACGCCGCCCAGGCTGATAACGGCAGCCGCCAGGAAAATGATAACCAACGAGATAACGGCCAGGCCGCCGATTAGGGCCAGCGTGCCGCGTGACATATAATTGTCGAACCAGTAATTCCAACGTTCCTTCAGGGTGGGTTGTGGTGTCATATTATGGCCTCCATGTGAAAAGAATAAAAGTATCGGTATTATAGAGTATTTTTAATTCCGCGCAACCTTCAAATTGGTTAATAAAAGTCCGAATATTTGGCTGCTTGATTTCTGCAATTTCCCCGCGCAACTCACGCTTTAATCCGCTCGGGCCAGGCTCAAAGTGCTTGCCCGCCCTGCAGGGCTGTGCTAAACTCAGTATATGTCCCCAGAGATACTCTCGCCCGAACCGTCCCCAGAAGAAACCATGCTCCAGCAAGCCATGGAGTCTATTCGTCAGGAACAATTCGCGCAGGCGCGCACAATCCTGACCAATTTAATCCGCACCGACCAGCAAAACCCGGATTATTGGGTCTGGCTGAGTGCGGCAATGGAAACGCAAAAAGAGCGCCTGTACTGCCTGCAAACGGCTTTCAAGCTGGATCCAACGCATGCGGCGGCGCGGCGCGGGCTGATTTTGATGGGCGCCCTGGCTCCGGACGATTCCATTCAGCCGTTCCCGCTGAATCATCCCCGTCCCTGGGAATCAAAACTGCAGCTGACCGAAGAGAAAGACAAACCCACCGGGCTGAAGAAGATGACCAGCAATTCGGCGTTTCGCCTGGGAGCAGCGCTGGGGCTGGGAGCGGTGGTCCTGATTGGAGCCTTCATCGGGCTGGGAGTTTTGATCTCCAAACGTCCGGTCGCCACGCGCGAGGCGCTGGGAACTTCCCGTCCAACCGTGACGCCATATGCCACCAACAGCAACCAGGTGGGCGCAGTCCAGTCCACCATCCGTCCGCTGGCAGAATTGCTATCCACGCCCTACACTCCTACCCCAATCTACGCCGCCACTCCGCACGGCGAGGCGGCGGGCGATAGTTACAACGGCGCGATGCGCGCCTACAACAAAAGTCAATGGGATACCGTGGGGCTGATGATGGCGCAGGTTGCCACCGCCCAGCCCGGCTCGGTGGACGCGCTGTATTTTATCGGCGAGGCCAACCGCTTGAGCGGGAAATACCAGGAAGCCCTCAATTATTACCAGCTGGCAATCACCACCAATGCAAATTTTGCGCCATCCTATCTTGGACGGGCGCGCGCCACGCTGGCCATAAACCCCAATCAGGATGTTAGCGCCGATCTGGATCGGGCCATTAAACTGGATCCCAACTACGCTGAAGCCTACATGGAACGCGGCCTGTATTATCTTGCCAAAAAAGACCTGAAAACCGCCCAGGCCGACCTGTTACAAACCTCCAACCTGAGCGATTCGCCGCTGGTAGAGCTAAACCTGGCCCGGTTGGAACTGGCACAGGGAGAAAATGAAGCCGCCCTCGAATCGGCCAAGCGCGCCAACCAGATGGATATCACCATGCTGGACGGATATTTGGTGCTGGGCATGGCATATCAGGCCAATGATCAAATCGACCAGGCCGTGGATGTCTTCGAAACCTATCTCAAGTATCAGCCGGACAACGCCGAAGCTTTTGCGGTGCTGGGCTCCGCCTATTATCATCGCGGCGATTATGAAACCGCCCTGAAAAATTTACAGCAAGCCGTCCGGCTCGACCCGGTCAACCCCGATAGCTACTTCTGGCTCGGACAAACTGCCCTGGCCCAAAATGACAGCGACAACGCCCTGACCAACTTCCAGACTGCGCTGCGCCTGAACCCCGAATCGTTTGACGCTGGCGAAGGCGTGGCGAAAGCCTACATGGGCAAGGGTGAGTACAACAACTCTTACATTGCCATCATCAAAGTGGAAGGATTGATCACAAACGACCAGGAACGCGCGCGTTTCGTCTACGTCCGCGCCCTGTCGCTGGATCAATTGAACCAACCCGAGGCAGCCTTCCGCGACTGGAGCGAAATCCTGTCCCTGCCGGTAGATGTCACCACCGACGAAATGCGCCAAAAAGCCCAGCTGCGCCTGGAAGAAATCCATTCCCCCACGCCGTCGCCGACAGTGACGTTTACGCCAACCCTGCCAGCTACGCGCGTCCCATCCAAAACGCCCAAACCGACCGCCACGCGCGCGCTATCCAGCACGCCCACTCCATAAGCAAAAGGCTCCAGGTGATCATCACCCGGAGCCTTTTTATAAAAGTCGACGCTATTTTTTCGTTCTGCAGATCGGGCAGGGACAGAGCGCCCGCAGATAGTGCCAGTTATAAATCCCGTAATCATGCCCATCATCCCAGACGATGGTGATGGCGTACGAACCCGTCGGTTTGACAGTCACCAGCCGGGTGGCGGGGGAATCATCCAACATCAAGTTGAACACCTCGTCATCGGGCTCGGACTTCATATTTTCATGTCCGCCCCGGCATTGGGCGCAGGGACAGGCCGCTCTCAGCAGGGAAAATGGATACAGGCTGGTGTGGCCGTCAGCCCAAGTGATGGTCATTTCCAGCGCGGGCCGGTTGGCGGTAATACCGTTCGGGCGTTCAGAGAGCATAGTTTCCCTTTATGGTTTTGGAATTAAAGTCAAAAAATTGGAAGCCGCCCAGCCGATGCGCGTCTGGTCGTTGATCGCAGCCAGGTTATACCAGGTGTAGCCGTCAATATCGCGTGGGCCATCGATCACCGTATAGACTTCAGTATCAAAGCCTAAAAATAATTGTTCACCAGTCAACCCCGGCTGGGAGCGAATGCGCAAACCCTCGCCCTGCGTCCCAGAAATTTGCACATACACCCCAAGCCTGAACTGGCCGGGAGCCGCCGTGGGCGTCGGCGTGGGGGCATACGGATCATAAGTGGGCGTGGCGCCCGGCTGTTCCGTGGAGATGGGCGCCGGAATAACCGTCTCGACCGCCACCAGCCCGGCCGCATCCGGGGCGGGCGGCGCAGTCCAATCAATCCAAACAAAAGTCAGAATCAGCAGCAAAACAGTCACGCCGAACGCTCCAGCCAAAACTTTGGGCGTAAATAAGCGCTCAAAATCGATATTCATGCCAGCGTCTGCCCGTATGGATTTGATTGCATGTCAAAATTATAACCTACTCAACTCATCCCGCCATAAAATATCGCCAGGTCTTTCTTTGGAAGCATGTATAATTCCGCCCATGAATACGATCGGGATGGTTTGCGCGGTGACAACGTTTCTGGGCGTCTGGCTGGGACACGTCGCTGTCAGATGGATCGAGCCCCGGGCCGTTTCGATTCGACTCCCCGCAGTCGGTTTCGCCGTTTGTGGGCTGATTCTGGAGATCAGCGCGCTCGTTTCCTCAACCCCGGCCATCTCGGCCGCGCTCGGGATTTTGGGCATGACCACCCTGTGGGATGCGGTCGAGATTAACCGACAGCAAAAACGAGTCATCACAGGCCGCGCCCCGGCCAATCCCGCCAACCCGCGCCATGCGCGCATCCTGAGCGAGCACCCGGCGGCGACGATGATGCGCTGGCTTGAGCGTGAGCCCCTCGGCCGGCCGCTTTCTACTGAGGAAATCAGCGCCATCCTCGAGGCGGCGCGATGAACTGGTTTGGTCTGCTGCTTGGGGTGACAACTCTCTTCGTGATTGGCCTGGGCTTTTTCTGGGTGATCCGCGGCGAACGTTTTTTTGGCCTGCTGTGGTGGCCGTATGTAATCGCGCTGGGGGCGCTGGTCATCGGCGCTTCATTGTTTATCCAATCCAACTGGGGTTCGGCGCTACTGGGAGTTTTCGGCGCGTCATTGATTTGGGGAGCGAGCGAATTCAAAGAACAGGCCGTCCGCGCAGAATTGGGTTGGTATCCCTTTCAGGGCAAAAAAATCCAGCCGCCCTTTGCGGAAATAATCAAAAGGTGGCACGCGCCGCATTTATAGCGTTCGCCCGCAGTTTTTTCAGGGGAATCATTTCACAATTCCACATCTCGCGTGAATTTCTACACAACTTCTACACATTTCCCGATTATGCTTATCACGATGCATTTTTCTCGGAGGACGCGCATGAATTTAGCAAGTTTCACAAAACTTGAAAGGAAAACCCAGGTTATCGCCGCAGTCATTGTGCTGGTGGTCGCCGTGGCATCCGTCTGGATCATTCAATCCGTGACAGCCAGCCGCGTAACCTACCAGACCGTCCCGGCGGCGCGCGGCACCTTGGTTGCCAATATTAGCGCAACCGGCAGCGTTCGCGCCGCGCAGTCGGCAATTCTGGTTTGGAATTCCGGCGGCAGGGTGGAAACCGTCAACACCACCATCGGGGCAACCGTCACCACTGACCAGGTGCTGGCCACCCTGGCGCAGGGCTCGCTTCCCAAAAACGTCATCCTGGCCGAAGCAGACCTGATCACAGCCAAACAGAATTTGGATGATCTGTTCCAGTCCAACAGCAGCGTAGCCCAGGCCATGCAAAACCTGGCAGATGCCAAACAAACTGTCAAAGATGCCCAAGATGATTACGATTTTCTAACCCGCAAAAAGCGCGTTTCAGATGAACTGGTCAACAACACTCTCGACGATATGGACAAAGCCAAGAAGCAGCTGAAATCGTTGAATTATATTTTCAGAGTTTATTACTCCCATTTAGCGGACGGAAACTCCAATAAAGCGCAGATGATTATCAATCTGACCAATTCCAGGCAAAAATTGGCGGATGTCACCGCCAAATACAACTGGTACACCAGCACAGCCAGCGCAATTGACGTGGAAAAGTCACTGGCGGCTTTGAACATTGCCAAAGCCAGGCAAGAAGACGCCCAACGAGAAATGGATCGACTGAAGAATGGCCCCAGCGCGGAGGATCTCGCCGCCGCCAAAGCCAGGGTGGCCGCTGCGCTGGCGACTTTCAACCAGTCCAAGGTCATTGCTCCGTTTAACGGAATCGTGACTCAGGCCCAGCCACTGCCCGGAGACCGGGTTGCATCCAAGGATATTGCTTTCCGCATCGATAATCTTTCACGGCTGATGGTCGACCTGGAAATCTCTGAAGTGGATATTGTCAATGTAACGCTCAATCAACCCGTGACGATCACCTTCGATGCCGTGCCGGGGAAAACCTATAACGGCGTGGTCAGCAATGTCAATCAATCGGCGGATGCCAGCCAGGGTGCGGTCAATTTCGGCGTCACCGTGACTCTGACCGATGCGGATGAACTGGTCAGACCGGGCATGAGCGCGGCTGTCGTGATTACCGTCAAAGAAGTTGCCTCTGCGCTGTTGGTGGAAAATCGCGCCATCCGCATGGTGAACGGAGAACGCATGGTGTATGTTCTCAAAAATGGTGAAGCCGTCCCCGTAAGTATCCGGCTGGGTGCCAACGCGGATGCCAGCAGCGAAGTGGTCGGCGGTGGCCTGAAAGAGGGCGATCAAATTATTTTGAATCCGCCATCCGCGGCCGGGAATGTCAACCCGACAGCCACCGCTACAAAGTAATTTTTTATCTTACAAATTCGCCCGCAGGTTCAGGGTTATCAAATCGATATCAGGAGACTCGTCATGAATGTAGCAAATTTCTTCAAAAAATATTGGATTGCCCTCGTGGTAATTCTGATCGCGGTGGGAGCTGTGGTTGTCTGGCAGGTCCGCAAGAGCAGCACCAGCGCCACCACTTATCAAACATCGCCCGCCGCGCGCGGCACTTTGACCGCCAGCGTGGGCGCGACCGGCACCATCCGCGCCGGGCAAAGCGCTACCCTGACCTGGCAAACCAGCGGACGCGTCGACACCGTCCGCGGCGAAATTGGGGCCACGGTAAAAGCTGATGAAGTCCTGGCCGTTCTGGCGCAGACTTCCATGTCTCAAAACGTGATCCTGGCCGAAGCCGACCTGATCAGCGCCAAGAAAAGCCTGTCGGACCTAATAGCCTCTGATACCAGCCTGGCGCAAGCCGAACAAAGCCTGGCGAATGCCAAGCAGGCGGTCGAGGATGCGCAGGATAAAGTCGACAGCATCACCTTCCCGCGCGCCTCAGACAACCTGGTGTTGCAGACGCAGGCCAATATTGACCTTGCCAAACGCGACCTGGAACGCGCCGAAAGCAACTACAAGCTTTTCAAAAGCAAGCCTGATGGCGATTCAAACAAGGCCCAGGCCTTGTTGACCTTGACCAACGCCCGTCAAAAACTGACCGACTTAACCGTTAAGTACAACTGGTACACCGGCAAAGCCACCGATCTCGATGCCGAAAAATATCGCGCCGCCCTTGCAGTTGCCCAGTCACAGCTGGCGGATGCCCAGCGTGAGATTGACCGGATCAAGAATGGTCCCAGCCCCGACGATATCGCCGCCGCGAAAGCCCGCGTGGCCGCCGCCCAATCGACACTTAACCAGTCAAAAATTATCGCGCCCTTCAAAGGTGTGCTGACCCAGGCCAACCTGGTTCCTGGCGACATGGTCTCTCCCGGTACCGTCGCTTTCCGCGTGGATGATCTTTCTCATTTGCTGGTTGACCTGCAAATCTCGGAAGTGGATATCAACAACATCACCGTTGGACAACCGGTAACCATCACGCTCGATGCCGTGCAGGGAAAATCCTACACCGGGCAGGTTTCCCAAATCAGCCAGGCTGGCGATTCAACCGGCAGCGGCGTGAACTTCACCGTCACCGTGGAATTGACAGAAGTCGATGAACTCGTCAAGCCAGGCATGACCGCCGCTGTGACCATCACCGTGCGCGAAGTACAAGGCGCCCTGCTGATCCCCAACCGCGCTGTGCGCCAGTTGGATGGTAAACGTGTCATTTACGTGCTCAGAGACAACGCCCCGGCGGCGGTGGAAATTCGCCTGGGAGCCGCATCCGACTCCAGCAGTGAAGTGGTGGGCGGTGAACTCAAGGAAGGCGAAGCGATTATTCTGAATCCGCCATCCACGGGCTTTGGCCCCCCCAGCGGTGGCCCCTTCGGCGGGTAAGCGAGAAAAACCATGAGCGAATCTGTTATCGTAGCTGAAAACCTGGTCAAAACTTACCAGATGGGCGATGTGCAAGTCAACGCCCTGCGCGGCCTGACCATGAGCATCAATCGTGGAGAAGTGGTCGCCATCGTCGGGCCATCCGGTTCGGGAAAATCGACCCTGATGAACATCCTGGGATGTCTCGATCGCCCCACTTCGGGCGAATACACCCTGGATGGCGAAGCGGTCTCTGGATTAAATGACGACCAATTGGCCAATATTCGCAACCGCAAGGTTGGATTCATCTTTCAGAGTTTCAACCTGCTGCCGCGCGCCACGGCACTCTCAAACGTGGAATTACCCTTGCGGTATTCCGGCAAAACCGAGGGACGCAAAGAACGCGCGCGCCAATCCCTGATTTCGGTTGGTTTGCATGACCGCATCAATCATCGTCCTTACGAACTTTCCGGCGGGCAGCAGCAGCGCGTGGCGATTGCCCGCGCGCTGGTAAATGATCCGGCCATCATCATGGCGGACGAACCGACCGGCAACCTCGACTCAAAAGTGGGCCAGGAGATCATGGATTTGCTCCTGAACCTGAATCGACAATCTGGCACCACCCTGATCATTGTGACCCATGACCCCAAGGTCGCCGCGCAGGCCCAACGCATCATCCGCGTGCGTGATGGAACGGTAGATACGGAGACCGAATGAAATTCTCTCAAATTCTTATCGAAGCCCTGGAAAGCCTGAACAGCAATAAAATGCGCTCGGGGCTGACCATTTTGGGCATTGTCATCGGCGTGGCGGCCGTCATTGCCATGCTGGCCGTTGGACAGGGCGCGCAGGATTCCATTACCGGCTCGATCAATGGCATCGGCACGAATGTGTTGTTCGTTTTTTCGGGCAATCGCACCGGCGGAATGGCGCGCAATGAAAGCGCCAGTAAAAATGTGCGCGCACTGACGATCAATGATGCCAAAGCCATCAACGATCCGTTCGCCGCACCCTCGGTTTCAGCGGTTGCGCCCGTTCTACAAGGAAATGCCGAGGCCGCCTCACAGGGACAAACCACCACCACCACCATCAATGGAGTTACACCCGAATATGCCGCGGTGCGAAACGAAACCGTGACTGAGGGCGATTTTATCTCCACAGAACAATACCTGGGCCATGCCTCCGTCGCCGTCATCGGCACAGACCTGGCGGATAAATTGTTCGGGCGAAAAGATGGATTGGTTGGAGAAACCATCCGCCTGGCCGGACAGCCCTTCCGCATAATTGGCGTGCTCGCCAGCAAAGGCGGCTCCGCCTTTGGAAATGCCGACAACCAGGCCATCATCCCGCTGACAGCGGCGCGTGACCGTATCGTTCATCGCAGCGGCGACAACGTGGATATCATCTTCGTACAATCCGTCAGCGCTGAAACCACCCCGCTTGCATCTGAAGAAATCAAGCAGATTATGCAGACACGTCACAACCTGGCGGTCGGCGCTGAAAACGATTTCACAGTGTTCACCCAGCAGGATATGCTCCAGACCGCATCCGCCATTACCGGTATCCTGACGATTTTCCTGGGCGGCATCGCCGGTATTTCCCTGCTCGTGGGCGGAATCGGCATCATGAACATCATGCTGGTTTCTGTCGCCGAACGCACCCGCGAAATTGGCCTGCGTAAAGCCCTGGGCGCACGCAAACGCGATATCCTGACCCAATTCCTGGCCGAATCATCCTTGCTCAGTTTATTGGGCGGCATCATTGGGATTATGCTGGGCTGGTTGATTTCATTCATAGTTGGCAAGGTGGCCGTTGCCACCGGCAATGCCTTCAGTCCGTCCATCACGCTCAGTTCTGTTCTGCTCGCGACGATATTCTCAGCAGTCATTGGCATGTTCTTTGGAATTTACCCTGCCAATCGCGCCGCTGGCCTGCAACCGGTGGAAGCCCTGAGATACGAATAATCCAATTATGCTTTTGGGGAGTCGGTCACTTTAATCCAAACACCGGCTCCCAACTTCTCAACTTTGTATTCAAGAACTTGGGGATGCTTGATATGTTTAGTAAAACAAAAAACAATTTTCAAAAGTCACTTTTCTTTGTGCAAAATTGGAAAAAATCACTCGGAAAGGTTGAGCTTTTCGCCGTTTTTTTGATTTTTTTAGCGGTTTATTTTTCAGGGATTAGTCGGACGCAACTGGAAAAGGATGAAAGCCAATGGATCGCTTATAGTGATCGCTTTGAACTTTTCATGCATGGAGATTTCAATAACAACAAGTGGTTTGCCGAATGGAATAAGTATGTAAACCCCGTGATGAGCTACTATGTGATTGGGCTGGGCCGCAGCATAGGTGGATTTGATGCAAGCAAACTGAATACGCCTTATGACTATACCATCACGATGAAGGAAAATATTGCGCGAAACGCCATTCCTTCCCCGGCGCTTTTGTGGTGGTCGAGAGCCGGAGTGACCATCTGGTCAGTCATTGGGGTTTTTATTGTCTTTTTCTTGCTGCTAAAGTCTTATGGCAGGATTAGCGCATATTCGTGGCTGGTGATCGCATCCCTTAATAAATATTTTCTCACCAGTCTGAGTCAGGCCATGAATGAAGGCGCATTAATCGGTTTTTTGATGATCGGCACACTGGCTGTTTACTTTTTCCTGAAAACCTGCAGTGAAGGAGATATTCAGAAGCAGTGGAAGAAAATGATTTTCTGGCTGGTCATAGCCGGAATTGCAGTCGGATTCGCGGCGCAAACCAAGACCAACGGCGCCGCTGCCTTTATCGGGATCATCCTGTCAATCGCATTCGGCCTGATCCGCATGCGGGACTACTGGCGCGTGAAACTCTTTTACGCTGCAATTCTGATTACCGTGGTAAGCAGTGTAACGTTCCTGGCCTTCATTCTGCCCAACCCAACGGCGTGGAACAATCCGACACAGTATATGACACGAGTCATTGATGCCCGGATGACAATTATCCAAAACCAAAGTGATGATACGACCGATGTAATTACATCCTGGTCCGAGCGGCTGCAGGTGGTTCCGGAACGGATTTTTGGTAATTACATGGCTTTTCCGCCGATCATTCCGACTTTCTTATTTTTTTTGATGGGCGCTGTTATTGTCGCAGTCAATGCTTATCAGTGGCTGCTTGGACAAAATAATAACCACGCGATTGTTGCGCTGATATTTATTGGGTTGATTGTCAGTATTCCTTCCTTGTTTACCCCGCTTGATTGGGGCCGGTATTTTTTCCTGCCTGTGTTTTTCTTTACCCCACCCGTGCTGATCGGTATGCAGTTTTTCATTATTTTCTTTGCCAAACAGGCAAAAACCATTCGCTAACCATTCAAGCTTTATAAATACTCAACCCATGCCAAAAAAAATCCTTGTCATTGATGACGAACCCAAGATCGTTGAAATCTGCCAGGACTACCTGAAAGCCGCCGGATTCGATGTAGTTTCGGCGGGTGACGGGCTGAAAGGCCTGTCGGCTGCCCGGCGCGAAAAACCCGATCTGGTTGTGCTGGATTTGATGATGCCAGGCATGGATGGTCTGGATGTTTGTCGTAGCCTGCGCCGTGAAAGCAACACTCCCATCATTATGCTGACGGCGCGCGTCGAAGAAAGCGACAAGTTGGTTGGGCTCGAACTTGGCGCGGATGATTACATCACCAAACCCTTCAGTCCGCGCGAATTGGTGGCGCGCGTACGCGTCGTGCTCCGGCGCGCCAGCGGCGATCCTGCCAGCGAAATTATCCGCGCAGGTGAAGTGAGCATTGACCGGGCCCGCTATGAAGCCACGCTGCCGGATAAAGTCATCGTACTCACTCCAACCGAATTCGAAATCCTGGCTGCGCTGATGAGCCAGCCCGGACGTATTTTCTCCCGCGCGCAACTGCTCAACGCCGTCCACGGCATTGCCTTTGAAAGCTACGAACGCGCCATCGATTCGCACATTCGCAATCTACGCCGCAAACTTGAGACAGCTGCCGGTGATGCGCGCTACATCATCACTGTCCATGGCGTGGGGTACAAGTTTGAGGCCTGAAATGACCGACTCATCCGTCCGATCCATCCAAACCCGTCTGTTTATCTTGTTACTGCGCGCTTTCACCGTCGCGGTCGTTTTCATCGTCTTATTCGTGTTGAGCGCAACAGCCTATTTTCTTATCTATCCATCCAGATACAATCCCCTCGATCGCCTGCCCATCGTCACCCGGCTGGAAACTTTTTACCTGGTAAATGGCAACTGGCTGGGTGTTGAAATCCTCCCTCAGAATGACAATGACTCTGATTTTCATCGTTTTTGGAAAAAAACACTGCTGCTGGATGGCCAGGGAAAAGTTGTGCTGGATCACGGCGACATCCAGACCGCCCTTTCGGGCACAACCTACCTGACGAAAAACAGCGACACACTCATCCCCATCCTGGTGCGGGGAAAAAGTGTCGCATCCCTGATTTTGGATGAATCGTTTTTCCCGATGCAGCGCCAGTTATCTTTTGACTTTCTCTGGCCGGTGGGCGGAATCTCGTTATTGATGGCCATCCCAACCATCATTATCGGACTTTTTCTGATGCGCCGCTTCGTGACGCCATTGGCGGAGGTCATTTCCGCCGCGCGGGCCGTCGCCAGCGGAGATTTATCCACCCGCGTGTACGCTTCCGGTCCGGATGATTTGCGCGTGCTCTCTGACAGTTTCAATCACATGGCCGCCTCACTTGAAGAGAGCGACAGCGAGCGCCGTAACATGCTGGCCGATATCGCGCACGAACTGCGCACGCCGATTACCGTGATGCGCGGCCGCCTCGAAGGCATCGTGGATGGCATTTACCCGGCCAACGCAGATCAAATCAGCCCGGCGCTTGAAGAAACCTACCTGCTTGAGCGTCTCGTCGAAGACCTGCGCCTGCTCACCCTGGCGGAAACCCGTCAGCTCCACTTTGAAAAAAGAACCATTGATCTGGGTGAGATTGCCACACACGTCATTGACCTGTTCCAGGCCCAGGCGGAAGATAAGAATATCAAACTTTCTTACGAACACAAAACCGATCAGGCCGAAGCAATCCTCGACCCGCAGCGTATCCACCAGGTAGTCGGAAACCTCGTCAGCAATGCTTTGCGATATACGCCCGAGGCAGGAGAAGTCGATATCATGGTGGAAAAAGAAGCGGGTGATGTGCTCCTGTCCGTCAGCGACAACGGCCCCGGCATCTCGGAGGAAGACATTCCCCACATCTTCCAGCGCTTCTGGCGTGGAGAAAAATCACGCTCACGCGCCTCTGGCGGCGCCGGCCTCGGGCTGGCAATTGCCCGCCAACTGGTGGAAGCCCAGGGCGGCCAAATCCACGCAGAAAATCGTCCGGCAGGCGGGTTGAAAATCTCCGTCCAGTTCCCGGCAAAATAAAAGGCGCGGTTAATCGGCGGAAGGACGTTTTCGTTCAAGCAGGATGATATAATTTCACAATCATGACTGAACCGGCGCTACTTAACGATCGCTACCAACTGCTCGAATCGCTTGGCACAGGCGGCATGGCGCAAATCTACCGCGCCCGTGACCTGATGCTCGAGCGATTTGTTGCGGTTAAATTATTGCGCCCCGATTATTCCTCCGACCTGGAATTTCAGGTGCGCTTTCGCCAGGAAGCCAAAGCTGCCGCCAATCTTTCGCACCCCAACATCGTCACTGTGCATGATTTTGGCTTCGACCAGGGACAGTTGTTCATCGTCATGGAACACGTGCCCGGCACAAACCTGAAAATCATGGTCGAAAATCTGGGGAAATTCAGTCCCGATGACGCCCTGCCACTCATCATCCAGGCCTGCGCCGGGTTGGGCTACGCCCACCGCGCCGGACTCGTCCACTGCGACGTCAAACCGCACAACATCCTGGTCACCCCCGATCACCGTGTAAAAGTCACCGACTTCGGCATCGCCCGCGCCATCGCCGGAATCAACCCCGACGAGCAAAATGACGTCGTTTGGGGTTCGCCGCTCTATATCTCACCGGAACAAGCCGCCGGGCAAGCTCCATCTCCAGCCTCTGACGTCTACTCGCTGGGTATTGTCATGTACGAAGTGCTCACAGGTCGCCCGCCCTTCGTCGCCAAAACGCCGGAAACCCTGGCACGTCTGCACCGCGATATGGCGCCCCAGCCGCCGAGCATGCTCAATCCCGAAATTGCGCCTGAACTTGAACAAATCATCATGAAAGTGCTGGCCAAAGAGCCAGCCGCGCGCTACCGCACCGCCGATCAATTGGGCCGGGTCTTAATGACGTTTGGACAAAGTAAAACCGGGCCGATATCCGTTTCCAAACCGGCTCCTGCGCCCTCGCCCAACGCCGTTACGACGATGGTCAAACCCTTCGACCCGCAGCCTGCCTACGCTTATCCCGAACCGGAACCCGCCCCGCAGGTTGCCGAACCCGCTGAAGAAATCGACTGGCTCGCCGTGCTGCTCGGCCTGCTGGCGTTGGCCGCCGTTGGCGGACTGGTTCCGTTATGGATTGCCATCTACTTCCGCTGGACGAACGCGCTCCCCTAAATGAGATCCCCTGTGCTGGCCCCGTCCATCCTATCGGCTGACTTCACCCGCCTGGGCGAAGATATAGCCGCCTGCCAGGCCGGTGGCGCCGACTGGATGCACGTCGACGTAATGGATGGACACTTCGTCCCCAATATGACACTCGGGCCATTGATCGTTGAAGCCTGCCGCCGCGCCACATCCCTGCCGCTCGACGTGCACCTGATGATCGAAAAGCCCGAAAACATGCTCGAAGCCTTCGCCAAAGCCGGCGCAGATCGGCTGACCGTCCACGTGGAAACTTGCCCACATCTGCACCGCACCATCCAGCAGATTCAAGCCCTGGGCGTCAAAGCTGGCGTGACGTTGAATCCGGCCACTCCGGCGATTATGCTCAAAGAAATCCTGCCACTGGTCGACCTGGTGCTGGTGATGACAGTCAACCCCGGTTTTGGCGGGCAAAACTTCATCGTCGAAACCCTGCCGAAAATCGTTGAAATCCGTCAAGCACTGGATGCCATCGGCTCAAACGCCTGGCTCGAAGTGGATGGCGGCGTATCCGAGAAAACCCTGCCTGCCTTGATGAAAGCCGGAGTGGATGCCTTCGTCGCCGGAAACGCCGTTTTCAAGCACCCCAACGGCATTCACGCCGGAATCAAAACCTTACGAGCTGTCCTTGCGGACAATTTGTAAAAAGCGGGCAACCGCCGTCAGGCGAATATCAAAAAATCGGCTTAAACAAAAATCACAGCTTGCGCCGTGACTTTTGAAGGAAAGGGTAAGAGACTACGCCGTCTTGACCATCGTGCGGATGCACTTGGTACACAGCGTCTTCTGGGTCTTGATGCCCTTTGCATAAACGGTTACCCGTTGCAGGTTCGGTAAGAACTTGCGATTGGTAGCCCGCAGGGAGAAGGAACGATTGTGACCGAAAGTGGTCGTCTTGCCGCAGTGAGCGCATTTAGCCATTGTGAATTGTCCTTTCTTGCTATAATACCATTGAGCCATTTCTTACAGGCGCAACATTTTACCACAAAGCGTATCCTTCTACAAGTCAAGTGTTAATACTCACGCAAAGGAATAAAATCATGGGACAGGAAAAGACCACATTGGGAAGCATTCATATCTCGCCGACCGCCATCGCCACCATTACCTATCACGCCGCGCTGCAATCATACGGCGTGGTTGGGCTGGCCCCCAAAAACCTGGCGGAAGGCATCGCCACCACCATCACCCGCGAACCGACGCGCGGAGTGAATGTCCATTTTGACGGTGACAAGCTTGATATCGACATCTATGTGATTGTTGAGTTTGGCACCCGCATCGCCTCGGTGGCACAGAGCGTGGCAAACGCCGTGCGCTACTCGGTGGAAAAGAACGTCGGTCTCAAAGTCCATGAAATCAATGTGCATGTGCAAGGACTGCGCGTCAGCAATAACGATTAAATGGTTTGCACATTGGGCATGCTGAAGCTGCCTTGTCTGATGCGCGAAATTGGTTCAAGTTCTTTAATTTAGACAAATATGATCGCTGACGCGAGGAGATTTTTACGCATGCAAAGAAAGTTCATTGATGGCTTGGCGTTAAAACAATTGGTGGAGGCCGGTCTCACCTGGCTGCGCACCAATCATCAAATTGTGAATGCACTAAACGTTTTTCCCGTGCCTGATGGGGACACAGGCACGAACATGTTATTGACAATGACATCCGCTTATAACGAGGTCAGCGATCTGGGGCACCATAACGCTGGTCAAATGGCCGCCGCCGTGGCCCAGGGAGCGCTGATGGGCGCTCGCGGCAATTCAGGGGTAATTTTGTCGCAACTTTGGCGCGGATTCTCCCGCGCCCTCCATGGAAAAGACACCATCGATGCAGCCGCGCTGGCAGCCGCCTTTGCGGAAGCGCGCGATACCGCCTATAAGGGCGTTGTCCGCCCGGTGGAAGGGACCATTCTGACCGTTTCGAAGGATGTCGCCATCGAAGCGGAAATCGCCGCACGCGAGACTGACGACCCGGTGGAAGTGCTGCGCCGCTGCGTGGCCGCCGCAGACCTGTCAGTGCAGAATACCCCCGAACTACTCCCCATTTTGAAACAAGCCGGGGTGGTGGATTCGGGTGGAAAGGGGCTGTTTTTCATCCTGGAAGGCATGATTCGCTTCTTGGACGGTGAATCGCTCGAATTGCCGCTCATTTCTGTCCAGCCGTTATCCGCCATGAACCTGGAGAATGCCTTGGAAGATGTTGAAGAAGGCCAGGATTGGGAAGTAGTCGTGGATTTTCGCCCCCAAAGCGGATTCGAGTTGCAGGCTTTCTACAATCGTCTCGAAGAAATGGGCACCTCCATCCAGGTGGGTGAGGGCGAAGGCATGTACCGCATGCACATCCACACCCCGCTCGAAAAACGCTACGAACCGATTGATTACATCATGGGAATCGGCGTCATCACCAAAGTGGCGATGGAAAACCTGCTGGCGCAAATGGATGACATCGAAACCAAGGCCAGCGGCGCCCGGCTGGAGTTGGCCAATATCGAACCGGGACAAATTGCCGTTGTGACCGTTTCGCCAGGCACCGGACTCTCGCGCATTTTTGCAAGCCTGGGAGTGGCTTCGGTCGTTTCCGGCGGGCAGACCATGAACCCTTCCACCAAGGACATTCTGGATGCGTTTGAGAATCTCCCGACCGATAAAGTGATTATTCTGCCCAATAATAAAAACATTATCCTGGCAGCCAACCAGGCCAAAGAAGTGACCGTCAAGCAGGTGCGCGTCATCCCCAGCCGCAACGTTCCGCAGGGATTATCCGCGATGCTGCATCTGAATCCCGATGGCGATTTGGATAAGGTGGCCGATAAGATGACCAAAGCGCTCGAAAGCGTCGTCACCGGTGAAATTACCATCGCCACCCGCTCGGTCGAAATTGACGGGGTCACTGTGAAAGATGGACAGGTGATTGCGCTGCTGAATGGCAAGCTGGCGGTTGCCTCTGACAGCCTAGAACATGCCTGCATGCAATTCCTTGAAAAAGCCGAGGCTGCCAATTTTGAGCTAATTACCCTGTTCTATGGCGAAGAGCTGAAACATACCGAGGCCAATCGCATCGCCGATTTGATTCGCAAAGAATATCCCAATCAGGAAATCGAAATCCAAGAAGGCGGTCAGCCGCATTACCAATTCATCATTTCGATCGAATAAATCGTGTCTGACACTCTCGCCACTCCCCAGCAAAAGAATTTCCTGATGCCGGGTTCCAGGCCGCTGCTGGTGCTGATTGCGCTGTGCGGCCTATTGTTGCGCATCGGCGGATTGAATAAGCCTGTTGAGTACGACGAAGCCTACACCGTGGTTGAATTTTCCAGCCGCTCGTGGTGGGCGGTCATCTCGGATTATTCCCTTCCAAACAATCACATCCTGCATAGTCTGTTGGTACGCGCCAGCCTTTTGAGTTTTGGCCAGCACGCCTGGAGCATCCGGCTTCCAGCTTTGCTGGCCGGGCTGGGCATGATCGTGGCGGCTTACTTCCTCGGCAAAGCGCTCTACAGCCGGGAAACCGGCCTGGTTGCGGCAGCCCTGGTGGCGTACTTCCCGGAAATGCTGCGTTTTTCCACCAGCGCCAGGGGCTACACCCTGGTGGGGCTTTTCAGCCTGCTGATTTTTTGGCTGGCACAGCGTGCCGTCCGGCAGCCCGGGCCACGAAACTGGATTCTGATGGCGGTTTGCAGTTCCCTTGGGCTGTGGACAATTCCGATCATGTTATATCCGGCTGGGGGCGCTTACTTGTGGACTGCGCTGGAAGGTCCGCGCAATCGTAAATTCTTCGCTGGATGGCTGGCTTCCGGGTTGGGAACGGGATTGCTGACCGGTTTGCTTTACAGCCCGGCGCTGGTCTTTTCTGGCTGGCGGCGCGTACTAGCGAATGGATTTGTGCAACCGGTCGATGCCAAAAAATACTTTGACTGGTTGCTGGTGTCACGTCTGCGCGATACCTGGGGAAGCTGGACAAATCATTTGCCCTGGCTGTTGACCGCCATCCTGGTGGGCGGATTCCTGCTTTCGCTGATTCTGCACAGGAAGATTGGATCCAGCCGCTGGTCACTGCCACTGATCCTGTTGGCAGAGTGCACCCTGCTGGTGTTGACACGCCGCCCGGAAGTTTTTGACCGTTTCTGGTTCTGGCTGCTCGCTCCACTGCTGGTCTGGTCGGCTGGGGGCTTGGTGGAAACAGTCCGCCTTCTGCCGGGCAGGCGCCCCATCGGACCGACAGTTTTGATCTGGCTATCTGTTGCGGGACTCGTCATCAGCACCGCCGCCAGCCTCCCGCAGCTTACCCAAAACTTGGACAAGGTGAGCAACACCCAGGCATCCGCCAGCTATATCGCGCAGCAGCTTCAACCGGGGGATGTGGTGCTGGTTGGCTATCCCAACAACGCCGCGCTCTGGTACTACCTGATGGAATTGGGCGTGCCCAGAACGGCCTGGCAAGCGGATGCAAATGCCAAACGCTTCCTGGTTCTGCTGGCCACCAATCAGCGCGACGAAAGCCTTGAAAGCATCTTCAAATCCTACAAACTGGACCCGGCCCGGGTTGATCTGGCCAACTCAATCTTGCTGACGGAATTTGGCAAGATTCAAATCTATTCCTGCCCGCCATTGAGATAAAATTCCGCCTGCGGTTTTCGTTTTCGCCAGATTTGCGCTACCAGAATAGGCAAGAAAATGCTATGAGCCTTTGCATCCTGACCTTTTCCACCACACTTTTCCCGCCCGTCACATCCAGCAGCGAACAACGTATCCGCACGATGAAACTGGTCGTAGACAAAGACGGTCTCAAGCTGCCGGATTTGGATGATTTCAAACGCGTCTACAGTGAGCTCGAGCGCGAATTCAGCGCCATCATGGTGCTGACTCCCGCTGAAGCAATTCTTCCAATCACCGAAACGGCAAAATTGGCAGCCCAAAGTCACGGGGGCACCGCCAAAATCTCCGTGCTGGATACACAGCAATTAGGTCCCGGGCTGGGAATTTTGGCGCAGACGGCCGCCCAACTGGCGGACGAGAATACTTCTTTATCGGACATCGAGATCCACATCCGGGGCATGCTCCCACATCTCTTCACCTTGATCGTCCCCGATAGCCTCCAATCGGTTAAGGAAGAACAAACCCTCCTGCAAACTGGCTCTGCCACCGATCAACCTGGCATGTTCCCGGTTTTTTTACTCGAAGAAGGCGACCTGACACTCCACAAAAAAGTACGCACGCAGCGACATTTGCTCGAAACCCTGCAAGTTTTCATTGAAGAATTCGAGTTCCCGCAGCAACTGGTCTATTTCCACGGAACCAACGCCAGCTTGAATTTCCGTCTCCTGCAAACGACCGCCAGCGACTTATTCCCAAACGCAACGATCAGCGAGTTGGAACTCGATCTTCCATTAGCAGCGCTATTTGGCCCGCAAGCCTTGGGGCTGACCGTGTTGGAAATGCCAGAGAAAAAATAAATCATCCCCAAACCCTATGCTGATTGGCCTTGTAACTGATTCCCCGTGTGACTTGCCCGAAGAGATTGTAAATCGTTACAAAATCGAGGTGGTGCCCGCGATTCTTGTGCTGGAAGGCCAACCATATCTCGATGGCGTCAACATCGCCCGGACAGAGTTTTATACGCGCCTACCGACCATGCGCACCTCTCCCACCACGGCGGCGCCCTCCGGCGAAGAATTCACCCTGCGCTATCGAAAACTGCTTGAATCGGGCTGCGACCACGTGATTGGCATCTTCACGGCCGAAAAACTGACCGCCATCGCCAATATTGCGCGAAAAGCAGCCGAGGAATTCGGTGGAAAAATCACTGTCATCGAATCCGGCTCACTTTCGCTTGGCATGGGGTACCAGGTCCTGGCGGCCGCGGAAGCCATCGAAAAAGGACTGCGCCTGCCCGAAGTATTGGCCGCCATCCAGGCAACCCGTGAAAAATTGCACATCTACGCCGCGCTGGATACCATCGAATATCTGCGCCGCTCGGGACGATTACCACAGGCTGTGGCCGCGCTGGGGGGATTATTGAGCATCAAGCCGGTGGTCGAACTGCGTGAGGGCGTCATCAAACCCGTGACAACACCCCGTACAACCAGCAAAGCCACCGAAGAACTTTATTCTCTGATCGTCGCGCTTGGACAACTCAAGCGCCTGGCCATTTTGCACACCAATGCCGAAGCCCGCGCCCGCGGTTTGATCGAGCGGTTGACCACCAGTTCCGCGAAATTCCTGCCAGCGCACATTCACATAATCAACGTCACGACAGTCATCGGCACGCACGTTGGGCCGGATGGGCTGGGTTTTGCGGCGATCAAGGCTTAATGTAAAGTGGAACACGCAACAAGTGTTTCACATAGGGTAAAATACTCTCATGCAATCTTCTATTGAAAAACTACGAAAATTCTTCCGTCTCGAAGCCGAAAACAAATACGCCAATACCGCCGTCATTGGCGGCCTAGCCAAAATTCTGGATTTTTGGGAAGCCGAAGCGCGCAACGAGAGTATCCCAGAAGAGCTTGTGCAGCTTGTGGCCATGCGTTTACGCGATTACCATCGCTTGACCCCCACTTCGCGCGCCGATACGCTCAAAGGCGTCTGGAAGCGGATACAGGGCCAGATTCCAGATGCGGACATCCCGACTCCCGTCTACGCTCAGGAAGGCTCACAAGCAGCCCCGACTCACGACGAATCTGCACCCGTTATCGAAGAGCGACCTGCCTCCAGGCCGCAGCGTCCGCACCAGCAGCCGTCACCCGTTGCGGAGCCGACGCCCGCCCCGCAGCGCAAACCCGCTCCCTCGCGCGCGTCAACCTATCCAGGCGCGCAAACCTCGCAGACGCCGGTGGCGCTCAACGCCAGCCTGACAGTCTTGCAGGGAGTCGGCCCGAAAAACGCGCAGTCACTTGAGAAATTGGGCATGTTCACCCTGGGGGATATGCTGTATTACTTTCCGCGCCGTTACGACGATTACAGTATGCTAAAACCCATCCGCTCACTTTTTTATGGTGAAGTGGTGACGGTGATTGGACAAATTCAAAGTGTAGTGGCCCGTCCGATTCGTGGCGGGAAAATGCAAATCGTGGAAGCTGTCATCAGTGACGGCACCGGGGCGCTGCGCGTAAGCTGGTTCAATCAGCCCTGGCTGATAAACCGTCTCAGCGAGGGCATGAATATCGCCGTGGCCGGCAAGGTGGAACAATACCTGGGCCGCCTGATCTTGAACAGCCCGGATTGGGAACCTGTCGAAATTGAGCATTTGCACACCAATCGCATTGTTCCCATTTACCCGCTGACCGCCAGTATCACGCAAAAGTGGCTGCGGCAGCTGATGGATCAGGTGATTAAGTATTGGGCGCCCCGGGTGGCCGATCCGCTCCCCGAAACGGTCAGACAGGCCGCCGGGTTGGTGGGGCTGGGCGAAGCCATCCACCAGGCGCATTTCCCCGATTCACAAGAATCAATCAAATCGGCGCGAGAACGTCTCGCTTTTGACGAAATTTTCTATCTGCAAATGGGCGTGCTGCGCCAAAAACGCGACTGGCAAGCCGTGGTCGGGCGGATTTTCGACGTGCCGGACGACTGGCTGAGCGAGCGCATCTCGGCGCTGCCGTTTACGCTGACCGGTGTGCAAAAACGCGCCGTGGATGACATTTGCGTGGATATTGGCTCCGGCCGCCCGATGAACCGCTTGATTCAGGGTGATGTTGGTTCCGGCAAGACGGTTGTCGCTGCGCTGGCGGCGATGATGGTGGTGCGCGCCGGATCGCAAGTGGCGATCATGGCGCCCACGTCGATCCTGGCCGAACAGCATTTTAAGAATTTCTCCAATTTCCTGATTGCAGACGGTGTTTTGGCCGAGGGTCAGGTGCGCTTATTAACCGGCGACACCGGCGCCGGGGAGCGCCAGTCCATTCAGGAAGGACTCGCTTCGGGCGAGGTAAAAGTCCTGATCGGCACACACGCGCTGATTGAAGAACCGGTCCAATTGAAAGATTTGCAATTGGTAGTGATCGACGAACAACATCGCTTTGGCGTGGAACAGCGTTCCGCGCTGCGCGCGAAGGGCAGCGACCCGCACCTGTTGGTGATGACCGCCACGCCCATTCCACGCTCGCTGGCGCTGACGTTGTATGGCGACCTGGATTTGTCGGTGATGGACGAAATGCCAGCCGGGCGCGAACCCGTTTCGACGCATGTGCTGATGCCGCAGGAACGCGAGCGCGGCTATTCGCTCATTCGCAGTCAGATTGAAGCCGGGCGGCAGGCCTTTATCGTTTATCCGTTAATTGAGGAAAGCGAAAAGCTGGAAACGCTCAAAGCCGCCGTGGACGATCACGAACGCCTGTCGAAAGAAATTTTCCGCGACCTGAAGCTGGGTCTGCTGCACGGAAAGATGAAGCCTGACGAAAAAGATCGCATCATGGCTGATTTCCGCGATCAAAAATATGACATTCTGGTCTCCACCACGGTCATTGAAGTGGGCGTGGATGTGCCTAACGCGACGGTCATGCTGATTGAGGGCGCCAATCGCTTCGGCCTGGCCCAGCTCCATCAATTGCGCGGACGTGTGGGCCGCGGCGGCGGCGAATCCTTCTGCCTGTTGGTGCCAGATCATTCCGATTCCGCCGAAAATGAACGCTTGCAAGCCATGGTCGAGACCAATGACGGCTTTAAACTGGCCGAACTCGACCTGAAACAACGCGGTCCCGGCGAATTCTTGGGAACGCGACAATCGGGCTATGCCACCACGCTGAAAATGGCAACCCTGACCGATGTGGCGTTAATCGAAAAAGCCCGCGGACATGCCCAAAAAATGTTCGAAATCGACGCCGAACTGAAAGCGCCTGAACACGCCCTGCTCGCGGAAGCGTTAAATCGTTTCTGGGGCACCAAGGGTGATGTGAGTTAATTTGTTTGACTTAGTGATCTGGTTGCGGTCTTTTGCAACGAAAAGACCTGTCAGACCATTTAGATCAGGAGACTGATAACTAATGGTGAGAGCCTTATTCCCCGGCACGTTTGATCCCATTCATTACGGCCACATTGACATTGCTGAACGTGCCGCGCGGTTGTTTGATGAAGTCGTTATCGCTGTGTATGATAAACCGCTCAAATCTCTGCTGTTTTCGCCAGAAAAACGGATTGAATTGGCAAGACAATCCTTCAAAGACCACCCCAAAATCCGCGTGATCGGCTACAGCGGATTAACGGTCAACAAAGCGCATGATATCGACGCACAGGTCATTGTGCGCGGCCTGCGGGTTTTTTCAGATTTTGAATTTGAGTTCCGCATGGCGCTTGCCAATCATCGCCTCGCCAAGGATGTTGAAATTGTGGCCTTCATCACCAACGAAGAACACACATTCCTTTCATCCACCACGGTGCGCGAAATTGCCATGCTGGATGGCGATGTTTCGAGCATGGTTCCTCCGCACGTGGAAGCCGCGCTAAAACATACGGTATCAGAAATGAGTGATGATAGTCAACGACCTGCAAATGCGTTGCGCGATTAATTTCAATAGTTGTTATATAATATTGTGGAACCTGGGAATTCTTTTTTGATAATTACATTGCCGCTTTCCCATGAGCGGAGGAGCTTATGGATATTCTGCATTTAGTAGACCGCATCGAAGAACTGTTTAACGAAAGCCGCGCCGTGCCCTTCACCCGCAATGTCGTTGTGGATGAAGATAAAATGCTGGATATTATCGACCAGATGCGCGTGACTGTGCCGGAAGAAGTCAAAAAGGCCCAGCAAGTCGTTACACAAAAGGATCGTATTCTCGCCCAGGCGCAAGAAGAAGCCGGTCGTATCGTGGCGCTGGCCAAAGAGAAGGCTGAGCAAATCGTCGAGCGTGAGGCCATCGTCAAAAGCGCTCAGACTCGCGCCGCCCAAATCATTGCCCAGTCGCGGGAAGATGCCCTGGTCACCCGGCGTGATGCGGATGATTACGTTGTCGCCTCCTTGCAGGGCCTGGAAGATGAAATCTCCCGCGCGCTGACGCAGGTACGCAACGGCATCCGCAAAATAGAGGAAGACCGGTTGCACGGTCCAACCATAACCGCCGCAGACATGAAAGAGCCATCCCTGGCAAAAACCGCTGAATGATAAAAAAAGTCCCCGTTTTGACGGGGACTTTTTTTATCATTCAGCGGTTTCGGATTTTGGCTGCCATCGAAACGATCCAGGCCAAACTGACGGGGGAATAAAAAGGTGAACGGGGCAAGTCCCGCTGGTTTTTTACCTTCCAATTTGCAATCAAATTGTCACAAAAAGTCATGACAGTATGCTATTGACAATATAGAATATTTGTTCTAATATAAAGACATCCGATCTACGCGTTTCCCAGATTCGAGGAGAAACTCATGAACAACATATCATCACTTCAATTACTGACCATGCTCCGCAAAACAGGATTGCGGCGCGGGACAGTGTTTGGAGGAATCTTAATGGCAGCTTTGCTGGCTTTCGAGGTTTTCAACTACTCCACCACTGATTTTGCGCTCACTGATTTGCTCGGCACAAATCTGACCTTCGCGGGCGTCCGCTGGGCCACCATCCTGTCGATCGCCTTTTGTGGCATCGACTTTGCAGGTATCGCGCGCCTGTTCACTCCCGAAAAATCCGCGGCCGATGAACCCGCCGAAGTCTGGTATCTGTTTGGAGCCTGGGTGCTGGCCGCGGCCATGAACGCCACGCTCACCTGGTGGGGTGTGGCCGTGGCGACGAACGGACACACGGCGCTTGGATCAGCCATCATCGGGCGCGAGACTCTCACCAAAGTGGTGCCGGTCTTCGTGGCAGTGATGGTCTGGATTATCCGGATTTTGATCATCGGGACGTTTTCGATGGCGGGTGACCGGTTATTTTCCATGGCAGATGCCAGACCATCCACCCGTGCGGCGCAAACCCGTTTTGACGGAGTCAACCACACGGTGAATCAATCCACCAACAGCAACCCGCGGCCCTTCCAAAAAACTCAGCCGCTCAACGCCCAACAGCGTCCCACCCGGCCCGAGCCAACCTATCAACCGCTTGGCATGGCGGCCAAATCACGGGATGAAGACCCAGGGACCTGGCGCTAACAATTGAATAGTCTGACGAAAATGGGCGGCCATCTGGCCGCCCATTTTCGTCAGGAACAGGTTATTCCATACGCCTGCCGCCTCGCGGTGATAGAATCGCAACATGTCCTCTTCCCCCAAAATCACATCCGGATTCTGGCGCACGCGCCTTGACCTGAACGCCGCAACTGCCATTTTTTACCAGTGGGAGCAGCTCGAAGCCTCGCGCTGCATTGACAATTTCCGCATTGCCGCCGGTCAGATTGACGGTTTCCGCGAAGGCTATTATTTCGCCGATTCTGACGCCTACAAATGGCTGGAGGCTGCCGCGCGCATCCTGGACGAGACGCCTGATCCTCGCCTGAAAGCCCTGGTGGATGACTTGATTGGCCTGCTGGATGCCGTTCAACAGCCGGACGGCTATATCAATACCTACAACCAGATTCATTTCCCCGGTCAGCGTTGGGTCAATTTGCAAATTGAGCATGAATTCTATTGCCTGGGTCATCTGATCGAAGCCGGAGTCGCGCACCACACCGCCACCGGCGAAACCCGCCTGCTGACTCTCGTCCGCCGCACCGCGGATTTGCTCGTGCGCGATTTCATGGAGGCGCCCGCCGCCCAAACCGACGGACACGAGGAAATCGAACTGGCGCTGATTCGCCTGTACCGTCACACCGCCGAACCGGCCTATCTCGAACTGGCTCGCCGCCTGCTGGAGCGCCGCGGACGCATCCCGGACTTTCCGCTGCTGTACTGGCGCCAATCCACCAGCGCCGCCGATCGCAAACGGACCATCGCCGCGCAGCGCGTCGCCTATCTGCGCGCACACCCGGAAGATGCCGATTTCAAACTTCCCGGCGATAATCCATCCAAAAGGCCGCCATTTGCCGGTATTCGCCGCAAACTCGACCACTACAGCGGGAAATATTTTCAGCAAAACCTTCCCATTCGCCAGCAGACCAATGCCGTCGGGCATTCCGTCCGGTTTGGCTATCTCGAAACCGCCGCTGCCATGCTGGCCCGCGAAACCGGCGACGACTCGCTGCGTGCCGCGCTCGAAACGGTCTGGCTCAACATGGTCACGCGCCGCATGTACGTCACCGGCGGCTTGGGCGCGCTGCCTTTCACCGAAGGCTTTGGCCGCGACTACGAACTCGACCCCGAATATGCCTATGCCGAAACCTGCGCCGCCCTCGCCAGCCTGTTTTGGGGCGACGAAATGGCACGTCTCACCCGCCGTCCGCGCTACGCCGATTTGTTCGAATGGCAGTTGTACAACGCCGCTTCCGTTGGCATCGCCAGCGACGGCAAATCCTATTTCTACAACAACCCGCTCACCTGTCGCGGCGGCCTGACTCGCGCGGGCTGGTACGTCGTCCCGTGCTGTCCATCCAACCTGTCACGCACCTGGGCCTCGCTCGGTCAAACCATTTTCGATGCCGATGAAAGCAGCCTGTGGATCAACCAGTATATTTCCAGCCAAACTTCTACTTGGAATTTGCGAATGGAATCCCAACTGCCCTGGGGAAACACCGTCAAGCTGACCTTTGACCAACCGTCAGAAAAACCCGCCAGCCTGCACCTGCGGATTCCGTCCTGGGCGGAGGCCTTCTCCCTGATGTTAAACGGACAGCCGCTTCAGCCTGAAACCGTTTCATCCGCCGAATCGGCCCCTGAAAGCGCCAGCGGCTACAATCCCTGCGCCGCGCGCAGCATCTCCATCAGCCAGGACTGGCGCGCCACCAACGAACTGACACTGCAATTCGAGATGCCCATCCGCCTGCTGCGCCAGGATAAACGCCTGCCGGGCTGTGGCGGCATGCTGGCGGTTTCCCGCGGCCCGCTGGTCTACTGCCTCGAAAGCGTGGACAATCCCGGCCTGGATATTTTCGCCGTCAGCCTCGACCCGGCTTCCCTTCAACCCATCCACGATGAAACCCTTTTGGGCGGCATCGTTAAGATAACGGGAAAAACTCAAACCGGCCAGCCGCTGACTTTAATCCCATATATGCTATGGGGCAATCGCGGCCCGGCCACGATGACCGTTTTTGTGCGCGATTAAATTGACAGCAACACTGGAGAAATGAACATGACAAACTTCGATGAACGCGCAAAAGATTGGGATTCTGATCCCAAAAAGATCGAGCGCGCCCGCGCTGTGGCGGCCGCCATCCGCGCGGCACTGCCACTTCAGCCCAGCATGACCGCCCTCGAATACGGCTGCGGCACCGGCTTGCTCAGCTTCGCCCTGCAAACTGACTTTGCCTCCATCACTTTGGCGGATACATCGGAAGGAATGCTGGATGTTCTAACCGCCAAAATAGCGGATTCCGCTGTCCCCAACATGCTGCCGTACCGCCTGGACTTGTCGGTCGACCCGCTGCCCGCCTCCCGTTTCGACGTGGCCTACTCGCTGATGACGCTCCACCACATCCCCGACACTGACCAGATTCTGCGGCAATTTTTTGCCCTGTTGGCGCCCGGCGGCTGGCTGTGTGTCGCCGACCTCGATGCCGAAGACGGCTCCTTCCACACGGATGGCACAACTGACGTGCACCTCGGTTTTGCGCGCCCGGCCCTGCAGAAACAAGTCGAAGCCGCCGGGTTCAGGGATGTGATATTCTCAACCGCCTACACCATTCAAAAAATCGGAAAAGCCTTCCCGGTATTTTTGCTGACGGCCAAAAGGCCTTGAGCGCGCCCATTTTTGTTCTTGTCTCGTTTGGATGAATGTAAAGGTATAATTTAGACAAGAGCGCAATATTTCCTGCTCAATAATCATCCAATCCATCCTCTTTGGAGTGAACATGTCTGAAACGTTTGATGTTGTTGTTATCGGTGCGGGCCCCGGCGGATACGTCGCCGCCATCCGCGCCGCGCAGTTGGGTCTCAAAACCGCCATCGTCGATAAGCAGTGGTTGGGCGGCGTTTGTTTGAACGTGGGTTGTATTCCTTCAAAAGCGCTGCTGCGCAATGCTGAAATCGCTCACACACTGCGCGAACGTGGCAAGGAATTTGGTTTTTCCTTTGAAAACCTGAAGTTGGACTATAGCGTGGCCGTCAAACGCTCGCGGCAGGTCTCGGATCGACTGGTCAAGGGCATCGGCTTTTTGATGAAGAAAAACGCGATCACCGTTTTCATGGGAACGGCGAAGCTGAGCTCCCCGACCACGCTTTCCGTCATTGACAAAACCGGCCAGCTGACAGAGCTATCCGCCAAAAACATCATCATCGCCACGGGCGCATCATCCGCCGTCCCCGGCGCATGGAAAGTGGACGGCGAGAAAGTCGTCACCTACCAGGAAGCCATTTTGCAGGAGAAACTCCCCAAAAGCGTGGTGGTGATCGGTTCGGGCGCCATCGGTGTGGAATTTTCCACCGTCTGGAGTTCGTATGGCGTGGAAGTGACCATCGTTGAGATGCTGCCGCGCATTGTGCCGCTCGAAGACGAAGAAGTCAGCGCCGAATTGGAGAAGGCTTTTAAGAAGCGCGGCATCAAGACTTTAGCCGGGCACAAGGTCGAGGCGGTCGAGGCCACAGAGTCGGGTGTGAAAGTCACAGTATCCGCTGGCGGCGAGACCAAAGTCCTCGAAGCGGATCAGGCTCTCGTAGCGATCGGCTTCCGTCCCAATTCCAAAGGACTCGGTTTGGATGAAGTTGGCGTCAAAATCAGCGAACGCGGCTTTGTCGAAATTGACGAGAAGATGGCCACCAACGTGCCCGGAATTTGGGCGATTGGCGACGTGACCGGCAAACTGATGCTGGCGCATGTCGGCTCGGCGATGGGCATTATCTGCGCTGAGAACATCGCCGGGCATGAGACGGTGACGCTCGATTACGAAATGATGCCGCGCGCCACTTACTGCCAGCCGCAAATTGCGTCGTTTGGGATTACCGAGGCGCAGGCCAAGGAACGCGGTTATACCGTCAAAATTGGCCGATTCCCATTCCAGGCCAACGGCAAGGCGCTCGGATTGGGCGATTACGCTGGCTGGGTCAAGCTGGTGGTGGATGAAAAATACGGCGAGATTTTGGGCGCATCCATGATCGGGCCTGAAGTGACCGAATTGCTGCCCGAACTGACCCTGGCGCACATGCTGGAGCTGACTCCGGCTGAAATTGCCCGCAACGTCCACGCACACCCGACGATTTCGGAAGCTTTGATGGAAGCGGCACACGCTGCAGAAGGCAGCGCCATCCACATTTAGGTCAGAACTCAGGGGCAATGCTGGTCATTGCCCCTGAGTTATTATGCGGAGGTGAGTATGAGCGAAGATAAAACCTATACAGTTTCTCAAGCCCAATATATTTTTGCCGTGGAGTTTCATCGCAAGACCTGGGAATTGCTTGAGAAGACCGAACGGACGCCCTTTGAAGAAGTGCGCATGCTCGACTACGCCCACGCCTCGCTGGCTCACTGGCGTGCAGCGGGAACCGCCGTCCGTCAGCAGCGCGGAGAATGGCTGGTGTCACGTGTCCATGCCGTGCTGGGAGATGGAGCTCATGCGTTGAAGCACGCCATTCTCTGCTATCAGATCATCATGGAAAACAGAAACGAAATGGAAGATTTCGATTATGCTTTTGCGTTTGAAGCCATCGCCCGTGCCTATACCGTCAGCGGCGAGCAAGCTAACGCCTTAAAATTTATCGAACAGGCGCAAAAAGCCGGAGAATCGATCAAGGAACTGGAAGAGCGCGACGTCTTTTTCACGGAATTCAACGGCGGAGACTGGCACGGCATCAAGTAGCCCCAGTTTGCGGAAAAGCTGTTTGGCAGAGGAATCAAAAAACCGAGGGTTCACCCTCGGTTTTGCTTTTCTTATCAGCTGATGATTTGTCCCGGAGACGCAGCCTGCACCGGGGGGAGGACCCGGTGCAGGCATTCGCCAAAGGAGGAGACAGTTAGGAGCAACTTTTGATTGCCCTTTGTCGTTCTTAATAATATCACCTTGTGATAATTAGCACAAAGATATATGTCACACATTGGTAGTGACGAATTTCACAACTATCTCACCTGCGGCCGCCCCAGGTATTCCCGGACGATTTGCACTGCTTCTGCGGGCGTTGCGTAGTCTCGAACCGTCAGGTTGGCATCCGGGTTGCCCGAAATCATCTTGGAAATTCCGCGGTCGCTGCGATGACAGGCCAGTACCGGTTTCCCCAGCCCGAGCGCAAAACCAATTTCATAGCCAACGCCATGCGAGGGCGTACTGACTTCGGCAACGAGCACGTCTGAATTGCGGACCCAGTCCACGTCGCGAGCGTAAACTTCGGCAGGGGCAGCGGTGATTTCCAGTTCACGGACTTTGGGAGTCGCCAGGTGGGCTGTCGGAACTTCATGCCCATCGGCCAGCATGGCGTCGACAATGGAAAGGTAGCTCGATTCAAACTCGCGACCGCCCGTGATGGAACAGGCAAAATAAATATTCATGGTCTCTCCAAGATAAAGGGCGACCAGACTGGGCCGCCCTCGGGCTATTTCCGGTTTAGATCATCCAGTAAGCCGGAGGTAATGCGGGGTTTGGGCGGCTGACGCGGAGTCTTTACAGCCACCCGGCGGCTGTCCAATTCCTGGCTGAACGCCATCCAATCGTCGACGATCAGAACAAAATGGGATGTCTTGTCATAAAAGAAAAACGGGGAAAGGAACAGGCTGAGCGTGACGCGCGGCAACGGATAGGCTGTCAGGTGAATGACGGTTGCGGTGTTGTTCGAAATCGGACCGATCAAATCCCGCCGCCAGCCCGAAAGGCTTTTGGGTGGAAACAACCTGAGAACTTGCGCCGTGGTCGTGCGCAGAATCCGTTTGTAGGAGATATTCAAGCGCAGGAAAGGCGTCGCCAGCCGCAGATGATCATCAAAAAGCTGGACATACGCCATTTTCCGCGTGAGAAGCAGGAATAACGAAAACAACAGGCAGATGAAGCCCATCGTGAGCATCATCGTGCCGCCAATATTGGAGATGATCGGCAGGGGATTTTCTGCCGGATTGATAAAGTACCATTCCGCGCCCCACAGTACGCCGACATTGAGAAAAATGAAGAAAGCCATCAGCAGGGTGAGCGGCCACCAGCGGTTGAGCATGTATTCGTACAAGATCAGCCTGTACTTCCGGCCACCTTTTGCCGCCATGGGCTATTCCTCGTCGCCTCCCGCGCGGCTCAGGGTTGGGCCGCTGGGCCCACTCTCGCCGATCATCTGCTCGCTCAGGCGCGCGATAGCGCGTTCAAGATGTTCGCCGCGCAAGCTGAAGGTGATATCGCCGCGTGTTTTTTCGATGATATTGCGGGCGATGTCGGTCTGACGGCGCAAACCGTTGGTAATGGCATCTGGATAATCCATGGTGACCAACACCGCATAGATGTCATCCATCTGGACCAGCAGACGTTCAACTTCCGCTGAGTAGCCGTGACGTAAAAGGTCGAGGCAGCGGCGGCGGAGTTCGCCAATGACTTCAGAGAGACCATTAAGATAAGTATTGTATTCCACGCCCAGTTCCACGGGGCCAATCAATGGCTGATTCTTGATCAGCGCGCAGGTCACGTTGGCCTCGACAAATTCCTTGAGCGCATCCTGAGTGTACCCGGCGTAATATAAATCAGGAAACCCGGCCACAGCGGTGCGCAAGGAATCGGCGAGCTTGCGGGCTTCGCCCAGCTGTTCGTTCATGGTGTCATCCTCGTCGCGGTGGACCGCCCGAATGGCCTGTGAGCAGAAACGGGTCAGCGCGCGCGCCTGAGTCAGGGCCAAGTCACGGGCGGCGGTACGAGCGTCAAATTGGCTGCGGATGAGTTCGGAAATCGAATCGAGATGAACCATTCAGGATTTGCCTTCTTCTGGCGGATGGGGTGCATCCGGCGGTTGTTGCATGGGCTTGAACAATTGATCGGCCAGCGTTGAAGTGGGCATCGAGATTTCACCGAAGGCCGCCTCGTAACGTGCCAGGTTTTCACCAAGGGCTTTGTAAAGTAATTTTGCGCTCAAAGGTGACATGATAATCCGTGCGCCGACGTGGGCTTTGGATTCGCCTGGCAGCAGATGGGCGAAGTCAAACACCAGATCAGCCGGAGAGTGGGCGATGCGAACCAGGTTGGCATACACCGATTGGATATCTGCCGGGACTTCGAGCGTGGTTTGCTGGCGGGTTGGGGGCTGGGCCATAAAATAGTTTCCTTATTCAATAGGCCCTAAAGGCTTGGGAACCTTTAGGGCCGTTTTCTCTAGAATGGAATATCGTCTTCGGGCGCACCGACAAATGAGCCGCCCCCGCCGCCATCGGCTTCACCACGTGTTGACAAGAACTGGACGGTGTTGGCCGTGACTTCAAACGAGGCGCGCGGAGCGCCATCTGGCGCATTCCAGATGCGCGGACCGCCATTGGCATCCGGCGTCAGGCGACCTTCAACAAGCACTTTGGAACCCTTCTTGACGTACTGATTGCAAATTTCAGCCTGTTTGCCCCAGGTGGTAACGCGGAACCAGATGGTCTCTTTCACTTTTTCGCCACTGTTGGCAGTGTACTGCCGGTTGGTGGCAACAGAAAAAGATGTGACCGGCGCACCGGAAGGCGTGTAACGCATTTCAGGGTCGCGGCCTACGTTTCCAACAAGAATCAAAGTGTGGTACATACAGAAATCCTCCTACAGGGTTTAGGTACCGCCGCAATGCGGCGGAGACAGTGGTTTGATAATCAATTTTACACTACTTGACAACTGAATGTTACGAATTTAATGAAGCTGCGGAACTCGAGAAACCGGCTTGTTTTTCAGATACATTTACGCTATACTAACCCAAATATATCCGATTATTCAACAAAAGGAGAGCCCATGTCCACCCCAAAAAAATATAATCCCTGGTTGGTCGCCATCCATTGGATCAGCGCGCTGCTCATCATTTTCAACCTATTGGCTGGCTTATTTCTGCTTAAATGGCTTCCAAATGATTCAGCCAAACTGATGCCGCTTGCCGGGCACATGACCAGTGGTATTATCATTCTTGTGCTCACGCTTGTCCGAATCTACGTGCGCGCCACCACACCCAAACCTACACCTGCCAGCGCAGGCAACGCAATTCTTGATAAAATCGGTGTCATCACACACTACCTGCTCTACCTGGGCGCGCTCGGGATGAGCCTGAGCGGAGTGGCGCTGGCGATGCAATCCTCGTTATTTGCCAGCGTCTTCAGTGGCGCAGGTTCTTTGCCCCAGGACTTTTATGTATATCCCTCCCGCATGGGACACGGCTTTATTTCCATCGCGTTGGGCTTGCTGGTTTTGCTGCACATTGGCGCGGCTTTATACCATCAATTTATTCTGCGGGATGGTTTGCTTGGCAGGATGTCCTTCCGTAAAGACTAACTTCCCGGGCGGCCAATTGGCCGCCCTTATTATGCAAGGAAATATGTCCGCAAAAAAACGTTACCGTCCCCTCTGGGTGATCTTGCACTGGCTGATGGCGCTGCTAATCTTCGCGGCGTTCGGGATTGGGCTGCTCAGCCTTGTCAACACCTCGAATACAGGCCAAAAGCTGGTGCCCTTAGCCGTCCACATGACTCTGGGACTCGCCATTCTGCTGATTGTCACGCTGCGCTTCCTGATGAGGATGTTGATTTACAAACCGGTTCGGCGGACGGCTTCCACCCCGGCCATTTCCGCTAAAAAGAATTTGTTTCTCGACCAACTCACCCCATACGTCCACCCGCTGTTGTATTTTTTTACCGCTCTGATGGCCCTGCTCGGCGTCGCCATTGCCCTGCCAGCGAACCTGTTCCCGATCGTTTTTGGTCGCTCGGGCGCGTCGCTCCCGGCCAATTTTTATGTTTTCCCGACGCGCACCTGGCATGGGACAATTTCACTCGTGCTGATGCTACTCATCGTCCAGCATGTGTTGGTCGCAATTTTCCATCAATTTTTAAAAGGTGAAAACTTTTTGGGGCGGATGTGGTTCACTAAAAAATAATCCGATAGGCAACGCGGGCAGCCAGGTGGATTGGGCAGTTGTGACGCAGGCTGAATTTAAAAAAAAGGAACTTTTGCGCCCTGCCGCAGCAAGAATTTGTAGGATAATAACCGCATGAAACTTGCCACGCTCTGCTACCTCAAACATAATGGTCAGACCCTGATGCTGCATCGCATTAAAAAGGCCAACGACATCCACGAGGGCAAATGGAACGGGTTGGGCGGCAAACTGGAGCCGGGCGAATCACCGGAACAGTGCGTCATCCGCGAGGTGCATGAAGAATCCGGGTTGGAGATTTCCGCTCCGCGCTATCACGGGCTGTTGATTTTTGCAGATTTCAAGGGGGATGATTGGTATGTGTGGGTTTTCAGCGCCGATCAATTCAGCGGAGACCTGATCGACTCGGATGAAGGCTATTTGAAATGGATCAAGAACGAGGAAGTCACCTCGCTGAACTTGTGGCCGTCAGACCAGATCTTTTTACCCTGGCTGAAAACGGATCAGTTTTTTTCGGCGCGTTTCCAATACGATAACGAAGTAATGCTGGGACATGCGGTCACATTTTACGGATAATCCAGCCGGGGCTTGACGGTATAATACAATCGGTATGACAATTTTATCTGGCAAACACATTCTTCTCGGCGTTACCGGTTCGATCGCGGCCTATAAAGCCGCCGATTTGGCATCCAAACTGACGCAGCAAGGCGCACTGGTCGATGTGATTCTGACATCCGGCGCGGAGAAATTCGTCACGGCGCTGACGTTTCAATCGGTCACCGGGCGAAAGGCTTTCGTCGATGCCGATTTGTGGGGCGGCGAAGCGCATATTCTGCACGTTGGGCTGGGTCATCAGGCTGATTTGCTGATTATCGCGCCCTGCACGGCCAACACGCTGGCAAAAATAGCGCACGGACTGGCGGACAACCTGTTGACGATCACCGCGCTGGCGATGAATGGCAGCCTTCTGGTGGCTCCGGCGATGGATGCCGGGATGTATGAACACCCGGCCACCCAGGAAAATGTGCGCATTTTACAGGAACGCAGCGTGCGGTTTGCCGGTCCGGCAGATGGACGCATGGCTTCAGGGCTGAGTGGCAAAGGCCGCATGTTGGAACCGGCCGAAATCCTGGGGCAGGCCCGGCTGGCGCTGGCGAAAAACGGAAAGTTGAACGGCAGGCGCATTATCGTCACCGCAGGTGGCACGCAAGAACCGATCGACCCGGTGCGTTATATCACCAATCGCTCGTCTGGCAAGCAGGGCTATGCCCTGGCGCAGGCCGCGCTGGATGCTGGCGCAGCCGTCACGCTGGTGACGCACCCCACCGGGTTGGCAACTCCCATCGGCGCGGATGTGGTCGAAGTGCGCACAGCCCAGGAGATGCTGGAGGCAGTGCTCAAAGCCTGCGAAACAGCCGATGGTCTGATCATGGCAGCCGCGGTGGCGGATTTCCGGATGAAGCACGTCTCAGAACACAAGTTAAAGAAACGGGATGGAATTCCGCAGATAGAACTTTCAGCGGCGCCCGATATTTTGGGTACGGTGGCGCAGGCTCGGGGGAGTCTGAAAAAGCTGAAAGTTGTAGTAGGATTCGCTGCGGAAAGTCGCGATTTGGAGGAGAATGCCGTCGCGAAATTGAAGTCGAAACAACTGAATTTTATTGCCGCGAACGACATTTCCGCACAAGATGCGGGTTTCGCCGTGGATTCGAATCGCGTCACCCTGTTGTATGCGGATGGCAGGCAAGATGCTTTGCCGCTGATGAGCAAAGACCAGGTAGCTGAAACCATCGTTGCCCGCCTGACAGGTTTCCTGGAGTAATATGCGCATCCTTGTAATTTCAGATATTCATGCCAATTTGACAGCGCTGGAAGCCGTTCTGGCTGATGCCGGCCCAGTGGATGAGACCTGGTGTTTGGGCGATATGATCGGCTACGGGCCTGATCCGAACGAAGTGCTGGAGCGCATGCGCAGCCTGCCCAACCTGTTTTGCATATTGGGAAATCACGATGTGGCCGTGCTGGGGCAGATGGATGACGCTGTCTTTAATACTGAGGCGCGCAGATCATTGACGTGGCAGAAAAAAAGCGTTTCGCCTGAGAATTTTGCTTATCTCAAAAGCCTATCGCAAGCCGCCCTGGTGCGAGAAAAAGTGACCCTGGCGCACGGCAGTCCACGCGACCCGGTCTGGGAATATATTTTGAATACCCTGGTGGCGCGACTGAATTTTGATGCGTTTAAGACACCCTATTGTTTCGTGGGGCATTCACATATTCAGTGCATTTTTCATCTGGATGATATGAGGGATCACGTTTCGTTGGAAATCCTGCTTCCAGGCGAGGTATTGAAGATGACACCGCGCGCCATTCTCAACCCTGGCAGCGTGGGACAGCCGCGCGACCGCGATCCGCGCTCATCGTATGCGATTTACGATCCGCTGGCAAGCACTTGGGAGTCACGCCGGGTGGAGTACGATGTCTCGGCAGTCCAAAAACGCATCCAGGCGGCCGGATTGCCCGAAAAACATGCCGCGCGATTGTCGGAAGGTTGGTAACGATCTTGCAGGGACAGGTTTCTGATGTTCCTGCATTTTTTTGGAACCTTTGAATGGCGATTAACGTTAAAAGGATAGAAACGCCATTCGGTTGTTCACGAGGAGAATTATCATGAAAAGAAACCTGCTGTTTTTATTTCTGATTGCCAGCCTGTTGGTGGGGGCCTGCGCCTCGTCCGCTGCATCGCCTAGCATAGCTGATTCCCGCGCGGTTGGATTTGGCGGCGGCGCTCCGCAGGATGCTGTCCAGGCGCCGGGTGCGCCCGAGCAAATGGCCCTGCCCGCCGCCATGCCCGCTGCCACAGCAGCGCCCATGAATTCCGCTGCCAACCCATCCCAGCCGCGCATCGTCATCCAAAACGCGGATTTGTCGATCGTGGTGAAAGACCCACAGGCCAAGATGCTCGCAATCGGCGCGATGGCTCAGCGCCTGGGCGGATTTGTGGTTTCATCCAACATGTACGAAACCTACACGGGCGATAATATCAAAGTGCCCGAAGGCTCGATCACCATCCGCATCCCCGCCAGCGATTTAGACAGCGCCCTGAACGAAATCAAAGCCGACGCCGTGGATGTTCAGACCGAAAACCGTTCCGGCCAGGATGTGACCGATCAGTATGTCGATTTACAGTCCCAGTTGAAGGCCAAGCAGGCCGCCGAAACGAAATTGTACGAAATCCTGCAAAAAACCGAAAAAGCGGAAGATACTCTGATGGTTTTCAACCAGCTGACCCAAATCCAGAGTGAGATCGAGGTGTTGAAGGGCCAGATCAATTATTACGATCAGGCCGCGGCCCTTTCAGCCGTCAGTGTGCGTCTGGTGGCTGAACAAACCATCAAGCCCATCGAAATCGCTGGATGGCAGCCGCAGGGCGTGGCGCGTGACGCGGTTCAGGCGCTGGTCAACTTCTTCCAGGGTTTCGCCAGCTTCCTGATCTGGCTGGTCATCCTGATTATCCCGGTGGCGGCCGTCCTGATTGTCTTACTGGCGCTGCTGTGGCGCTTGCTGCGCTGGTTCTGGCGCAAGGTTTTCCCCAAGAAAACCCCGCCACCGGCTGCAGTTGGATAAAATTTCCCCAGCCCCTCTCCCGATCACAGGAGAGGGGCTATAATTTGCCCAATGGAAAAACTACTCCGCGATGCCCAACAATTATTTGGCCTTTCACTTTCCCCCAGGCAGATGGCGCAGCTGGCAGTCTACGAACGGGAACTGCTGGAATGGAACGATAAATTTAACCTGACCGCCATCCGGGATGTGAGCAGCATCCGGGCCAAGCACTTTTTGGATTCTTTTTCCTGCACCCTGGCCTGGAAGGAACAGACTCCCCGCCGCCTGATCGACGTGGGAACGGGCGCTGGCTTCCCCGGAATCGTGCTCAAGCTGCTTTACCCGGGCATGAAACTGACCCTGGTCGAATCGGTTGGCAAGAAAGCCAATTTCTGCGCGCACATGGTTCAGACGCTCGAACTGGAAAACGTGGAAATCCTGTCAGCGCGCGCCGAAGATGTGGGGCAAAATCCGGCTCACCGTGAAAAATATGATTGGGCCGTGGCGCGCGCCGTGGCTGCCATGCCGGTTCTGGTGGAGTACCTGCTGCCGCTGGTCAGGTTAGGAGGCGGCATGCTCGCCCAAAAAGGCGAAAGCGGCCCGGCTGAAACCCAATCCGCTGAAAAAGCGCTCAAACTGCTGGGTGGAAGGATGCGCCAACTGGTCAAAGTGGAATTGCCAGGTGTGGCCGACGAACGCTACCTGGTCGTCGTCGACAAATCCGCAGCCACACCACCGGCCTATCCCCGAAAAGCGGGCATCCCGGCAAAAAAACCACTGTAATACCCGGTAGGAAGCACATATAGCGCAGTAGGAAAGACACATAACGCGGTAGGAAGCACATATTACGCAGTAGGAAAAACATATCGCGCGGTAGGATTTTCTCAAACTTTTTCGCGTCCATTCGCGGAATTCGTGGCTAAAGGTTTCAATAAAAAATATAAAGTAATCGCTCAGACCCACTCACCGCCAAGTGGCTCAAAACACCAAAATTTCAAATTAAAACTTTGGGCCTGAATTCCGGTGCGCCTGATTACCTGCAAAGCGGACTGTTTTATAAAAACTTGGCGAACTTGACGGTTTTCTTGGCATCTTGGCGATGAAACCTTGCCCAGTGAACGGTTAAATAAAAACAGGACGCAAAGCATCCTGTTCTGTGGGCGCAAAGGGACTCGAACCCCTGACCTCCTCGGTGTAAGCGAGGCGCTCTAACCAACTGAGCTATGCGCCCAACGACGCACATTATACCCGATTTGAAACAGTAGTGGCATCAGGCTGGAGACAAAATGACTTTTATCATCGTACTGATCGGCTGGGTTTTCTCACTCACACTGCACGAATTTTCCCATGCGCTGGTAGCCTATCGCGGCGGCGACTATACCGTGCGCGAAAAAGGATACCTGACCTTTAACCCCTTGAAATATACCCACCCGGTCTATTCAATCCTGCTCCCGCTCGTTTTCCTGCTCCTGGGCGGGATCGGACTTCCCGGCGGCGCAGTGTATATCGAAACCTGGCGGATTTACTCCCGCAAATGGGTTTCAGCCGTTTCGTTGGCTGGTCCGATTTCAAACCTGGCGCTGGCCGTTATTTTGGGTGCTTTCCTGCGTTTTGCGCCGCTTTCAGTGGATGGAATCTGGCCCGCGCTGGCATTTTTGGGATTGTTGCAGGTGACTGCGGCCTTATTCAACCTGCTGCCCGTCCCGCCATTTGACGGGTACGGAGCCATTCGTCCGCACCTCAGCCCGGAATGGCGCGAACGAATGGACGCTTTCGCGCAGGTTTCCATGTGGGTGGTGCTGGCGGTATTCTGGTATATCCCTGTAGTCAGCAGCCTGTTCTGGCGGCTGGTGGGCTTTATCGCTCAACTGGCGGGTATTCCACTCGATCTGGCCATTTTAGGACAGAGCCAGTTTATGTTCTGGCGCTAAAATCAGCGGTAATCGCCCTCGCCTTTGATCTGTCCGCGCTCAAGGCGGGAAAATAACTTCTCGAGATTGGCTTCAGCCACTTCTTGCAGCGACAAATCCAACTCGGTGGCGATCTGGGCCATATACCAGAGCACGTCGCCGAGTTCGTATTTCAGCGCCTTGCGATCTTCCTCGGAAATTTTGCCATCCTTATCACGGAAGATTTTCTTCACCTTGCCAGCCAGTTCTCCGGCCTCGTTAACGAGACCAAGCGTGGGGTAGACAATCGGATGGTCAGTATGAATCAGAGTCCACGTTTTACGGGATTCGCGCTGGTAATTGTCAAAGTTTTCCAATTTCATCTCTACAACCTCCGAAAAAGAATGGCGTATTATACCGTGCAAGTACTTTTGGGTGATGCAGCGAATTTCTAATTTCCATATACTTGGGGGACATACAAGGAGACTTACTGTGAAAAAACTATTACCGATTTTTATCCTATTTTCGTTTGCGCTGAGTGCCTGCGGCCTGCCCGGGTCAACGGCCAAACCGACAGCCGTGAGTGTACCCACCGCCATCCCAGAAACTATCACAACCAACCCCACCCTGGCTGCGCAAAGCGGCAAGACGGGCAGCGAGCGCACTTCCGCGGGTGACGGCATGGTGCAGGTATTTGTGCCGGGCGGAAAGTTTCAGATGGGCGGTTTTGACGGCGACGCCCAAAAGGATGAGCACCCAGCTCATGCCGTTACCCTGAGCCCTTTTTGGATTGACAAGCTGGAAGTGACCAACGGCATGTTCCAGTTATGCGTGCAGGCCGGGGCCTGTCAGCCGCCGCGCGAACTTAAGTCCGAATCGCGCGCGAACTATTATGCCAACAAGGAATTTGCCGATTATCCGGTGATTTATGTCAGCTGGAAGGATGCCACCAATTATTGTCAATGGGCCGGGCGCCGTTTGCCCACAGAGGCCGAGTGGGAATATGCCGCGCGCGGCAATGCCGATTATCGGCGCTTTCCGTGGGGCGATCAAAGCCCGGATAACAGCCTGGCCAATTATGATTACCAGTCCCGCGACACTTCGCGCGTGGGTAGTTTCCCGAAAGGCGCCAGCCCGTTTGGCGCGCTCGATATGGCGGGCAACGTCTGGGAGTGGGTCGCCGATTATTTCAATGCGGAATACTACAATCAGACCGGGGAGCAAAACCCGACCGGGCCGAATGGCAAGGATGGCGGCCAAAAAGGCATCCGGGGCGGTTCCTGGGCGGATGGTTTCAAAGAGATTCGCGTCTCGAACCGTGGGTTTGCCCAATCTCCAGACTTGACCGCAGACAGCAAATCCGCTGCTTATCTGGGCGATGCCAACAGCCGGACAGGTTTCCGCTGCGCCGCTGACGGGAAGTAAACAGCCAAAGAACCATAATGACCCTGGTCGCAATTTGTGACCGCGCAGGGTATATCGTCCAATTTTGAAGACAGGCCTGCGGGAAAATCCCGCAGGCCTGTCTTCATGCGCATGAATATTCTCTTTGCGCGAAATTCAACTTAAAACCGGCTCTCCCGTCACGCTTACGTCACGCCCTGGGTGTAAGATATTCATAGGCTTGCCATGTCAGAAGTATTCGAGAGGAGAAAATACGATGAAAATCAAAAATGTAAATAATCGGTTGGCGTGCGCACGAATTTGCGGGTGGGGAAAACCTGTTATTACCCAAATCCCAATGAGGCAGATTGCCGAGACTCTTGCGATGAAGAATATGGGAAGAACCAAGGTGATCTATCTCCTTATTGGAATTGCCTTGCTTAGTGTAATAATTTGCCGCCTGTAGAGGTTCCGTGTTCCGGATCCTGATCCTAAAAACCCTGAGAGCCGGGTATTTTTGTAATCAATTCATGGATAATCAATAATCTTTGCAGCTGTTACAACCCTGCAAAAAACAGACCACCAATGATATTCTACAGCCGCGGTAAGGATTCATGGCGCAAAACAGTCCTGCCCGTCACGCCTGCGTCATGTACCTTCAGGTAGTTTCAATCAGATCAGGAATCGATGAGTTTCGTCACTGAAAACAAAAAGGGATGTCCACAAAGGACATCCCTTTTTGTTTTGTGACCTGTCAGGTTATTTGACGCTGGTGGAAATCAGCCCGGCCAGCAGATCGTTCAGGACACGGCGGGCATTGTCCTGTTTTCCAAGCCCGAACAAGTCTGGATTGGCATCATTGAAGGATAAGGGCGCGGGGAAAGCCTTGCCGCCCTGTCCCGCCACCAGGTCTGGGAAAGCCGCCTTTAACGCTTCGAGATAGTTGGGCTGGAGAGTCACCACCCAGCCGCTGACTTTCTGTGTAGGGGTTTGCGTGCCAATCATCAGCACGCCCACACTGGGCAGATATTTCAGCAAATCAGGAACATCCACGCCCGGTTCAAGGAATAAGGTGTCCACTTTCTTGCGGATCAGAATATCGGCATAAGCGCCGTATTCGCTCTCCTTGGCGTCAGCCGGGATATCCTGCACGAGCGGATAATCTTCAAACGGCCCGGCGTAGCGCACGCACAATCCGCAGTAATATTGCTGCCCGGCGCGAAAAGCGGTGGTAATGGCGGCGGCATCCGGCGAATCTTTTCGAAAAAGGACGCCGGTATGATAATCCTGGCTGATCGTGGCGGCGATATAACCGGCCATGAAGGCCACCTGGTCGATGCGGGTGGCTTCGCCGCCTAAAACACTGACGTTGCCGCCGGGTTGAACCCCGGCAAGGTTGACCGCCAAAAACTGCGCCTGCGGGGCGGCGGCGGCCAGCGCCGCAATCTCGGTATCGGGAGTCAGGGCGATGACCAGTTTCAGTGCCGGTTCCAGCTCGGAAGTTGTCAGCTTGTTGAGCACCACAAAGCGATAGCTTTGCGCCTGGGCTAAATCGTAGACGGCTTTCTGGTAGGCTTTGGACTGCGCCACGTTCATATCTGCCGGGATGACGAGCATAACCAGCGGCACGGCGGGCGTGGCGGAGGGGCCGGCCGTCGGCACGGGCGAGGCCGTTGGGACGGGCGTGGATGTCACTTCACCAGCGGCGGGCGCGCCAAAGGTGCAGGATGTCAACAGGATAAGGGAAAGCAGAAGGGTAAAGCGAGCGCGCACAGTTTATCTCCACAAAGAGTTTGTGAAGTATTTTACCTTAAACGAGCAGAGACGCCGCGGGATGGCGTCTCTGCGAAATGGAGCGGATGATTTACTTGCTGGCAACCTTGATGGTCTTGGGCAGAGCTGACTCGGCCTTGGGCAGGCGCAGGCGCAGCACGCCGTTTTCGATGCTGGCTTCGGCCTTATCAGCGTTCAGCGCAGCCGGCAGGCGCAGCGTGCGGCGGAAGGCGCCCGCGGATAGTTCGCTCATCAGGTATTCGCCTTCATGCTGGCCGATGGTACCTTCAATGGAAAGCACATCTTCCACAATCTGGATGTTCAACTCTTCGGCCTTCATGCCGGGCACATAGGCGGTCAGCACATAATCCTGACCTTCATCGCGGATGTCAACCGGCAGGGAACGAACTGCCTCATTATTGGGGATGTGAGCAGCCCAGCGGCGGGCCAGGTGATGCGGAGTGGTGGTTACATAGAAGCTCATGGTATTTTCCTTTCGTGTTTGTACGGGTCAATTGATGGCTTTATGATATTGCGCGGCCATTAGAAAAAGAAAAGAAACAGGTCGGATTTGGGTTAAATCTGAATATGAGAAATGTCAACGCACGCAGACAGGTATAATTGCGCCCATGCCACAAAAAACACTGATCGGAATCCTTGTTTTGGGCCTGCTGCTGGGCCTGGGAATTTACGCTTATCGCGAATTCCGCCCGGTTTCGGCGCGCGGCCAATCCGTTTGGACCTATTTGAAAAACCCGGCAGCCAGCCAGAATCTCGTCATCCAGCCCGGGACGCGCTGCGGCAATGCGCCGTTTATCTTTCCCACCACCGGCATGGTCGGTTTTCTGTGGGACGATTCTTTCCGCCCCGGCCACCGTCACCAAGGCATCGACGTCTTCACCGGGACGGACGTCAACATCACGCCCGTCATCGCGGCTTATCCCGGCTATCTCACCCGCCTGCCCGAGTGGAAATCCACCGTCATTGTACGCGTTCCCGAGGATCCCTTGCAAGCTGGCCGCCAGATCTGGCTTTATTACACCCACATGGCCGATTCAAACGGCAACTCCTTCATCTCCGCAGATTTCCCGGCCGGGACGACTGAGAAGTTGATCGAAGCGGGCACCCTGCTCGGGCGTCAGGGCAATTATTCCGGCGATCCCAACAACCCGGTCGGCGTCCATCTGCACTTTTCAGTGGTGCGCGACGATGGCGCCGGTCATTTCACCAACGAACTCGACATTAGCAACACCTACGACCCCTCACCATATTTGGGCTTGCCCCTGAATGCCAACGAAAACTTCGACCGAATTCCGATTTGTGAGAACTGACATGGAAAATCTGACAGGGAAAATTGTACTGGTTACTGGCGCTGGCAAAGGCGCTGGACGGAAAATCGCGCAGGCCTTTGCCATGCGAGGGGCCTTTGTCGCCGCGAACGACATCTCACCCATCAACCTTGAACCCGTTGTGGATGGAATCACCGCCACTGGAGGCCTGGCCCGCGCCTATGTCCATGACATCGCCAAAAAAGTGGATGTGCAGGCCATGGCTAACGACCTGATCGACGAGTTTGCCCGCATCGACATTCTGGTCAACTGCGCCCATGTCGAACCACACACGCCCCTGCTCGATCTGGACGAATGGGATTTGCACCGCGTCTTTGAAGTCAACGCCATCGGCACCTTCCTGATGATGCAATCCGTAGGACGGGTGATGCGCGCCCAAAGCGCCGGGATCATGATCAACGTGGTGAAAACCAGCCCCGCCTCGCCCGCCTCCTTTATCGCCAGCCGAGCCGGCATCGCCACCATGAGCCAGAGCGCGGACGCTGAATTGCGCCAATATGGCATTCGTGTTTTTGCGGTGACCGCTGAAAATCCCGTCGCTGAAGTGCTAGCGCTCTGTCTTGACGAAAAAAGCCCGCGTTAGCAACCGACAGCAGATAAATTGAATTTGGTCAACGGCAGTCCGATTTCGGGTAACGAAACCGGACTGCCGTTGTATAATGAAATCGTACGAATTTACTATTATTGAAAAAGGAGCGAATTATGATCAGTAAACCGATGATTGACGCGTTCAACGACCAGATTAACAAGGAAATGTTTTCGTCGCATTTGTATCTCTCGATGGCAGCCTATTTTGAAGGCAGCGGACTGCCAGGCGCAGCCCAATGGATGCACGTCCAGGCTGGCGAGGAGCACGAACATGCCATGAAATTGTTCGCGCATCTCGTCGATCGCGGCGGCAAAGTAACGCTAAAAGCGATCGCCGCCCCTGAAACCGAGTGGAATGGCCCAATGGCCGCCTTCAAAGCCGTTTACGAGCACGAACAACTTATCACCCGCTCCATCCACGAGCTGTACGAAGTAGCCCAGAAAGAGAAAGATTACGCCGCCCAGATCTTGCTGCAATGGTTCATCAACGAGCAAGTCGAAGAGGAAAAGAATGCTGCGGGTGTAATCGAAAGCATGAAGCGCATCGAAGCGCATGAAACCGCTGTGCTCCAGCTCGATCACCAGCTGGCCAAACGCGGCAAGTAGATATTCAATTGACAGCAGGCCCCGAAGGAATCTCCTTTGGGGTCTTTGATTTAACCCGGAGACGGTATGACTGTCTTGATTCGTCGAATCTGCGCCGCAGACAAGCCCGAGTGGCTGAGAATGCGCCTGCTGCTCTGGCCACATCACCTCGCCACAGAGTTACTGGCCGAAATGGATGAAATCCTGGCCAATTCCGCAGAGGCCCCGGTCTTTGTGGCGGCGCTGCCCACCGGCAAACTGGCCGGCTTCCTGGAAGGCGGCACCCGCAAATACGCGGACGGCTGTGAAACCGGCCCGGTCGGCTACATCGAAGGCTGGTACGTGGATCAGGATCTGCGCCGCGCCGGTGTCGGCGGCAGGCTCATCCAGGCTATGGAAAACTGGGCCAAAGAGCGCGGTCTGACCGAAATGGGCTCCGATACCTGGCTGGACAATGGAACCAGTATTACAGCGCACGTCAGCCTGGGCTATGAAATCAAGGAACACCTGGTGCATTTTGCGAAGAAGTTATAATGATGATGAGCGCCCTGTTCTGGGCGCTGGGACTGGAGGTTTTCCATGCTTATTTTTGCCAGTGACATCCATCTGGTCGATGGCACCTGTGCCAAGTCCATTTCTCCAAATGCTTTTACCCTGTTTTCCGAACGAGTCCGCGAACTGGCCTTTCACTCATCCTTTCGCCGCGACGGTCATTATGATCCGGTGAAACAAATTGACCTGGTGCTGATGGGCGATATTCTCGACCCGCTGCACTCCACGTTATGGTTAGACGGGAATGTTCGCCCCTGGACCGATTCATCCAGGCCCGAATTTGCGGCCAAATTATTGCAAGTCACGCGCGCCATCCTGAGAGAAAACGCGGAAGCGGTCAACACACTCAAGCGCCTGGCGTTGGAAGAGATCGTCTTCCTGCCGCCCGCCGTCAAGGGCGTTCCCGATTTCAATTCACGCGAACACGCCGTCCCGCACGTCAACATCCATTACATGGTCGGCAACCACGACTGGTACTACCACCTGCCCGGCCCGGCCTTCGACGCCATCCGCCAGGAAATGATCGACGCAATGGGCTTGAGCAATCCGGCCGATAACTTTCCCTGGGAACTAGCCGAGCACGAGCCACTGCAGAATCTTTTTGCGCGTTACAACGCCTATGGCCATCACGGCGATAAATATGACAAATTCAATTACGATCGCGAAAAGGGACGCAACTTCAGCACCCTGGGCGACGTCTTCGCGATGGAAGTGCTCAACCGCTACCCGGTAGTGGTGGCGCGTGATGTGGGCACCGATCTGCCGCCCGCCATTCTCGACAGTCTGCGCAAATTGACTAACGTCCGCCCGGCGCTGGCCACTTCGTTATGGATCAGCGGTCAGATCCGCCAGCACGCCGGTTCAAAAGCGCTCGAACGTCAGCTTAAGAAAATTTGGGATCAGCTCAGCGACGATTTTCTGCAAATCGATTTCGTGCGCCAGGCCGATAAAGCCTTCCAATTTGACATCGTCGATGCCATGGAGCTGGTGGTAAAAATCTCAAAACGGGCTTCCTTCAACACCATCAACGATGTGGTGGTCTGGGTGCGCGAGAAAATGTGGGAGGGTCAAATCTCCTACACCAATCATGCCCTGCTCGAACCCGCTTTTGTGGATAGTTCGGCCCGTTATATCATTTACGGACATACCCACCACCACGAAGTCATCCCATTGGATGCCGAGGGCGTGCCGCCGGACGAGGAAAACCAGGTTTACTTCAACACCGGCACCTGGCATTCCTACTTTGACCTGGCCGTGAAAAACCTCGAATCGCAGAAGTTCGTGCCCTACCAATCCATGACATATTTGACGTTTTATGATCGGGAAGAACGCGGCGAACGGAACTTCGAGGCCTGGACGGGAACCTTCGTCTAAAATCAAAATTCAGGCCTGGATTTTCGGATATACTCTTGCCGGGAGCGGTGCTCCCGGCTTGCTTTTTGAGGAGAACAATGACTTTCATCGGTGAAATCGCGGCACTCTTTACCTCCTTTTGCTGGTCATTATCAGCGATCGGCTTTTCCCTGGCTGGGCGCCAGTTTAGTTCACAAGTCATCAATCGCGTCCGTGTGACGTTGGCATTCTTGGCCTTACTGCTGATTAACGGCCTGCTGTATGGACAGCCAATTCCGTTCAACGCCGGGCCGACGCGCTGGTTCTGGCTGATGTTTTCCGGCATTGTTGGGCTCGCCATTGGCGATGCGTTTTTATTCCGCTCCTATCAGCTGGTGGGCCCACGGATTGGGCTGCTGCTGCTCAGCCTGGCCCCCATTTTCAGCGCGGCGATTGCCTGGATGTTTTTCGGTGAAAACCTGAAGGCCATGCAGTTTGTGGGCATGTTTATCACACTGGTGGGTATCGGCTGGGTGGTGCTGACCCGCCCGGAGCTGCAAGCGGGCGAGGAACACGCCCGGCTTTCCATACGCGGCGTTTTATTCGGCATTTTCGCCGCTATGGGGCAGGCGGGCGGATTGGTGCTTTCCAAACAAGGCATGTCGGGCAATTTTCCGCCCTTCGCTGGGACGGTCATCCGCATGACGGCCGCCATCCTATTTTTATGGATCACCGCCATTTTCCAGAAACAGGTCGGCAGTACGGTAAACGCTGCCCGTGAGCACCCGAGCGGTTTGGGTTGGGCCGCTTTTGGAGCGTTGTTTGGCCCGGTGATCGGCGTTTCGTCTTCACTGCTGGCCATCCAGCACGCCGAAGTTGGCGTCGCCTCCACGCTGATGGCGCTGCCGCCGGTATTCATGCTGCCGATCAGCTATTTTGTGTTCAAAGAACGCTTTGGCTGGCAGTCTGTCGCCGGAACACTGGTGGCGATCGGCGGCGTAGCCTTGTTGTTTTTGAAATAGGATAAAAATGACGGTTTACCCTTTGTCCGCCCTGCGCGCCCTGGCCTTACACGCCACTGGACTGGATACCGCCAATGGAGCAGAGCCCGCCCCCAGCCCTGATTCCGTTTTCGAAACGGTAGACCGGCTCGGGGCAGTCCAGATCGACACACTCCAGATGGTAGCGCGCGCCCATTACGTCACGATTTGGTCCAGGCACGGCAATTATCCCCAATCCATTTTTGACAATCTGGCCTTTGACGCTGAGAATCGACAGGTTTTCGAAGGCTGGTACCACGCCGCCTGCTATCTCCCGATGCACGAATATCGCTACCAGATGCCGCAGCAGCGTCACCTGCGCGAGAATGGACATCGCTGGTACACCGAATGGAATGCCAGTCCCGGCAACCGCGAGTTGATGGCGGGTATCCTGGAGCGCATCCGCGCGGAAGGCGGGCTGCGCGCCAGCAGCATTGATGGCGAAAAACTTCAGCACGGCACCTGGTGGAACTGGCGGCCCGAAAAAATGGCGCTGGAACACCTTTTCAGCTTTGGCGAGTTAATGATCGCCAAGCGAGTCAATTTTCAGCGCGTTTACGATTTAACCGGACGGGTTTTGCCCGCCTGGGTCGATCAAACTGAGCCGACCGCCGAAGAACGCGACCGTTTCTGGCTGGAACGCGGCGCAAAAGCGCTGGGGATCAGTTTTCCGCGCAACGCCGCCGATTACACCTGGATGAAGCTGGGCAAAGCGCGCCCGCTGATCGCCGAATTGGTCAAGGCTGGCACACTGCTGGAGGTGCAGGGCGAAACCCTGGCCGGTGAGAAAACGCTCATCGTCCACCACACGCAGCTGGATTTATTGGAAAAAGCCGCCGCTGGCGAAATCCGCCCGCAGCGGACGACTTTTCTGAATCCGTTTGACAATTTGTGGTGGGCGCAGGGCCGCGACGAGGCTTTCTGGGGCTTCCGTCAGCGGCTGGAAGCGTATTATCCCGCTGAAAAGCGCGTCTACGGCTACTTCTGCCTGCCAATTTTGCACAAAGACCGTCTGGTGGGGCGCTTCGACCCCAAGCTGGAACGGAAAACCGGCCTTTGGCGGCTCAAGGCGCTTTATCTCGAACCTGGCATCGAACCGGACGAGGAACTGGTTTCTGACGTGGCCGCCGCCCTGCGCGATTTCATGGATTTCCACAAAGCCCACGACCTGGTCATTGAAAAAAGCCAGCCCGCCGAATTTGGTGAAAAACTGGCGCAGGCGCTATGATTTGGATATAAAAACGGAGCGCGCAACCTGACAAACAGGTTGCGCGCTCCGTTTCTGTTTTTGGGGAATTATTTCAATCTCGCCGCCACCAACTCGGCCACATCCCGCACCTGCATGGACGTGTTATCGGCCTTCGATGCATCTTCCATCATCGTCAGGCAGAACGGACAGCCAACGGCGAGCATTTCCGCGCCGCTGGCTTTAGCCTCGGCAAAGCGCACGTTATTGACCTTGCCCGTGCCCGCTTCTTCTTCCTTCCACATTTGCGCGCCGCCTGCGCCGCAGCAGAATGATTTTGCGCTGTTGCGCGGCATTTCCACCGTCGCCAGCCCGGCAGATTTGAGCGCCACGCGCGGCGCGTCAATCACGCCGTTGTGCCGCCCCAGATAACACGGATCGTGGAAAGTCACCGTTTTGCCCTGGGCAGTTTCGTCAGCGGCCTCCGATAACTGGATTTTCCCCGCACCCACCAGTTCGTTGATCAGCTGGGTATGATGAATTACTTCATAGTTGCCGCCAAAGGCCGGATATTCGTTCTTGATGGTGTGCAGGCAGTGTGGGCAGGTGGTCACAATGCGCTGTGGCTTGACTTCGTTCAACAACTCCACGTTGCCCATCGCCAGCCCAAAGAAAATGTCCTCGCGCCCGGCGCGGCGGGCCGAATCGCCGGTGCAGGATTCGTTCTTGCCCAAAACGGCATAATTGACTCCAGCCGCGTTCAAAATCTTTGCAAAAGCCTGCGCCGTTTTCTGCGCGCGCGCATCCGTCGCCGGGGCACAGCCCACCCACCACAAAATCTCCGGTTCGGGATTCTGCTCAATGGTCGGCACGTTCAAGCCCGCCGCCCACTTCATGCGGTCGGCCTGCGGCACATTCCACGGATTCATGTTGCGTTCCATGCCGCGGAAAGCCGTTTCGAACTGCTTCGGGAAGGCGCTTTCCATCATCGCCAGGTTGCGACGAATATCGAGAATATCGCGCATCGGCTCATTTCCCACCGGGCAAATGTCCACACAGGCGCCGCAGGAGGTGCAGGCCCAGACCGCTTCTTCGCTGATCAGTTCGCTCAGCGGCCGGTCCGTCCCGCCGCCATGATTGAAATTGTAGCGTTTGTTGATTTCCAGCGCCGCCGGAGAGAGCAGCTTGCCGGTGTTATAGGCCGGGCAAACTTCCTGGCAGCGGAAACACATGATGCAGGCATACGAATCGATGATTTGCTCGTAGCCCAAATCGCTGACTTTGGCCGCGCCAAACTGCTCAATCGACTGATCGTCCAGATTTACAAAGCTCAACTGCCCGATCGATTTTCGCTCGGGTTTCAGCGCAAAATTAATCGGCGCAAAAAACAGGTGAAGATGTTTTGAATAAGGGAAATAAGGCAGGAAGGCCACCACCGCACCGATCGACAGCCAGAACATGACATGTTCCCCCGCCACCAGGGTTGTCTCATTCGTCCCCGCCCACAGCCTGGCCAGCGTTGAAATGAACGGTTGCCAACTGTCAGCGTGACCGCTCAACGCCACATTGAAGGATTCGCCCAACAAACGGCCGGAGTTGTGCAGGAAGATAAATCCCGCCACGATGGCGGAATCGCGGTTGATGCCGAATCGCGCCTGCGGGTCGAGTAAAGTCGTCGCGCGCGTGGAAAGCGTTGCGGGGCGGATGATAAACCGGCGCACCGCCATCGCCACGACCCCCACCAAAATCGCCACATTGACGAAATCCGCCAGGAAACGGTATAAGTCGCCAAAAATCCCGGTATTGTTCAGTAAACGCCAGCCAGTGTAAGCGTAAATTAAATCTCCCAGATTGATCAGCAAAAAGGAGATAAAACCCCAACCGATCAGGCCATGCAAAATACTCGGGATCAGTCGAAAGCGAAAGACCGGCTGAAAAGTGAAGAAATTGATGATTGCGCCACCGGCTTTGCGCGTTACGACATTCCAATCGGGTTTTCCGCTGCCACTGGCAATATTTTTGATGATGCGTTCAACGCCTTTCCAGGTGAAATACAACGAAATCACCACTGCCAAAGCGAACAGAATTTTTTCAACGAGGGTCAGCATACTGTCTCCTATGGTTGGTTCGGGTGCGCAAAAGTGAAACGGCAATCTCGCTGTGCTGCGGAGACTGCCGTAATTCAATCAAAGCCATTGCATGCCAAGGTACCTATGACGATTGCGCCTAAGCGGGCGTCACGTTTGCCAGATTGTGCAACAAATCAGCCGTCAGTTCAACACGATGCAGTTGGACATACTCCCATAGTTTGGCCTCGGCGCGAGTGAAAACCCTGGCCACGTGGCGGATCATGAAGACCGGCTGGGTTAAGCTGAACCCTTCCACTTCCACTTTTTTGACGCGTCCCAGCGCCAGGCTGCGGGCGGCCATCATCTCAGAAATGAAGGTGATACCGATCCCATTTTCGACGGCCATTTGGACGGCCTCGGCGTCACCCAACTGCATGACGACATTAAAGTTATCGGGATCAATTCCGTGGGCGCGCATTTTGTCGAACAACATCTCAAATGTGCCGGAAGCGGACTCGCGGCTGATGAAGGGTTGTTCCAAAACATCGGCCGGTTTAACCTGTTTCAAATTGGCCCAGGGATGATTGGCAGGCACGATCAAAACCACCCGATCTTCAAAGATCGGCTGGCATTCAATTTCGCGATGTTCCACGCAGCGACCGACCACACCCAGGTTCAATGTCTGGTCGAGCACGCCATCCATGACGGCATGCCGTGACATCAAGCCGACGCGCGTGCGTACATGAGGAAAATCACGCTGAAACGATGCCAACAGATTTGGAATGAAGTAACGACCTGAAGTTGTCGCGCAACCAATCGCCAGTTCTCCCGCCACATCGCCATTGACATTAACCAGCACATCTTCCAACAAGCGCGCCGCACTGAGCATTTCGCGCGCCATCGGCAAAATTGCCAGACCAGCTTCACTCAACTGCACCGAGCGCCCATGGCGCACAAACAACTCCACCTGGTAGGTCCGTTCAATGGCCTGAATATTCTGACTGACAGCTGATTGCGAAAGATGCAATCGCTGCGCGGCACGGCTGAAGTTTAGTTCTTCTGCTGCGGTAACAAACACTTTTATTTCATGCACATTCACCATTGGGTCATCCCTCCGAAGCTCCAATAAAGGTATATCAGAAAATACAATGAGATTACCCTATAGTATAAGCAACTCTGAATAATCTTATTAGTAACGTTTATCACGAAGTGGTGTGACCATTTGCTTAAAAAAGACGAGCTGGATCATTATCCAACTCGAAAGGGCCATTCTTCTAATGAGATTTGACTTTTTATGCCAATAGCCTACGGAGATGATTCAGTTCCGCGGCTGATATCGTCCACGTAACCGACGGAACCGGGGCAAGCTTGATCCAGAATGCCCGCGGCTCCAGTCCAATCCAGCGGAGTCTCTGCCGCGGGGTTATAAGCCTGATTTATTGCGATTGCCAGACAGCCGGACCCGGCATTGTAGTTGACCAGCGTGAAGCGCCACATCGTTTCATAGTCAACGGTCAGCCCCGGTTCTTTCCCGGTGACATCCGCCACGATTTTCCCGGCCTGTTCACAGTTGGCCAGCAGGGTATGGGCAAACACATCCACGCTGAAATTGGCGCGCGAAAGATCCAGGCCAAGCGGACAGTCAGCACAGCGCGCATCCACGCTGCTGACGAGCGCGCCGCGCAACATATTTTGCCGCTCCGGCGTCAGGTTTGCAAAACCATTGGCTTCGCAAGCATTTTGGTCCAACACCAGGGGGCAGAATTGTTGATAAAAAGATGGATTCCAGAGCAGGGTTGTATCTGCGCCGCCTTCGGTCATTTGGCCCAGGCCCACATCCTGCCCGTTATGGATTACGCCGGGCCAAAACTGGCTCTCGCGGCTGAACAGGTTTTTGAGCAGCTGCGCCGGGACGCTGCTATCCTGCGCAACGGAGAAAATCAAATTGTCAAAGCGATTCTGCCACTCACTTACGGCACCAGCGGCTGAATCCATGCCACAGGCGCTGGCAGAACCATCGGGAAGCAAACCATCATCACCGCAGCTAGTGACATCCACCGCGCCCTCAGAGATCAGATTGGCGGCCAGGTAAGCGTACGGAATATTGGAGTACAAGTCAGAACTGGATTGGGGCGTGGTCAGCCACTGCGGCAAATCTCCGGGCGGCGGAAAAGCTTCCCAAGCGGCGGCGCAGGATGCGATCGGAGGGCCCTGCCATTGCTGGGAGATCACGTTCACATACCAGCGCGGAGTCAAACGCTGATCGTTTTGATCGCCAAGCACGCGCACCAGCGCATCAAAAACCTGGCTGGAATCGCCGTGAGTGGAATATACCCAGAATTTCAGGCGGATGCCTTCCGGTTTGGTTGCATCAAGCTTGAATTTGCAGGGATTTTCGCTGCAGGTGAAAGAATCATTACCGACGGTACCGCTGATCGCCGTGATGGATTCGTTAGGCAGCGGCTCCTCGCCGGTTAAAACCAACGATGGCTGTGTAATACACCAGCCATCGGAATCTAGCTCACAATCTTCCAGGGAAACCCAGACCTGGGGTGGAGGCAGTTTCACGGTCACATCACGCGTGGAGGGTTTGCTGGAAACTTCAACAAAGTAGTAACCCGGGCAGGTGTTGATGTCTTCAGCGCCACAAGGAGTGGAGTAAGCGACCCATTCGTTGTACAGGTCCTGTCCGCAGGCCGAAAAGATGTCGGTATAGTCGGGCAGGCCTTCGTGATCGACAAAAAAGGAGCAGGCGACTGAATTATCTCTCCAGGCGGCAAGCCACCATTCGTGCAGGGTAATATCCACTACCATGCTGGTGAAACGATCCGGGCCTTCCGGAGACGGCAAGGGTGCAGGCGCAGCCGCACTCACCGTTCGGGGGGAGGACAAAAGCACTGATAACAGCACCAATCCCAAAGCGGCAAAAAACGGCAGCGTCCGTCTCGTAAAAAGCTGTAGCACCATCAAAGAATAGTATCCTTATCCACTATATCAGTATAGCAGATTCGGAATTATTTGTGGCTGTTTATTTCACTTTCTTCAAGCATTTGCTGTTCTAGTTTGAGGTTGTTCCAACGCGAAACCAGGCTGGCGATATAAACCAGCATGACAACGGCGAAAACGACGTAGCCGCCAACCATATAGTTAAAAGTATTGGGGATATCCATGAAAGACTCCTTACTGTGTCACTTTAAGTTTGAGTTGTTCAACTTTATCGGAGAATTGTCCGAGGCGGATGCGGTGCCAGAATAACGTAACAAATACAATCGAGAAAACGGCAATGCTGAACAGCATGGTGGCAACCATCGAGCCGGTCATGCCCATTTTTTCGCTGCCGCCTCCGCCGATCACCACCGGATGAATGGTGCGGAAAATACGGATGGAGATGAATGTAAGCGGTACGCTCAATCCGCCCAACAGGGTGTAGACGGCGCCAAAACGGGCGCGACGATCGGGGTCTTCGATGCCTTGCCGCAAGAGCAGATACGCCAGATACACCATCTCAAGAATGGCGGCGGTGGTCAGGCGCGGCTCCCAGGTCCACCAGGTGCCCCAGGCCGGACGCGCCCAGATCGAACCAAGCACGATGGCAACTAGGAAAAACACCAGGCTGATTTCCACGGCCGCGAGACCGATCACATCCCATTTCAGATCCTGGGTGCGCAGAAAGATGACAGCGACGACAGCGGCGGCGATGAAACCCAACATTCCCACCCAGGCCGTGGCCACGTGGAAGTAAAAGACGCGCTGGACTTCCCCCATCACTTTTTCAAGCGGGGCGTAAAACATCGCCATGAGGAAGGCCACCAGTACCAGCAGCGCAGAGAGAACGTTCAATACTTTTAAAACTCGGGGTTGAGGGGACATAGAATCTCCTTATTTTGCGATTTTTGAAATAAAGCTTGATGCTCGCGTGGCTATTCTTCCACCACGTAATCGAAAACCATAAATGCTACGGCGATAAAGATCACGTCATAGACAATCAGTATATTGAGCCAGGGCAGGATTTCGCTCATTTCCAGGGCCAACAAGAAACCACTGCTGGCCTTGACCGCGGCTACCAGCACAGGGATCACAAGCGGAAAAAGCAAAATGGGCAGCAGCACGTCGCGGGTGCGGGTCTGCACCGACATGGCGGCCAGCAGCGTGCCGACGGCGATATAACCAACCGAACCGAGCAGCGTGACGCCGATCAATCCCAGGTTGAACAGGTTGATGTTGTACATCACGCTGTACACTGGCAGGACGACGGCTTCAACGATCAACATAAAAGCCAGGTTGCTGATGGCCTTGCCAAAATAAATGGCGGAACGATCGACCGGGGCGAGCAACAAACCGTCAAGACAGCCGCGGTCTTTTTCCACAGCCATGGAGCGGTTGAGGCCGAGCGTTCCGGCAAAGGCAAAGGTGACCCACAACGCTCCAGCGGTGATGCCCTCGCGGGCTTTCACATCCAGCTCAAGGGCGAAGTAGAAAATCAAAATTACGAGCAACGAAAACACCAGCATCGACGAGAGCAATTCGCGCGAGCGCAGTTCAGCCGCCAAATCCTTCCAGGCGATGGCCAAAACCGCGCGCAGATAATTGGACTGCGGGCGCTGATTGGTGAAGGGTGTGCGCAAGGTGGTCAAAGGTAATTTATCCATCTGCTAACCCGCCAATGCCTGTTTGTAGAAAGTGAGCAGATTGCTGTTGCCCAATTCCGCGTGCGTGGCGGAGGCGGCGATCACACCGCGCGAGAGAATATCGAACCGTGTGGCCAGCTCTTCGGCGCGAGCGAGATCGTGGGATGTCATCACAACCGTCCGGCCAACCGCCGCCACGTTTTTCAGCACGCCATCGAGCATTTCCGAGGCATCCTGGTCGAGTCCGGTATAGGGTTCATCAAAAAGCATCACATCCGGGTCATGCAGAACCGCGCGCCCAATCGCCAGGCGCTGCTGCATGCCACGCGAAAACGTCCGCACCATATCGCGGCGGCGGGTGGCAAGCCCAACCATATCCAGCACTTCGCTGATGCGCTCATTCAAAGCGGGAATGTTATAGATGCGCCCGTAAAACTGGAGATTCTCCTCGGCGGTCAGATCACCGTATAAAAGGGGCATATGCGAGACCACCCCCAGCCGCTGCCTGACTGACGCTGAATGGGCGGGGAGCGCAAACCCGGCGACTTTTACCAATCCCATGGATGGGCGCGAAAGCGAGGACAGAATGCGCAGGAAAGTGGTTTTCCCGGCCCCATTGGGCCCCAACAGAGCCACAAATTCACCCGGCTCAACCTGGAAATCCACTCCGCGCAAAACGGCTTTCATGCCAAATCGTTTGACAAGTTTTTTGACTTCAATCATACAGGCTTTCGAGGTACGCTTTCAAGGGCGGAACACGCAATATTGATTTGGTATTGCGTGTTCCGCGTTTTGAGTAGATTAGTTGAGGGCCTTAAGTTTCGCTTTCAGTTCAGCGCGGCGATCCTTGTAAGCCGATTCTGTAATATTGCCCGCTTTGTACTGATCATCGAGAGCGACGATGGCATCCATGATTTCTTCCTTCTCGGTTTCATCCGCATCATCATCGTTGTCATCATCATCTTCTTCATCGTCTTCATCCGCCAGCTTTTGGCGGTCGCGCCAAAACAGGTACACACCAATCACGATCAACAGCAGGCCAAAAGCGCCCACGCCGATAATAATATTCTGCGAAGAATTGGTGGATGTGTCAGTTGTCGTGGCGCTTTTCGGCGCGCCGCTCGCGCTGACATCCAGGATTTTGCCGGGTTCAAGCACACCAGTGGTATATACCTGGTATTTGGCGGCTGTCCCCATACTCTGCGTACCACCGGGGGTAAAGTTTGCGCCTTGCAATGTGACACCTTCTGGAACAAGGACAGAGGCGGCAGCGGCTTTTAAGGCAATGGGCTGGCTGAAGGTCAATTGTTGACCGCCGAACAGGCCGGGCTTGGGCAGAGGCAGGTCAATCGCAAAGACAAGCTGGTATTTTCCCGTCCCTGGGACGACCGAAGTGGTATCGGCAAAGCCGTCATCCGTCTTGATGTAGCGATCACCGATAGCGCCCTGGTCAAACTGCAGGTTGGTATAACCCTTGGGCAGCGAAACCTTGACTACCGGGCCGCCCTTTTCAGCAGCGACAACGCTTTTGGTGCCCGGATTGCTGACAACCAGGAATTCCACCACCTGGACGATATTCGGCTTGCTGTAATCCAGCAGAATATGCATCTGATCGGCCACCAAAGCGGAGGTATCGGTGGTGGTGGAATAGATCGTCACCGGCAGCTCAATCGTCGATTCACCTTCTTTGGGGAAGGCTGGTTCAGATTCGTAGGTGGTGTCGGCATAATCAACCGAAACATAAAAAGCCTGGTTGGCAAGCATGCGCACATCTTTGAAACTGTAGGCGCCATCCGCGGCGATGGGAGCTTCCTGCGTGGAAACTTCGCTGAATTGCTGCGTGGCGGGGTCGTGCTCGAAAACGTGCAAGACGGCCTTCAACGTGGATGGGTCTGAGCCATCCGAGCCATTGACCACTTTGCCCTGGACGACGCCAGTTGTTTCAGTGGGAGTGGTTGCAGCTGCGGAAGATTCAGTCGCTGCGGGGGTACCGGCATCAACGCTCGGGGTGGCATTCGCATCTGGAGCGGATGTGGCAGTGGGGGGAACGGGCGTGGCGGCTGCAGCGACTTCACCCGCTACCACGGAGAATGTGCGCACATAAGCGGCGACCGCAAAGATATCTTCATCGGGGATCAGCCCGCCAAAGCCGGGCATCTTGCCAACGCCTTTATTGACGAAGTTGGCAATGTCAGTTTGAGTCAGCTTCGCCATCATGCCCTGATCCGTGAAAGTGACGGGCGAAGGAGTGGTGCTGTTTGGATCGTGGCACTTGACGCAGTTGGCCTCAAAAATGACTTTGCCTTTTTGCGCTTCGGCAAATGTGCTGCCGCCCAGTGAAAGCGTATAAGCCACCACATCCCAGCGTTGTTGGTCACTCAGGCTTCCGCTGAATGGCGGCATAAAGGAGTTGATGTTGCCTTGCGTGACAGTGGTGTACCAATTGGCAGGCGCAGCCACACGCGCAATTTCAGGCTTGCCAACGGCAGCAGGCACCTTTTGCAACTGGGCGGCCATGGGACCATCCCCGAGGCCCTTGTCACCATGACAGGGAGCGCATTTTTCAGCGAAGATGGCTGCACCGGAGGCCAGCGATGGCGGGTTTTGGGGAAACAGCGGACTCATAGTGGGTCCGGGAGTTGGCGATTTGTAATCTGGCGGAGGCGTGATGTCGTCAGCGAGTGAAAGCGTGCAGGCGCTGAGCAAAATTGACAGTACCGCCATGAGAATGATGAAGCGAGATTTCATTAAATAGTCCTTTGGTGGATTGAAAAGCACGTTACAGTTCTGACTCTAGATGGATTTACCGCAATGTGGACAGAATCGATCAGAACGAAGTACAGGTTTCCCGCACTTGGGGCAGAAGCCCGCAGAGCGCTCTTTACGAGCGGCCCGACGCGAAGCGATTAATTCTTCCAGGTCATCATCAGAGGCGGCCTTCTGATCAGTTTTTTCGATGGCGGCATCGGCCCGGCGGGCGGCAATAACAGCCTCCACGCGGCTTTCAGCATCCACCACGCCGGAATTCTGGGGTTGGAGTACATCCAGTTTACGCAGCACGTTGGAGGCGCGCAGTAACAAATCAGAGCGCATGCCGGAATAGTCTTCGGTTGGGATTTTCCCCAAAGTGTGGTCAAAATCAAGTTCCTGCAGCGCCGTAATCAGGCGATCGCGTTCCGCCAGGAGTGTTGAGAGTTCCTGGTCACTGCCAGAAATAATCGGCATGCGACGGTTTGCAAAAAATGGGCGGGTTACAAACAGCCCAATCAGCACGAGTACTGTGAGTAGTAGAAAAATTGCACCGATGTCCATGGTTTCTCTATTTCTTTATCAGCGGGTCGATGATGGCGTGAATTTCAGCTTCGGACGTGAACGGGCCAATCTGGGCATAAGCCAGTTTGCCGTCTTTATCGACGAAGTACGTTTCTGGCACGCCAGTAATGCGAAACATTTGCGAAATGCGTGTTCCGAGATCAGGGCCGTTTGGATAGGTAATTTCAAATTTCTTGAGATATCCGCGGGCTTCCGGCTCGGTATCGACATAATCCACGCCCACAAAAACGACCTGTTCGCCCGGCAAATACGAACGCCAGGCGGCTTCCATTTCCGCGGCTTCCTGTTCGCAGGGTTTGCACCACGAAGCCCAGAAGTTGATTACCACCACTTTGCCCTTCAGCGCGGAGAGTTGGATTTCCGATTTTCCCTGTTGTTGATAACCGTCAAAAAACGAAAGCGTGAAATCGGGGAGCACATCACCAACTTGAATCGGTTTCTGTTGGGTACGGCGCAGACCCAAGGCCATCACCGTCAGTAAGCCCAGCAGCGCCACCCAGACAATCACCTGCGCCCAAACTGGAACGCCGCGCTTGGGTGCTTCCTGTACTTCTGGCTTTGGGGCGGAATTTATTTCAGACATAAAAATTCTCCTCAGATTTCTGGAAATAGCAACAGTCCAGAAAATTTATTTTCTCTTTTTCAGTTCTTCTTCCACTCGGGCCAGGTAATTATCAGAATTTGCCGCGACTGATTCTTCTTCATCCACATCAGCAAGGACCGGTTTGCGCATGGATTGATAGGCGCGGAACAGAATATAAACACCGATCAGCATCAATACCGGCGGGATTACGTAAACCAACCAGTTCAATCCCTGGCGTGGCGGTTCAGAAAGCACCCGGGCGCCGTATTGCGTGGCGAAATATTGCTTGATCTGCTCAGCGGACCAGCCTTCAGACAGTTTTGTGCGAATCAGTTCACGCCATTGGGCACAGGCCTGTGTGGGACAAACGTCAAGAGGGGTGTTTTCGCACACCGGGCAAAAGAGCTGCTTGGCGACAGCGTTGACATCGTCATCTGACGGGGTCGGTCCCTGCGCCAAAACCCGGCTTGCAAAGCCCAGTGCCAGAACAGTGATTGCCAAAAAAATCAATACATTGCGTTTCATCGCACTTCTCCGATTCGTAGGACTTTTCAAGAGCAAGTGCGCCGCGCCAAAGCTCTGGCAAACATCCATCACTTTATCGATGGCGCGGCGCACTGCCCGTAACTGCAGATTTCCTTGGGATGTTATTTCACCGGACCGGGTTGGTAAGCCGCTTTCTGTCCGCGACGCACGCGCACAGGCAGGTATTCCGGGTCCTTATCGGGCCAGGCGGCGACGACAGAGCCAAGAATCATCATGATTGCGCCCAGCCATAACCAGTTGACCAGTGGGTTATGGTAAATCTTGAAAGTGGCGCCAGTAGACAGGATCGGCTGCCAATCCACCAGGATGATATACAAGTCATCGGCCATCGTGGAACGGACGCCTGGAATGGTCATCGGTTGTTGGGATTCGTAAAAATAGTCACGGCGCGGGTGCAGATCACCCAGGAATTGCCCGTCGCGTTCGATGCCGACCACGGCGCGGGCCACATTGCGATTGTCAGCCGTATCGAAGACCGCCAGGTCCTTGTAAGTGATCACATAACCACCCAATTTGAGCGACTGTCCCTGCGCAATGGTACCCTGCGTCTCGGTCTGGAACATCTCGATACCGATGATGCCGATCGCCATGAACACAATCGAAAGATGGATCAGATATCCACCATAGCGGCGACGATTGCGTCCCGCCAAACGCCACAGAGCGAGCAACAGGTTTTCGTGCTGGGCATGTCCGCGGGCGCGCGCCGCACGCCAAAATTCATACAGGGTGATGGAGGCGCTGGCGAAAATGACAAAGAAGCCCACCAACGCATACGGTTCGTGAATGCCCGCGACAAATACCACGGCCAGCAGCGCCACCAAAGCCACAATCAACGGCTTCCACATTGCTTTTCCAAGGGTTTTGAGCGTGGAATGACCCCAGGCTGAAAGCGGCGCGATACCCATCAGCAAAACGAGCGCGGCAAACAATGGACCGGTGGCGCGTTCATAGAACGGCGGACCAACGGTCACTTTTTGCCCGGTTGCCAGTTCAGAAATCAGCGGGAAAATCACGCCCCAGAAGCAAACTACCAGGATGCTCATGAACAACAGGTTATTGAGCAGGAAAAGCGCCTCGCGCGAAAGCAAGGAAGTCATCTGCGCTTCAGATTTCAGGTCTTCCCAGCGGTAAATGAGCAGGGCAACTGACGTGACAAATGTAAATCCGATAAAGATGAAAAACGATGGGCCAATGGCACTTTGGGCAAAAGCATGCACCGAGGAAAGCACCCCGGAACGCGTCAGGAAGGTACCGAAAATGACCAGCGCATACGTCACAATGATCAGGATCATATTCCAGTACTTGAGCATGCCGCGTTTTTCCTGGATCATGACCGAGTGCAGGAAAGCGGTGCCGGAAAGCCACGGCATGAAAGCCGCGATTTCCACCGGATCCCAACCCCAGTAACCACCCCAACCGAGCACGTCATAAGCCCAACGTCCGCCAAGCACCAGACCAAGCGAAAGAAACAGCCAGGCCACGATCGTCCAGCGACGGGTGATGCGAATCCAACGGTCATCGGTGCGACCCGTCACCAGCGCGGCAATCGCAAAAGCAAACGGGATGACAAAACTGACGAAACCGAGGTACAGCATCGGGGGATGAATGACCATCCCGGGATGACGCAGCAGCGGATTGAGGCCCCGTCCATCTGGAGGCGTGAACGGAATTGCCCCGGCGGGCGCCAACATCGCGCTGATTACTTCTCCGCTAATGGTTTGCCAGTATTTGACAAAGGGATTTTCGTAAAAAATTACCAGTCCGATAAAGAAAGCCAGCGTAACGCTTGAAACCACCACCACCCAGGGCAAAAATTCCTGGTCGCGGTCCCATTTGCGCAGAGTGACGGCGGTTGCAAAGGCCGACATCAACCAACCCCAAAATACCAGCGAGCCCGATTGTCCGCCCCAGAGAGCGGTGATCTTGAGATACATCGGCATGGAACGGCTGGTGACTTCATAGACAAAAGCTACGTGATATTGGTCGGTCACCAGCAGATAAATCAGCGTGAGCGCCGCCAGCGAAATCAGCGGGAAGGTAAGCTGCATCGCCAGGCGGGAGCTTTCCACCCACTTTTGGGATTTGCTAGTGTATCCGTAGATGGCCGCGCCAATGGCATAGATTGCCAGTAAAAACGAGATTATTAATATGCCATAACCAAAATCTGCAAACATGGATATTCTCCGTTAACAAAAGTAGTAACGACTTCAGTCGTTACTACGGGGCGATTAGTTCCCTTGTGCTTGCTGGGGAACGGCTTCCTCATATTTTGTTGGACATTTTAACAAAAGTTCATCGGCATGGAAAACACCTTCTGCGTCCAGATGGCCGGTCATAATGGCCTGGGCTTCGTTACGCATCAGGTCGGGTTTGACGCCAACGTAGACAACTTTCAACTTCGATCGTTTGGGATCGATAACTGCCTGATGAAGCACCACAGCCAGTCCACCTTCTTTTTCGATCTCAGCATTGTCACCAGAGACGTGAGCCACGGTGAAACTGAGAGTCAGCGTAGCAGCGTCGTAGGTAATCGTGTCGCCAATGACGGCGCCCGAAACACGGATGTTTTTCTCTACAACACTCTTGCTTTTTGCATTTAATTCGTCAATGGTCATGAAATATTGAGCGCTTGCCTGAGTGGATGAAGCGATTAAATAAACCACAGCAGCGACAATCAACAAGCCGCCAAGTAAAAATTTGATGCGTGGCGATGTCATAAGTACCTCCTAGGATTGATTAAGCTTGTAACTATCCTAGATTCTACACATTTAGATTAAGATATGCTGAAAACGGGCGGCTAAATTCACATGACAAATGTCACTTAAACACACCATATTTATCCTAAATTATCCATATGGTCCTATTTGGCAATAACGAGGGCGCCAAAGGCTAAAAAACGACCCCGGAAGGTGCATTTCCGGGGTCGTTTTTTAGCCTGAAAGAACGGATGCTAATGCTCGGTGTGTCTTTCTCCGTGGAAAGGCAGGAAACGTGTGGCCAGGCTGAACATCAACAACCAGTAAGAAATCACCAGCGTGCCTACCGCAAATTCCACCCAGGTGGGCGTGTAAGAGAAAAGGCGCACAGAAGGGGTATAGGGATCATAGGAGGTGGCAGCAATCAAACCGACGAAGTTGTAGTTCCAACGCGTCAGGACGGTGGCAAAAACAGGAATGATCGCGGTCCCCATCAAGAAGCGGAAATTACGCACACTGTTGGCAGATAACAATATCGTGCCCGCAATCACCGGCAAGAGCGCCTGTCCGATCCAAAACGTTGCCGAATACGGCGCGACCGTGTCGAGCAGTTGGGTTTGCAGGGCAATTTGTTGATCGAAGCTGTAATAGTTGGTGACAGCCCAATCCCAAAAGCGCAAGTAAGTCAGCAGCAGCGTGGCGCCACCCGCAAGGCGGGCTACGTCATACAGCGCATCGTCTGTCACCAGACCAGGGCGCATGACACGGAACACAAACACGCTGGCGATGAACAAAAGCGCAATGCCGCCGCTCATGGCTGAGAATACAAATTGTGTTGGCGCACTCTGATTGAACCACACCCCGCGACCATATAGCACTGAATAAGTAGCGCCCAGCGAAGCCTGGTGGAGCAGGGAAAGTGTCATGCCAATAATCGCCAGTACGGGCCCGGCCTTATGCAGCCAGACAGATAAGGTTTTGGCGAACTTTGCCAGCGTTTTCAAAAGCGGAATACGATCCTGCCAGGGATGGGAGTCAAAATGGGGATGTTCCACCACTACCGGGATAAGCTCAGCCAACAGCACGGTCAGGTAGAGCACCACGCACATGGTAATTTCCCACAGCAGGGAGTGCGGCTGCCAGTAAACAATCGGATGCCAGAAGCGCAGCGGTTGACCGAGATCCATCAGCAGAACCATCCCCGCTGTGGAATATCCCAAGAACCCAAGCAGAACGGCCAACTTACCGATCGATTCAAAGCGCTTTATTTGCAGCAGGTAGATGATGGCGCCGAAAACGAAGGCGCAGCCACCAAGGGCGATCGATGACAGGTCAATGGAAATCCACAAGCCCCAGGGAACCTGGTTGGAAAGACCGGTCACCTTCAAGCCATCACGGAAAACGAAGAATGCGCCCGTCAGCCCAAACAGGATGCCCGCAATTAACAGGCTAATCCAATACGGAAAGATATCGACAGAGCGTTTGCCAAGGTGTAACTTAGGGTAATGTATAGATATTTGCATGGCCTACCCCTTCTGGAAAGGATTATTGGTATGGGCATCGGGGGGCACGTAATAGACGCTTGGCTCGGTGCTGAGCTCTTCTTCGCGCAAACGCAAGACTGCTTTGGATTCGGCCAAAACTTTCGAAACCGGGCTTTCCGGATCCGTCAGATCACCAAATGCGCGCGCGCCGGTGGGACAAGCCACCACGCAGGCTGGAGTCGCCATCGCATCAACTCCGGGAACCATCCCACGAGCCAGTCCCCCGTCTATGCGATGGGAGCAGAAGGAACATTTTTCCACAACACCGCGGGGACGATTGGGAACTTCCTGGAAACCAAAATTCGGTGATTTGGGGCTGGTTTCAATCGGATCACCCCAGTTGAAAACGCGAGCGTCATACGGACAGGCCACCTGACAGTACCGGCAGCCAATACAGCGGGTGTAATCCATAACCACAATACCATCGGGGCGATGGTAAGTGGCCTTGACCGGGCAGACGTGCACACAGGGCGCTTCAGTGCAATGCATGCAGGGCTTCGAAAGGAAGTATTCTTTGCCGTTTTGCATTGTTTCGGTCGTCACAATGTTGTAAATCATGTTGTCGGCCAGGTTATTCACAGCCTGGCAGGCATAAGTGCAATATTTACAGCCGATGCATTTGTTTATATCGATCGACATGCCCCATTGCGGCCCTGCGGTCGATTCGCCAGTACCAGAGGGTTTTGTACGACTGGCAAGCGTGGCAGTACTGATAAACTGAGCCATCGCAGCAGCTCCCGCAAGCGCGCCAGCGACTTTCACAAAGTCGCGTCGTGCAGTGCTGCGCTTTTCAGGGACTGGCTGATTTTCTTGAGTTTCATCCATAATAAGCCTCCAAAAATTGGCGGATGGGAATTAATAAGTATTTCCCAAGAATCTCGCCGCTATTTAACTGGCGTACCGGGGTCTCTGCCGAGCAATACCCACGTAATGATGCCACCAATTAATAAGCCAGCCAGCAAAAGCGCCCAACTCGGCAAGTGAACGCCACCCGCAACAACCGGCTCAGTCACATTTTCCGGTTCAGCCGCCTTTGCAACGACATCTGCCGGAGTTGCCAGGACCTGAACCTGCATTCCGGCGCTGACAATGCGATTGGCCTCATGGATATCGTTATGGCAGTTTCCGCACGTTTCGCCCGCAACCTTCAGGGTGTGACTCTTGTCAGATCCCATGTGGCAGTTGATACAGTTCAAACCTGCCGCGGTATGGGTTGATTTGAGGCTACCTTCCATTTGTTCCTTATGACAATTTTCGCAAACAATCGTGGATCCGGGGGCGAGAACCGGGCCCTGGGAATGCGGCTCATGACAGGTAATGCACTTAAGACCAACTTTGCCATGCTGGCTAAGTTTCATCTGTCCGGCAATATTCTCCCCGAATACCTCAGTATGGCACACCAGGCAGGTGGTTTCTTCAGATTCCACGGTGTACTTCAACATAGGATGAGCGCCTTCCCCTGCTCCCAATTTATGACAAACAAGGCAGTTGACGTTACCCGTGCTGTGCTTGCTGGTTGACCAGGGCGTTACTGCCTTAGCGTGACAATTTTTGCAGGTTTCAATATCTTGACTCTTCTCTGCCGCTGCAGCGTGCTGGGTGGGGGCCGCCACCAGAACGCCAAACGTTACAGCAATCAGCACAAGAGACAAAAACAACAATACTTTCATATAAGTTTGTTTCGTCATTTTTCATTCTCCCGATGAATAGATAGGTTCAAGATTACATGTTAATAAAAATCCTATCAACTAGTAAGTGTTGCCTGTCATTAATAACGAGAACAAATGTCACCGCAAGTATTACCAATACTTATCAATAAGACGCTGCTGATATTTTAATCTCGCGTTTAGGTTATACTTAACCAAAATAATCGTGTTACGGAGTTGCAATGCCTATATCACACGTTGCGAACAGCAAGAATACACTGTCGCGGAGGGAATAACGATGAGCGAGACTGTTGCCAATCCAGTCTTTGTGGCTTTGCTATTTATCTTGCGGTGTCTGGTTCCACTCGCCATATTATTTGGGATTTCTTACCTGCTCCGGCGTATGGGCTGGGTGGTGATTGAAAACCCGGAACCACCCGAAGAATCAGATAAGCAAGATGACAGCCCCCACAACAATACGAAGGAGTCATAGTTCATGACAACGCGCACCCTGCACCGGATGTTCCTGTCAGGTCAGAAAATTGGCTTGATTGCGGCAGGCGCTCTTGTCCTGCTGTTGAGCCTGTTGCTGGTAACACCAGCCAGGGCAGGCCAGCCTACTCAGGAAACAGAAAAATACTGTCTTTCCTGCCACGGAAACTCCTCGCTGAGTATGGCTTTACCAAGCGGAGAGACTCTGTCGCTTTACGTTTCACAGGATGTAATCAGTCACTCAGTCCATAGCCCCTTGGGAATTGAGTGCGTAGCCTGCCATACTGATATCCAAAGCTACCCTCACCCCACACAAACTTTCCAGACCAAGAGAGAGCTTTCACGTTCCTATTATCAGGCTTGCCAAAAGTGCCATCCAGGCAATTATCAAAAAACCCTGGATAGCATGCATGCCAAGGCGGCTGACGGCGGCAACCTGAATGCCCCCATTTGTACAGATTGTCACGGCGCCCACAACGTTCAGGCTCCCGATCAACCCCGTTCTCTCATTTCAACAACCTGCAGCAAGTGCCATGCCGAAATTGTGGATGCTTATAAACAAAGCGTTCACGGCAAAGCCCTGATTGATGAAAATAACCCGGATGTACCGGTTTGCACCGATTGTCACGGCGTCCACAATATTCAGGATCCTCGCACCATCCAATTCCGCATGGAAAGCCCTGAAATGTGTGCTGGCTGCCATGCCAACAAAGAACTGATGGGCAAGTATGGGCTTTCTGCAGATGTCTATAGCATCTATAAGCGCTCCTGGCATGGCGTCGATCTCTCGGTTTACAAATCTCGCTGGCCAACCATCTGGCATGATAGCGCCGTTTGCACCGATTGTCATGGAATTCACGATATTCTCAACACCAAGGACCCGGCATCCAAGGTAAATCCGCAGAATCTTTTAAAAACCTGCCAGAAATGCCATCCCGGCGCCGGACCTAACTGGACAGGTGCCTGGACCGGGCACAATGAAATCAGCCTGGAACGGACTCCCTTCCTGTTTTACGTGAACACGTTCTATACATCCTTTACGCCATTTGTACTATGGGCCTGCATCATCTACGTGGTATTACAAATAATTCGCTCCATTGTTGACCGCGTGAGGAGTAGCCTGCGATGACCGCAAAACAAAAAAATACCACTGCACATGTCAAAGAAGAGAAGATGTTCCTGCGCTTTAAGCTTGGGCAACGTTGGGAGCATTTGATTTTGATATTAAGTTTCACCGTTTTGTTGTTAACCGGCCTCCCGCAGAAGTACCGTGATTTTTCCTGGAGCCAGGATTTGCTTTCGACGCCTGAGCGGCTGGGGCTTATCCGTCAAATCCACCACATCGCCGCGCTTATCCTGGCGCTCGAGGCTGTGTATCACATCGGACGGGCGCTCGTTTTACTCGCACGCCGAAAGTTACCAGGAAACATCCTGCCGGTGTGGCAAGATGTGCTCGATGCCGGGCACATGCTGCAATACCTGTTCTTCTTGCGCAACGATAAGCCCAAATTCGGCAAATACAATTTTGAGCAAAAAGTCACCTATTGGTTCCTGTTCTTTGGAATTGCCATGATGGGAATCACGGGCTTTGTTATCTGGTTCCCGGAACAGTTTACCCAGTTCCTGCCGGGCGGAGTGGTTCCAGCTTCAAAACTTGCCCACAGCACCGAATCAATTGTGGCGGCAGTCTTTGTATTGATCTGGCATATCTATCACGTCCACATCGAGAGATTAAATCTGAGCATCTTTACAGGCCGGTTAAGTGAGCCAGAGATGCGGGAATTCCACACAAAAGATTACGAGCAGCAAATAGGTCAGGTCGCCAACAAAACTCAAGCGGGGGAGAAAAAGTAATGCGCCCACGCTACTATTTTCTAATCGCCGGGTTGATGGTGTTCATCATCGCCCTTGGCTATACCGTTTCGCCGGCTGCCGCTAGGCCCACTTTTTCCGGGGCGAACGGTTCAGATGCGCCGCGCCCTGCGGCGGCCAATAATGAGGCCTGCCTGGCCTGTCACCAGAATCCGCAGTTCAGCGTAACCCTTGGAAACGGTGATTTGTTCGACTTAAGTGTCAACCCTGATGAATTCAATCACTCTGTTCATGGCGAAACCAAAATAGCCTGTGTTCAGTGTCACGTGGGTTTTGAACCGGGGGCAGGTCATGGGTTGAAATTTGGCAGCCGTCGTGAAGCCACCCTTCAGCTTAATACAACCTGCGGTCAATGCCATAAGCAACAGGCTGACCAGGAAAAAGACAGCGTTCACGCCGCGGCGCGCTCCGTGGGCCAGTTAAAGGCGGCAATTTGTACTGACTGTCACACTTCTCATGCGGTGCAGCGCATAAAAGATCCAACCACCCATCAGCTTTTACCGACCACGCGCATCTGGATTCCGACGACCTGTCAGAAATGCCACAGCGCAATTTACGAAAAATACCGAAACAGCGTGCATGGGGCCGCGCTGACTGATGGAAATAACCCGGATGTGCCCACCTGCATTGACTGTCACGGCGTCCACATCATTGAAAACCCAACCACGTCAACTTTCCGTTTGTTCTCTCCACAAATTTGCGCCAAGTGCCATACTGATCCCAAGCGCATGGATAAGTATAATATCTCCACACAGGTGTTGAACACTTATGTGGCAGATTTTCACGGCACAACCGTCACAATTTTTGAAAAGGTATCCCCGGATGCCATCACGAATAAGCCAGTCTGCTACGACTGCCACGGAATTCACGACATTACCCGCGTGGATGATCCCGTCAAGGGGTTGCAAGTCAAAGCAAACCTGCTGACCAAGTGCCAAAAATGCCATCCGGATGCAAACACCAACTTCCCTGAAGCTTGGCTGTCGCACTATATCCCGTCGCCAGACAAGTATCCGATGGTTTATTACATCAACCTGTTTTACAAATTCCTGATTCCCGGCGTGCTGATTCCGATGGGCGTGCTGGTTGTGATGGATTTCAGCCGGATGATGATTAACCGTTTCAGAAAACCGCAGCTGACAAAGATTCACAAAAAGTTGAAACATCCCAAAACCGGCGAATTAGTCGAAGAGACCGAAGAATCAACAGAATCCACCGAAGAAGCTTCAGTGGCTGAAGAGGCCAATATCCCAGAACCACCTGCTGAACCGGAAACGGACCAAGAATCCGCGCCCGCCGAAAAGCCTGATTCAGCCGAATCCACCGACGAGGAGGCTCGCCGTGACTAAGCCCGCCAGCAACTCGCCATCCAAGATCTACGTGCGTTTTGATCTCCTGCAACGACTCCAGCACATCATATTTTTGGTGTCTTTCTCAACGCTGGGTTTCACCGGTTTGCCGCAGAAATTTCCGCTCTCGCCAATCAGCGTAGGGTTGTTCAACTTGCTGGGTGGCGTGGAAAATGCTCGATTAATCCACCATTCGTCCGCAATTGTGATGATGATTGTCAGCCTGGTGCATGTGCTGGAATTGTTGTATCGCATCTTTGTGCTGCGCACTCCCATCAGCATGATCCCCTGGATTAACGATATTCAGCACGTTTTTGATGATGTACTTTATTACATCGGGCGACGAAAGCACAAAGCCTATTACGGACGTTACTCCTACGCAGAGAAAGCCGAGTATCTGGCGCTGATTTGGGGAACGGTTGTGATGGGGCTGACGGGTTTTATGATGTGGAATCCGCTTTCCACGCTGCGCATGCTGCCGGGCGAAGCCATTCCGGCTGCCAAAGCGGCGCATGGCGGCGAAGCGGTACTGGCGGTGCTGGCCATTATCATCTGGCACTTCTACCATGTCCACATCAAAACCCTGAACCCGAGCATGTTTACGGGGAAGCTCACTCACGAAGAAATGGAACATGAGCACCCTGCGGAACTTGCCACGATAGAATCTGGCAAACATGCCAAGCCGATTCCCCCAGCTGTATTACGCACACGACAAATCATCTATGCCCCGGTTGCGGTAATTATTACAGTCGTTTTTGGGTTTGGCTTGTATAATTTCATCAGTTCTGAAACAACCGCGGTCACCACCCTGCCGACGGGTGAAACGGTTCCCGTATTTGCGCCCCTGACTCCCACACCAGCTCCTCCGACCCCCACATCGCCGCCAGTCGCCGCGCTGACTTGGGACGCTTTCGCCGGGCCCTTATTCCAGCAAAAATGTGCGGCCTGTCATGGTGCAACGGCGATGGCCGGGTTGAATCTGTCGACTTATGCAACTACACTGAAGGGTAGCACTAACGGTCCTGTCATCGTCGCCAAAGACAGCGCCAATAGCAAATTAATCCAAAAGCAAGCAGCGGGTGGGCATCCAGGTCAGTTGACGCCCGAAGAGCTTGATATGGTCAAACAGTGGATTGACGCAGGTGCGCCTGAAAAATAATCACGCTGTAGTAAGTTTTGTTGGTACCGCTAACCAAAGTCTTGTGTTTGATTTTTTATTGGTGTAATTGCAATCCTTTTCGGGTTGCAATACTCAATTTACGATAAGCAATCTCCAAATTGAAACTTCCTGTTTCTTTTTGAAGATTGTTTATCGTTTCTGTACGGGCTTCCGAAAAATGTCTGGTGACACGCAAGGATGCCCATTAAATCATGAAAAATCATCCGGCACCGCCAAATGATGCAAAAGCTGCGCAGTTTCCGGGTGATAGAATCAATAAACGAAAGCAGTTACAAAAAATCGCCAAAGGAGAAAGAGATCTATGAGTGAGTCACAGGATGAGAAAGTGACCCGCCGCGACTTCATGAAGGTAGCCATTGCCGGGATGGGTGGCACTATTGCCGTGGCAATTGGTATACCTGCTATTGGTTATATTATTGGGCCAGCATCCCAACAAGAAACCAATGCGTGGATTCGCTTGGGCGCAATCAGTAAAGTGGAATTAAATACTCCCACTTTGTTTAAAGCCACCATTGACACTCAAACCGGCTGGATCAATACGCAAGAGGATGTTTCAGCCTACGTTATGACAGAAAATGGGCAGGATTTTGTTGCCATGTCCAATGTTTGCACACACCTAGGGTGTCGCATCCGTTGGATTGCCGATTTGGAAGGTTTCTATTGTCCGTGCCACAATGGCGTTTTTGCCAAGGATGGCACCGTCAAAGCCGGGCCACCGCCTCGTCCATTGGACCGCTTTGAAACCAAAGTCGAAAATGGCATCTTGTTCATTAAGCGAGGATAAACAATGTTGGAAAAACTTGGAAATTGGCTCGATGATCGATTTGGATGGCGTTCAGTTAATGAAGCCATTTTTCTGCGTAAAATACCGCATGTAAATTGGTTCTACACGCTGGGGAGCGCAACCCTGTTTGTAGCGATGATTCAAGCAGTCACCGGTATTTTGCTCACGTTATATTATGTTCCAACCCCAGACCACGCCTATGACAGCGTGATGTACATCACGACTCAACTGCCGGGAGGCTGGCTCATTCGTGGTTTACACCATTGGGGCGCAAGCGCCATGGTCGTGCTGACTGTCCTTCACCTTTTGCGCGTGTTTTTCTACGGCGCGTACAAATTTCCACGCGAAGCAACCTGGATTACCGGCGTAATTCTGTTCATCCTGGTAATTGGCTTTGGCTTCACAGGTTATTTGCTCCCATGGGATCAAAAGTCTTACTGGGCAACAACAGTTGGAACTCGCATTATTGGGGTTGCGCCTTTCATTGGAGATTGGCTGCTGCGCGTTGCGCGCGGTGGAGATAATCTCTCGGCTGTAACCCTGGCGCGCTTCTTCGGTACACACATCTGGGTATTACCGGCCTCTTTATTCGGTTTGATTTTCGTTCACCTTTATCTGATCATCCGGATTGGCATTTCTGCGGTGCCAGAAAAGAAAGAGGAATAGTCATGAACGACCAGGAAAAGAAAGACTATCTAGAACAATACAAAAAAGCCAAAGAAAAAGGCGTCCCTTTTTTCCCGGACATCATTTTCAAGGACACAATTGTCGTTTTGCTGGTATTTATCGTGCTGGTTGCGCTCGCTTACTTTGTGGGAATTCCCATGGAAGCTCGCGCCAATCCAAACGATACAGCCTATACCCCGCGGCCAGAATGGTATTTCCTGTTTCTATTCCAACTGCTCAAATACTTTCCGGGCAACCTGGAAGTTATCGGCGTCATGGTGATCCCGGGACTTTTCATCCTGCTGCTGATCCTGCTGCCATTTCTTGACAAAAGCCCAAAGCGCCATTTTCTTAACCGGCCCTACGCCAGCCTGGCGGCTATTTTGGTGGTCGGCGGGATAATCACCTTGAGCGTTCTGTCCGTGCGGGAAGCGCCACCACCCCAAGCCGCGGCTCCAGTTGATAAGGCTGCCGCTTTGTATACCAAAAACTGCTCCAATTGTCATGGCCCCAGCATTGTCGTCCCAGCCGGGACAGATTTGCACAAACTGATTGCGCAGGGCGGTCATACCGGCATGCCCGCCTGGGGCGGTGACTTGAGCACCGACGAAATTGACGCCCTGGCCGGGTTCATCACCTCGCAAAAAGGCAGCGCTCTTTACACTGCGCAGTGCGGCAAATGCCATAATGTAACCGTGTTTGCTTCAGGAAACCTTCAAGAACTGCAACTGGTTCTCCAACAAGGTCCAAACTATGCGGCTCACAAAGGCCAGAACGTTCCAGATTGGAATTCTGTGCTCTCAAGTGATGAACACAACTCTTTGTTGAACTTCCTGGCTGCGCCAGATGGTCAACGCCTTTTTGAAATTAACTGTTCCAGTTGTCACGGTGTTGGCGTGGCCTTCTCTGGCACAGAAAGCGAATTGCGCGCCTTAATCAGCAAGGGTGGACAGCACGTCACGATGCCCGCCTGGCAAGGATCACTGAGCAAGGCCGATCTCGAAACCCTGGCTGCTTATGTCATGAATCCCTCGGGAACCCCGGCAGGCAAGCCATTGTTTGATCAGCATTGCGCAGCCTGTCATGGTGACAAGGTACCAACCTCCCCTGACCTTGAGACTGCCCAAAAAATGATCAGCACGGGCGGCGCGCATGTGACCATGCCAGTTTGGGGTAAAATTCTTACCCCCGAACAGCTCGATGCCCTCACGAAATACACCCTGGTTGCCAGCACGGGCCAGGGACTCGAAGCCGGGGCGCAGCTCTTTACCCAGAATTGTTCTCCTTGCCACGGACAATTCGGGCAGGGTGGCCCTATCCCAGGACGTTCTGGTGATATGATTACCACCATCAGTTCTTCTGATTTCCTAAAAACGCGCGATAACATCACGCTTCGGAATATCATCGCTTTGGGCTTGCCCGATTCTGGCATGACGGCCTTTTCTTCCGCAAATGGCGGCCCCCTCAGCGACGATCAGGTGGATGCCATTGTGACATACATCCGCAGCTGGGAAGCCAACCCACCCCCGGCGCTGCCGACTGCCACCCCTGCCCCGGTGCAGCCAACCGCAACCCCGAGCAGTTCTGCCAGCCAAACGACATTCACCCAGAATGTCCTGCCGATCTTCCAGACAAAATGCCTCATCTGTCACAATTCTTCCACAAAGCTGGGCGGCTGGGATGCAACCTCATACGAAACCATTACCGGGTCGACAGAGGAAGGTCCGGCTCTGGTCGCCGGTGATATCACCAATAGTTCAATCGCCAAGCTCCTGCAAGGCGTCAATGGAATGTCGATGCCGCCGGGAGGCAAGTTGCCTGCAGAAGAAACCCAAATCATTTTGGATTGGATCTCTGCTGGTGCTAATCCGTAAAAGCCATCCGTACCAGAACTGAAGGGTTATTGGGACGGGATCAGACCAAAAGGAAAGATTCCGTCCCAATAACCAATTCCACAACAGGACAAACGGTTATGCTAAAGCAATTACGAACATCTCTACGTAAATTTTTCTTCCCCCCACCCGGTTCTCCGCGCAGTTTATTGATTTTGCCATATGCTGTGCTTGGGTTATTATCCGCCTTGGTTTTGGTGGGAGGCGCCTATGGCTGGGCCTATACCAACTCATCCCCATTCTGCGGGACGAGTTGTCACACCATGCCTCCGGAATATGCGGCTTATGAGGCTTCGCCGCATGCCCGCGTGGCCTGTGTGGAATGCCACATTGGACGCGAGTTTATTGGCAATCAGCTTTTCCGAAAAGCTGGAGACTTGAAGCATCTGGTGGCCATGACTTTTACCACCTACGAATACCCGATCATGGCTGAAAGCATGCGCCCGGCACGCGAAATCTGCGAACAGTGCCATACGCCAGAAAAGTTTTCGGATGACAGCCTGCGTCTCATCACCCATTTCAAGGATGATGCCGAAAATACCCCCTATTACACCTACCTGGTGCTAAAAACAGGTGGCGGCGCCAAGCGCGAAGGCCAGGGACTTGGAATTCACTGGCACATCATGAACAAGGTCTCTTACTACTCCACTGATGAACTTGACCAGACAATCCCCTTTGTGCGCGTGGTCAAGGATGATGGCAGCACCGTTGACTATGTGGATGTTCAGGCGGGCGTGGATCCAGCCCAGATTGACCCGAGCAAACTCAAGCAAATGGACTGCATGACCTGCCACAACCGCATCACGCACCGCATTTACGCCCCCGAAGACTCTGTGGATCAAGCCTTATCGCTTGGAATAATCTCATCCACCATCCCGGAAATTCGAAAACAGAGCGTTGAGACCCTGCGCGGAAATTATGCCACCCAGGCGGATGCCCAGGCCGGAATTACTGCGCTGGATAATTTTTACAAAACCACTTATCCAGATTTCTATGCAGCCAATCAGGATAAAGTTACAGCAGCGGTTGTAAAATTGCAGTCGATCTACGCCGATTCGGTTTTCATCGATCAAAAAATCAACTGGGACACTCACCCGAATAACATTGGACACTTCCAAAGCCCTGGCTGCTTCCGCTGTCATGACGGAAAACACCTCGATGCCAATCAGCAAGCCATCCGCCTGGAATGCAACCTGTGTCATTCCATCCCGGTGGTCGCCAGCAAAGCCGACTTTGTCGCCAAAATCGAACTCAGCCGCGGACCTGAACCGGATTCGCACCACAATCCGAACTGGATCAGCATGCACAACAAGGTCTTTGATCAAAGCTGCTCGGCCTGCCACAATACTGCCGATGCCGGATCGACCACCAACACCTCGTTCTGCTCCAACAGCGCCTGCCATGGATCCACCTTCACCTACGCCGGATTCGATGCACCGAAACTCCGCGAAGTCATCCAGGCCCAACTGCCGACTCCGGCTCCCACGCCCATCCCAGCCCCCACGCCAGCCTCCGGCACAGCCCCAGACTATAAAGCAAACATCGAACCGCTGTTTGCCAAGTGCGCTGCCTGCCATAACGCCACGGCGCTCACCGGCGGACTCGATCTCAGCAGTTATGAAAGCCTGATGAAGGGCGGCAAAGATGGTTCCGTCGTCACGCCGAACGATTCAGCCAACAGCATGCTGATTACCAAGCAAACCACCCAGCATTTTGCCAACCTGACAACGGATGAATTGGCCCTGGTGAAGCAGTGGATCGACGCGGGCGCACCTGCTCCAGCGGCTTCATCCAGCAGCAGTGCCCCCACCTACGATGCCGCCATCGCTGCCATGTTGACCACCAAATGCACCATGTGCCATAAAGACGCCGCCGCCCCCAAAGGCCTGGATTTGACCAGCTATGCTAACTTGATGAAAGGCAGCGCGGATGGCCCGGTGATCGTCGCCGGAAAATCAGCCGATAGCAAGCTGATTGAGGTTCAGAGCAAGGCTCATGCCATGAACCTGACCGTCGATGAACTGGCGCTCTTCACGCAATGGATCGATGCGGGCGCAGTGGAAAAATAACGTTGCTGTAAAAGATAACAAAGGGGACGCCCGGTTGGGCGTCCCTTTTTATTTTGAAACGATGTCAACCAGCTCTTCGCGCTAAAACCGAAAGCTACGCATCACTCCGTCGAATACGCGCGCCACAAACGCGACAGAAACGGTCGCCGGGCTGGGCGCGCTTGCCACATTGCGAACAATGTATCGGTCCATTGTCGCCGTCATCTTCTTCGCTGCGCGCCACATGTCGCTTGCGAGATTTCGCCGAAGCGCGATTGGCCTTGCCAGACGCCAGATAAACTCCACCCGCAATCAGCAATAAAATCAAACCCAATCCGCCCAAGGCCCAGGGCAGATAAGTTGTCGTCCACGTGGATTGGCCGGGAACAGGCTGAGTAAGCGGTGTGCTCGACTGCACTTGCAGGAAAGATGTGCTGGGAGAATCGGTGTCGCGCTGATAGCTTATGGCGAAACTCAGTTTCTGCCCTTCTTTGACATCAGCCTGGGTAAATTCACCAAAACGAAAACCCTCAGTATCCGTCCCCGCAGCCGGGAGAGCCGGATCGACCTTGACATTGCTCGATTTCAACGGTTCACGCAGCCCAAAACGGAATTGCTTTACCGCAAAATCCCCGAGCCAATCGAAGGCATATTGACGTTCGTTACCGGTCTTCGTCAGATTCGAATCATAATATTCCACCTGGATAAATTGACCATTGGCTTTGATGGTCACACGGGTGAAATCGGCGCCAGGCACCACGCTCGAAACGACATCCTTATCCGAAACAGCCTCCGCGCTGGTGCCCACCGCCACCACGGCGGTCTTTTGGACGCTGGCAGGCAGACGCAGCGTGATTTCAGCGGGCAAAGGTGTCTGGGGCGAAAGCGCGATTTTGTAAATCACCAGCACATCAGCGGTGTCATATTCAGGCCAAACGGCAATATCCACCTGGTCAAGACTGACAGCACTCTGGGCATTGGCCCGGGCCGGCAACAACATGATCGCCAACAACGCGAAAATAGCAAACCATTTATGCATCAAAAACCTCCGAAGGGAAAATTCCTTCAAGATATTACCATGAATTTCATCCGATTACCGCCCCCGAAAAGCACAAAAACCGCTGTCATTCGTCAACTCGCAGGCAGGGCATTCATCAACTGCCACATCGACCAATTAACCGGCGTGGGCACGCCGCACGCCTCCCCGGCGCGCACCACCGCCCCGCAAATCGCATCAATTTCGGTCGAGGCGCCGCGCTCCACATCTTGAAACATCGACGAGCGGTTGGTCGCCGTGCTGCGCGCCACGCTTTCGACCAGCGCCACCGGGTCATCAAACGGCAGGCGAACGGCCAGCGCCGAGGCCACATCCGCCGTCTCGCGTGCCAGCGCCGCCATCAGCAGCCGCGCCGCTGGCCGTTCGAGCAGAACGCCGTTGGGGATGCGCAAAAGCGCCGTCAAGGGGTTGATGGCCGCGTTGACCACCAGCTTGCTCCAGACGAAAGTATTGGCATCCGGGACAAGCTCCACCTGGAATCCGGCGCCGCGTAACAGGCCGCCAACCTCGCTGCTGCGGGTATGCGCTTCGAGCGAGATCAACCCTTCCCCACCGACTCTTGCCAACCCGGGCCCCAGCAGAGTCGCCCCGCTGGTGGTCACCCCCAGCGCCACGCGCCACGCACCCAGCCGCGCCGCCAGGATTTCCCGGTTTCCCAGGCCATTCTGCAAGGTGACGGCCAATCCATTCAGATCCAGGCATTTTTCAAGCTGACGCGCCGCCCGTTCCGTTTGCCAGGCCTTGACAAGCACCAGCGCCAGATCAACCTGTCCACACGCGGAGGGGTCATCCGTGGCCCGCACCGGATACTGCGCGCGCGTGCCATCCGCCCAGATTATGCCCACGCCATCAGTATTGAGCGTTTCAAGCGCGTTTTTCCACGTTCCCAACAAAGTGACGTTTGCCCCGGCGGCCGCCAAACGCGCGGCGAACAGCGTGCCAAGCGCGCCCGTCCCGACGATGAGGATATTCTGCATGCTGGGCCTGCTCACAACGGGGAAATTTCCTGTTCAGCCGCCTGCAGGAATTCGCGCCATTCGACTTCGGCCATGCTGACGGTATGCTGCGCCGCCGGGAATTGCTGTGTTTGCACGTCGGCGATGTAATCGCTGAAAGCTTTTTGCATTTCGTCGTGCAAATCGGCATATTTTTTGACGAACTTGGGCGTGAAACGCTCAAACAATCCGAGCAGATCGTGCGTTACCAGCACCTGACCGTCGCATCCGGCTCCGGCCCCGATTCCGATCGTTGGGATGGAAATCTGCAATGAAATGTATTCCGCCAGCTGCGCCGGGATGGATTCCAGCACCAGGCTGAAGCATCCGGCTTCTTCCAGCAGCCGCGCGTCTTCGAGCAGGCGGCGGGCAGCAGCGACGGTTTTGCCCTGGGCGCGGAATCCGCCCAACTGGTGAACGGACTGCGGGGTCAATCCCAGGTGTCCCATCACCGGAATTCCGGCGCTGACGATGGAGCGAATGGCCTCGATGCGCTCGCGTCCGCCTTCCAGCTTGATGGCATCCATGCCGCCATTTTGCAGAAAGCGCCCGGCATTACGCACGGCCTCTTCCACCGAAACCTGGTAAGACATGAACGGCATGTCGCCCACCAGCAAAGCCGATTTGGCGCCGCGTGAAACGGCGCGGCTGTGATGCAGCATCTCTTCCATGGTGACGGGTAAAGTATTTTCATAGCCAAGCACCACCATTCCCAGCGAATCGCCGACGAGAATCGAATCAACACCAGCCTGATCCAGGGCCAGGGCGGTGGGATAGTCGTAAGCGGTCAGCATGGTGATGGGTTCGCCGCGTTCCTTTTTCTCGCGGAACGTGAGCACGGTCACTTTTTTACGGGCTGAAACAACAGGGAAAACACTAACGGTTGACATGGTACCCTCCGATAAATGGTAGAGTCCGATCCAGCAGGAAAACCCCTGCGCTGGAAGTTCTAATTTGGAATTCTTGACGCCGTCACGTTCTTGCGATACGTGCGGCAAAACGATTATACGTCAATCTTTCGGCGCAAACGGTTTGAAAATCGGTCAGGTTTACGACAGAATATTCCCGTATAATTTCAGGAATGGATGGGTATTTTTTCAGGTAACGAGCAGTATAATGAGTAAAGAACCCCAATCAAGGAGAGGCTTATGCGACGAGTGTTTGGCTTTTTAATTGGAATTTTTGTGGGCTGGATGGCGGGCTCGACCATTGCGTTATTGCTGGCGCCTGAATCCGGCGAAAAACTGCGCGGAGAATTGCGCTCACGCTCCGGTGGCTTTGTGGACGAAGTCAAGTCTGCCGCAGATGCGCGCCGCAAGCAATTGGAAGATCAGCTGGCGGCTTTGCGCGCTCCGCGCATGCCTACAAAAAGCGAATAAAGCGCCCGGTTAACGAATTTTTTCGTAAAATTCCGCCGCGCGCGCCATGTTGCGCGAATATTCTGCCCGTCCTGCGATGATCGCCGCGTTTTGCTGCGCGGCCTGCCTTCGCAGGGCGGATTCGTTTAATCCGCGCAGGATGGCGGCGGCCAGCGCGACAGGGTCACTAGCATCGACCAGCAGGCCATTTTGCCCCGGCGTAATCCACTCACGGATCGATTCCAAGTCCCCAGCGACGGGGAAACAGCCGCAGGCCATGGCTTCGAGCAGGCTGTTGGGCGTGCCGTCATGCGTGGTGGGAGAAACCACCACCTGCGCCGCGCGGAATAATTCGGCCATTTCGGCATGCGGGCGGGCGGGCAGCAGTTCCACAGAAGGGCCGATGCCCAGCTTTTCAATCCATTCGAGCACCTGCCGTTCGCCCGCCATGGAGGCGCAGGCAAAGCGCGCATCGGGTCTGAACTTCAGAACGAGCGGGATGGCTTGAAAAAAAGTGTCGTTGCGAACGTAAGCCCGAAATCCGCGCGGATTAATCACCAGCGGCGTTTCAACTGGTTCGGCGGGCGGATTGAAAATGTCGGTGCGAATCCCGCCGCTGCCGGGCGCGACCAGGCTGGCTTTGTTGGTGGCAAAACCCCATTTTTTCGCCAGCCGAATATCGCGCTGACAGTCGGCGTGCAGGGCGTCAGCAGTTTTTAGAGTCCATTCGGTGTAGTGCCGCATCAACGGAGTGGAGGGCGCATGCAGGGTCAGGTCGTTGCCCCAGATGGTCACCAACAGCGGAGCCAGTCCGGCGGCGTCAGCAGCCAGCATGCCTTCATAGGGGATGCGCATGGCATGCACCAGGTCCGGCTGGATGCGTTCGATCAGTCCACGCAGGCGCTGAGCGGAGCGGGAAATGGTCACCGGGCCGAGCCACTGTCTCATAACGGTACGCAGGATCAGGGTCGAAGCGCCCCAGATTCCGCTGCGGGGTTTGGATGAAGCCGTCGAGGCGGATTTCATCCCCGAAAAAGCGACCGGCACAATTTCCAGGCTACTTAATTTCAGGTTTGGCTGGCAGGCAAACGTGGAGGCGAGGTGAACTTCATCGCCGCGATCCACGAAGTATTGCATCCAGCTCAGGGCAGTTGGGGAGCGGCCATCGGCCACGAATAAGAGTCGCATGCCGTCAATATACCATACCGAAATCGATCGGGCAATTTAAAAACAGGTCAGTCAATGACGGATGCATTTATGACCGCGCTGGCAGGCGACCCGGTTGTTGGTCCATTTTGGTTGGATTCGATGTTCATGATCGCCGGGATGAAAAGCGCGCCAGCGCCCACCAGCAGGCAAAACAAGCCGCCGAAAACGTACCAGGTCCGGATGCCAACCAGATCTGAAACTGGCCCGGCGACTGCCAGGGAAAGCGGCGTCATGGCGGTTGCGGCGCTGGAAATCAGGGACATGACCCGTCCCTGCATTTCCGGCTTGACGGAGGTCTGGATGATGGCGTGCAGGGGGCCATTCGTCATCGGGTTCATGAAACCCATCACGGCCATTCCGACCAGAGCCAGCCAGAACATATTGGCAGGCGCAAAGCCAACCGCCAGGACTCCCACTCCCAAACCAATGATGCCCAACATAGCCGTGAAGACCCGCCGTTTAAATCCGCCCCAGATACTGAGCAAAAGGCCGCCGATGATCATGCCGATCCCGAACAGGGAATCGGTCAGGCCGAATTCTATGGCGCCCAAACCAAAGTATTTGGTCACCAGCAAGGGCATCAGCGAACCCGCTGGGGTCAGCAGAAAATTGATCAGCACCGCCAGGAATAGAATTGCCATCAGCCCGGGCCAGGCCAGCACGTAGGCAAAACCTTCACGCACATCCTGCCAGTAGGATGTGGCATGGTCGCCGGTTTCGGTTTGTTGGCGCACCGGCTGGGGAATGGAGATAAAGAGCAGCGGCAGGATCGCCATCAGCGCCGTGACGACATCGATCATCAAGACGCTCTGAGTCGGCAGCAGACCGATCAGGACGGCCCCGGTGGGCGGAGCAACGATGCCGACCAATCCCTGCAAGGTTTGCTGCAGCCCGGCCACGCGCGAGAGCTGCTCTTTGGGAACCATCAGCGACGTGGAAGCCTGCATGGCGGGCCAATGGAAGGCGCCGCCCAGCGAACGCAGGAACAGAATAACGTAAATGTGCCAGACCTGTACCACGCCAAAGTAAAAAAGCGCCGCCAAAACCAGGGTGGACGCGGCAATCGCTCCATCGGCCACGACCATTACGAAACGCCGATTCCAACGATCGACCAGGGCGCCAACGAATGGCCCCAGCACGATCTGCGGCAGCATCGCCACCAGGGTGGCCATCGCCAACATGGTGGCGGAACCGGTTTGACGGGTCAGATACCAGATCAGCGCAAACTGCACAAGTGACGAACCAAACAACGAAAACGCCTGGCCGGTAAAAATGGTAAAGAATTTTGATTTCCAGTGAGATTGAAATTCCTGGGCGGAAACGGTAAAGAGATCCATAACGAACTATCCTTGTCGGTTTTTCAATTATCGTTAAAGTATTTAAATTAATTATAATTATTTTTTATTTATT
>CAILYI010000083.1 GCA_903838415.1 uncultured Anaerolineae bacterium | reverse complement strand
TGGAAGCAATGACCCAGGGATATTTTGGTCGCTACGCCTTCTTGAATTTCTGAACAAGGCGTTTCCTCTGGATAGCTAATAGCGAAACCGGCCACAAGTCGGTTTCGCTATTTTGATTCCTCGGAAATGAGATATCGGGATGAAAAATTCTATGTATACAAATTTTTTTCTCAGCGGGTGTTTACAGAGTCAGCATTCTTTATTGATCCTGGTTTTATTGATTGGGGAAATCAGCCTGCTGAGGCCACATCCAGAAGATGGAAAAAACGTTGAAACTTCAATATTGCCTGCTACAGACGATGTGGCGCCGCGCGAAGTAACTCTTTCTCTATATCCTGCTTTGCGTATTGCAGACCTAGTTTTGGAAACGAAAGCTACTCAGGATTCCATACCTGTGCAGAATAAGACGAATGAGGTAGCTCTACGATGATCCTGGCAGAGATTACCTGCATCCTCTTCGAGATCAATTCGGTCACCATGGCCCAAAATGACGCTGAGCCTGGCTTTGCTGCTAATCCCCAGCAGAAGCCGGGCATAAAGTTGCACAAAGCGAACAGATGGGACAAGACCCGAAGAGGCCTTTTATGAATCACATTAAGCGGATTGCGAAAAATTCGGTTTTTCAGACTGTGGCTTATGGGATACAAAGTCTGACTGCGTTCTTCATCCCTGTTTATCTGGCTCGATTGGCCAGCGCCGATTTGCTTGGCCAGTATGCCACGATGATCGCCCTAACCGGTTTGTTTGCGTCAATTGCGAAGTTCGGCCTGCCGTCGCTACTAATCCGGGAGATTGCCCGCAACCGGGAGAATCCAGAGAAAGTTGACAACCTGGTTAACGCCGGTATGGGCTTGACCACTGTTTTATCGACTGCTGCCATCGGGTTGATGCTAATCGCCTGTGTGTTGCTGAACTATCCAAGCGTTATGTTTCGGGCTTGCGTATTGGCTGGGTTAGCCTTAGGAATTGAAGCCATAACCTATATGGTAGAGGCCTCGTTTCGCGGCCGAGAAATGATGGAATGGAGTGCGGTAGTTATCGCCGTTATGGAGGGCGCATTCCTACTGTTGGCACTTGTGACAGTACCGCTCCAGGCAGCCATTGACTGGCTCATGATCGCTTATCTGGCATCCAGGATTATCGCCCTGGCAGTCGGCATCTGGATTTATCAGGTACGCTTTGGCAAATTACGCCCGACATTAGACAAGAGGTTGTGGTCATCTTTATTCAAGGCGAGCCTTCCTTTTGCTATCACGAATGGCTTATCAACTGTGTATGTGAGAATTGACGTTGTGTTTTTATCCTATTTGGCCTCCAGTGCGATGGTTGGTCTATATGAGGCCGCGAATAACCTGACCATGCGGCTCAACATTGTGGCAAGAACGGTGAATATCGCCCTCTATCCATTTCTAGCTTCCGAGTTTGCAAAAGATGAAAAATCTCTCCAACGTTACACTGGCAAAACGATTCGTTTGCTGGTTTTACTGGGCACCTTGATAGCCGTTATGCTGTGGACGTTTGGTGACAGTATCGTTGTATTGGTTTATGGCAATAAGTTTGTTGACGCCGTTCAAGCCGTGAAATGGCTGGCGCTGATTATTCCACTGCGGTTCATCGATACTTCGCTGGAGGTCGCCTTGAGCGCCAGTAATCGGGAAGCTAAACGGGCGAGGGCGGTTCTTATCGCTGCTGTGACGAACCTGCTGCTCAATTTCATACTAATCCCTACTTATCAAATGATGGGTGCGGTGTACGCCACAGTGCTCACAGAGGTCGTGATGTGCGCCATGTATGTTTGGATTTTGCGCGCCGAAGCACAAGAAATGCTAGCGTGGCAGGGTTTTATTGGCCCAGGCTTGGGTGCAGCAACAATTTTGGCCGTCTCGTTGCTGCTAAATACCGTCAATATCTGGCTGTTGGGCGGGATGTCTATCCTGCTTTACAGCGTGATCGTTGTGTGGATGGATCGTTCCAGTATTGAGCTCTTTCGTCAGATCACCATAAACAGGTAAATATGATTAAACCGCAACTACGCACCCTAAGTGTTAATCTTCCTGCCGTCGCTCAGTCACCCAGCCGCCTAACTTCGGTGTTGAAATTTATCGTTGTGACATATCTGCTGGGCGTGCTAGTCTTATCTATGGAGCAGTTCCTTCCGCTCCCCCAGAATTTGGGGCTGGTTGATTTTTGGAATCTGCTCTTCATCCCGATATGCTGGCTGTATCTTATCCGCATCCGCCAAGCCATACGCTTTCCCTTTGCCCTGGGAATGTGGTTTATCTTGCTGGGGAGTTTCCTAGGCACTTTCATCTCCACTAACCCGCTGGCCAGCATTATCTTTATCACCAAAGAGGTCTATCTCTATATTTGGTTCGTTACCGTGACTGCGGTTTTCACAAGCTTGGAACCTGGTCTGGTGCGCCGTTTATTGCTCGTCTGGGCTGCGGTTGCTGTGCTCCACGGAATTCTGCTGATCGCTGAGTTCGTCTCACCAAATTTCTATACGTTCATGATTTCCTTTTTGGGACGTTTTGGAACCATCGATCTCCGGTACTTCCCCCGGTCAACTGGATTATTCCAGAATCCGGTTTGGGCCGCCTTATTTGAGTTGATGGGATTTGTACCATTGCTGTTGGTGGGCCTGCGGCGCGAATTGACCTTGCTTCTTGGAATGGTGCTGCTATTAAGCATTCTTGCTACCGCATCACTGGGTGCGCTTACTTCGCTGCTGGGTGCCATAGTAGTTGCCGTGATTATTCTTCTGCTCATGGGTAGTCATCTTAAATTCTTTGCCTGGTTGGCTGCCGTTGTGACCCTAGCGGCAGGGTTATTCTTCTTCACCATAAGTCAATTTCCTGATGTTCTGGCCAACCTAGTGACTCTCACTACGGATCGAGCCGCGCACACAGTAGAAGAGCGACTTTTTCTGTGGGCAGGCGGCACCGAGATCCTATTTTCTTCACAATCCATCTTGGGAGTAGGCCCAAATAACTACCGGGATTTCCTGGAAAACAAAACGCTGCACAATGACACCCTTGAATTTAGCGTGGAGCGTGGCGTGATCGGACTGCTGGGCCTGGCACTATTGGCTGGTGAAGCGTTGAGCAGCGCAGTCAAAATACTGCTAAAGCAAATTAAATCCGGAGACAAAGCTTTACCAAGCGGCGTCATTTTCCTGGCCATGCTTTTCGGTGTTTTGCTTGAATCAAACGCCCATCAAATTTTCCATTTTCGTACTGTGTGGTTGGGGATGGCGCTGTTAGAAGCCACTCTCTTTAAGATGATGTCCCCACCCATCGAGACCGCAGCCAAGCGAGTAGGGCTGTGGAGTGAGAGGCTCAAGTCGCCCCAAAAATCATCGCCATTAACGGATCGCCGCGATCCCCCAGCCGTGGAGGCAGAATGATCGTGGAATTCATTGGAGCTACCGGCGCCGGGAAAACAACCTTGATCAATGCGGTGCATTGTCGCCTGGAGAAAACAGTTAAAGTTACGACATCCGTCGACCTGGCGACGAGCCTGCTTGGCTTCAAAAATGTAACAAACCTTACTCTGCAAAACCTGGAGCAGGAATTGATCAGCCTACCTTTTTTTATTGGCACATTGTACAAATATAACGAGTACCTGCATCACACCGTCAAGCTATTTTGGCGCAATTCCGGGTTTTCGATGCAAACGATCCATAACTTGCGGAGTCTCGAGCGCAAGATCGGGATGTACGAAATCACAAAAATTCTTGGTAAAGACCAGGTCATTCTTGTGGATGAAGGCCCAATTCTTGCCTTGCATATGTTTGCCTCGGCTAAAAACACTTATTCACCTGAAGAGATTGCCCGGTTTATCGACTTGCTCCCGCTGCCCGATCTCATCATATATATCCGTGCCTCTGTAGATACCCTGATTGAACGTACTGTTCGGCGCGTAGATCCACCACGCGAGGTTGATTTAAAAAATCCGGCTCAGATGGATGCATATTTTACAAATGCGGTTGCCCTGTTTGATCAACTCACGCAAGCTGAGAATATTCGTGACCGACTTTTGGTTGTGGAAAGTCTCGATATTGCTGGGCCAAAATTTGATCAGGTTGTAAATAGTATTCCTCAATCAATTCTAGCCGGGGCAACGTTTTTACCCAATAACCCCCTATAACTCAAAGTAGCCAGGTCAATGAAACCAATATGTTAAACAAACTTCAACAACTCATTGAAAAACTCAGCGCAAATGAAATCAGGTATTGTCACTGGAAGAGCAATTCGGCGCTTTCCCAGGTTCTGACAGGCGAAACGGATGTTGATTTTCTCATCGATCGAAAAAACAGCGATTCATTTCGATTGATCTTGAGTGAGTTGAAATTCCGTCCAGCCGGTATTCAGGGAGATGCACCTTTCCCGGCCGTGGAGCATTATTTTGCAATGGATGATGAAACCGGGATTTTTGTTCATGTGCACGCTTATTACCGCGTCATCACCGGTGAAAGTTTGTCTAAAAACCTGCACTTACCCATCGAAGAGATGCTATTACAGAATCTTCGTGAGGAAGCTTCGATCCCGGTTCCAGTGAAAAGCGCCGAATTGGTGGTTTTCACCATCCGGATGATGTTGAAACATACTTCGGTCGTTGAATTGCTCATGCTGTCGAGAGATTGGAAAGGGGTCAGGCGGGAAATTGAATGGCTCCTGGAAGCCAAATCAACGGACGAAACGCTTAAGCTGGTCAAAGCCTGGTTGCCTTCGGTAGAAACCAGATTGTTTTCTGAATGTATTGATGCTCTAAAGAAACCGGCACCACTGTTTCGTCGCATCAGCCTGGGCCTTCAACTGCGCTCCCAACTCAGTATTTATGCCAGGAATTCCCGGATTCAAGCCTGGTTAAGTGGAATACAAAAATTTTCTTTGATGGCGTATGGACGGCTCACTCATTCTAAAAGAGGCATGATTCTTCAGTCTGGCGGAGTTGTCATCGCCTTTGTCGGCCCCGAGGCAACCGGGAAATCTACACTCCTCACCGCAACCAGACGCTGGTTGGGCGAACATTTTGTTATCGAGCAAATCCATTCAGGGAAGCCTAAATCGACTCTTCTGACCGTGCTACCGAATGTATTTTTACCATTATTACGTAATGCCCTGCCAACATATCGACCGAGCAAGATCGGGACCCGCCAGAACTCGGCTGAGCAAGCTCAAAAATCACCTGAAGTCTACCCGCTTATTTCCGCGATCCGGTCAGTTTTTCTGGCCTACGACCGTCGGGCTCTGCTGAGTCGGGCCTTTGCCCAGGCTGCCAACGGAAATATCGTCTTGTGTGATCGATATCCATCCATGTCGAAAGGGGCTCCGGATGGGCCGCAACTCCAGCAATTTGTGATCGACCCCAAACGCTATCCAATTCAAGCCTGGCTTGCTCGTACTGAGAAACGTTTGTATCAGGAGATTCCAGCACCAGACCTGGTCATCTCTTTGCATGTTCCCGTTGAAGTTGCGCTACTACGAAATAAAAACCGTGGCAAAGAAGAGCCCGAGGATTATGTGCGCTTTCGACACTCCCTGGCCTCCAATCTGGAGTATAGAAATGCCCCGATTTATAAGATCAACACAGATCAACCTCTGGATACAACAGTACGCGAAGTCAAAAATAATATTTGGAGAAATTTATAGCCATGATACACCAACAACAGCCTTCTCTTGCGCCAAGCAATCCCCTTGCCAGCCCAGCTACTTCCAACTATGAGGCTATTAAACACATTCAGCAAACGGATGCTTTCGATAACTTATCGAACCTAAACAGAAAAATCCGCGTGTTGTTGGTGGCTACTCGTTTGACGATCGGTGGTGACATGAATGTAATCCTGGATATTGCCAGCTATTTGAATAGTCATCCACATTTCGAGGTGCATTTGGCTGCAGGTCCAGTTCCTGCTCAAGAAGTTGATTTGACTTATCTGGCAAATGAGCGAGGTATTCCCTTTGTAAAAATTCCACATATGGTGACTTATATCAGTCCGTGGTCCAACTTGCGATCAAGCGCAGAACTTTATGCCCATATGCGACAGGGAAAGTACGACATTGTTCATACGAACAACGCTATCGCAGGAGGAGTAGGACGATTGGCAGCAGCACTCGCTCGAGTGCCAATAATCATCCACCATGTACACGGTTGGGGATTGCAGAACGATATGTCGAAAATGATGCGCTTGTTTTACGTTGGTTCAGAGCGCTTTTGTGCGAAATTTTCTACTCGGCTGATTGCCGTATCCAAGCCCAACATAGAAAAAGGCCTTGCCAATAACATTTGCAAAGAAGATAAATTTACCTTAATCTATAACGGGATTAATTTAGAGAATTTTCGGCAACAAGTTGATAAACGGGCGGTTTGTTTGGAATTAGGATTGGATCCAGAATGCAAGCTGGTTGGCATGATTGGGCGTCTTGATAAGCAAAAGAACCCGTTGGGTTTTATTCGTGCGGCGGCAATGGTGGTAGAAAAATATCCCAAAGTTCAATTTGTGATCGCCGGCGATGGAGTACTACGCCCCGAATGCGAAAGCTTGATCAAAGAACTTAACCTTGCCGGGAAATTTTTCCTGTTAGGTTATCGAAATGATATCAACCGAATTTATCCTATCCTGACACTAACTGCGTTGAGTTCTTTGTGGGAGGGTTTACCCGTTGTGTTTCAAGAGTCCATGATTGCCGGCAAGCCAATCGTAGCGAATGATGTTGATGGCGCTCGAGATGTGATCATCGATGGGAAAACGGGTTATTTAGTGACTCCTCACCAACCCCAGGAGATGGCCGATCGAATTCTAACTTTACTTAAGGACGAAGAGTTATGCAGTCAGATGGGTGTTACTGCCCAACAACACGCCAAGCAGTATTCCAGCGAAAACATGATTAAACAGATTGTATCTCTATACATAGAATTATTAAAAACCCGTTACGGCGAAAATTTAAGCTTGGCTTAAATTTTCTCGTACAGCAATTTATGGCACGGTTCACACTGGTTCTTTGGCCATTTATCCTTTACAAGCCATAAGAGAAAGTCTTGAGATAAAAACATGCTGCGCTATCAGGATATTGTTCTCCAATCAACAAATATGACCGCTGGTCCAATAAGCGGACACCCATTGTGTGCGTTTACCGTCGATGTTGAAGACTGGTACCAATCCAGCGTTGATTTTGACGCACCTATCACAGAACGTGTTGTTAGAAACACAGAAAGAATATTGGCAATCCTCGATCGGCGTAATGTTAAGGGAACATTCTTTGTGCAAGGGCGCGTTGCTGAAACATTTCCAAAATTACTTCAACGTCTTGTCGTAGAGGGCCATGAAATACAATCCCACGGTTACAGCCACCGCCCCGTAAATAAAATGGATAGGAAAGAGTTAAAGGTTGAAATGGAGCTGGCGAGAAAAACCGTTGAGGATGCTTGCGGTGTGCAAGTAACAGCATATCGGGCTCCCGACTTCACGATAGACCGTGAAAATATTTGGGCACTGGAAGTATTAATCGAAACAGGTTTTAAAGTTGATTCATCAATCTTTCCAATGAGAACTCATCGTTATGGTATCTCTGGGTACCCCACGGTTCCACACCAGGTTCAATTGCCAAGTGGTGCAAGCATTTTGGAGGTTCCTGTTGCAATATGGTCATCAGGCAAAATTCGACTTCCAGTAGCGGGTGGAGGCTATTTTCGACTGATCCCGGGATTCATCCTGGAGCGGTTTTTTGCTTCAATGATGACCCGTCAACCAGTAATCATATATTGCCATCCCTATGAGTTTAACCCGCACGATGGGGATGAATACTACCGCATGAATGTATCAAAAGCCTTCTTGTTCACACAGGGACTTGGACGAACATTCTACGGAAAGAAAATAGATAGTTTATTTCGAAGGTTACCCTTTGGACGTTTTGATCAAGTATTGGAAACTTGGAGGATAAAATGAAAATCGCATTTCTCACAACCGACGATCCTATTTACCTGCCTGCTTTTTATGAGCACGTGTTAGGTAAATACGGAAAAGAGACGCACGCAGTTTATAGTGTTCCACCACTCTATAAGAATCAAACTGCTTTGCAAGCCGCGTTACGCTACTATAAAACTTTTGGCCTGGCGGCTTCTTTGGGACTTGGGGCACGAATTGGCCTGGTTACAGCGCGCGGACAATCCATTGCGTCTGTCTGTAAAAAACAAGGGGTTATGTATGAATTAGTGACTGATGTCAATGCAGAGCAGTTCAGGCAGCACCTGCGCGAGGCTGGCATTGACTTGCTGATATCTGTCAGCTGCCCACAAATATTTAAAAAACCCTTAATTGAACTGCCCCAATTAGGATGTTTGAACATCCATGGCGCGATTCTTCCTTACTACCGGGGAGTCTTACCAAGCTTTTGGATGATCGCAAATAAAGAGAAGAATGCGGGTGTGTCGATTTACTATGTCAATGAAAAGATTGATGCGGGTGAACTGTGCGCCCAACGTATTTTCGAGATTTTGCCCGGCGAATCGCTCGATAATTTTATAACACGCTCGAAAGCAATTGCAGCAGAGCTGTTGCTTGAAGTTCTTGGGAAAATTAAAGACGGAACGATTACACGTTCCCAACTCAATCTGGCCGACGGCACTTATTATTCCTGGCCTGATAAAGAAGCGGTTAATCGGTTTCGAGCCAATGGACACCGTGTCTGGTAATTGATTCGCTGGATGATCTTTTGCACCGTGGTGTTGGCCTTTTGATTTTCTGATCTACAAATGACTCTCCTGCAAGAAGTCGTTTTTAGCAGGCGAAACTCGGGCCAAAAGTCAGCCGAGAGCCTAACCAGCGTGCCAGGCGGGTCAGCGCGGAGAGACAAAAAGATGTTACGGACACATCGGGTGAGCAATTTGG
>CAILYI010000082.1 GCA_903838415.1 uncultured Anaerolineae bacterium | reverse complement strand
CGCGTCAATTTGGCGCAGGTAATAAATGCCCACGGCCCCGACCACGACCGTAAGTAAGGCAATTATCAGGAAGCTGCCGATCAATTTCACGCCTGTCTTTAGATTATTGAGTGCGTTCAAGTTGTGGATTCTCCTTGTACTTCCGCATAATAAATCCGGCACCCGGATTCAATCTGCAATAATGATGATTGCCCCCTCTCGATTTTCTGCAGGTATCTCAATCATCCTTTGTGGGTTTGTCTAATAACCATTATTTCACGCCGTTTCTTTTTGCAATACCGTACAAATACGGTATTGGGATATGCGTTATTTCCCGTATTTTGCAGATGAAAACTCCTTTTACTACTTTTCACTTCTTTTTTATTGGAAGAAGTGCCGAAATCATGAATAATAATGGGGTTGGTTTTACACACCCCACAAAAAGCGCGTTTCCTGACGCCACTGGAAAAGAAACGGGAACGACCGTCTGGAGGCCAGCGAAAGAACATTTCCGTCAAAAAGCGAGCACCAAATGCATGTGCGATCTATAAGAAATCAAAATTTCAATAATGGCGCTACCACGGGGGGAAACCTATGAGCGTAGTAACCGAAAAACAGGAACAAGCAGCGAACCAGGATCTGATTTCAACCTATACACTGCTCAATGAGAGCATCCGAGACATCATCATCATCGTCCGCATGAGCGACGGCAAGCTCTTGGGCGCCAATCGGGCGGCAGTCCTGGAGTACGGCTATTCGAACGACGAACTGCTCAACTTGCAGATCAGCGACCTGCGCAGCCCGGATACACAGGCTCAAATTGAAAGCCAGATGCGGCAGGCCAACAGCATCGGAATTTTGTTCGAAAGTAATCACCGGCGCAAAGATGGCTCGGTATTTCCGGTTGAAGTCAGTTCGAAGGGCATCGATTTTCATGGGGAGCTCTGTAACTTCAGCAGCATCCGCAATATTACCGAGCGCAAAGAGGCAGAACAGATCTTCCGCAAGGCAGATCAACTCCTGGAGCGAACTTTTGCCAGCATCGAAGATGTTGTGCTGATTCTAGATGCTGCCAACCAGACGATCATCCAGACGAATTCAGCTTGTGAGCGCGTGTTGGGATATTCGGCGCAGGAATTGGTCGGAAAAACCGCTCAGTTTCTGTTCGCCTTCCAGGCGGATTATGAATACATCGGGGAAATATTCGAAGAATCCATCCAGCAGACCGGCACATTTCACCGTGAATCTCGTCTGAAGCGCAAAGATGGTGTACTCATCATCGCTGAAATCTCAATCAATGAGATTCTGGATGACTCCAAACAAAGGATTGGGTTGATTGGTGTAATTCGCGACATCACCCAAAGCAGGCAAGATAACATCCGCTTATTTCGAAGCGAGTCGCGCTATAAGGCTTTTTTCGAAAATATGAATGAAGGCATCGCCCTGCTTGAATACAAGATCAAAGATGGACGCTATCCCCGGCTCTACTTTCAAGAAGCAAACCCGGCTTTTTTGCGTCTCATCGCTCGAACGAAGGAACAAATCTACGAGCAGGAATTACAGGATGTTTTCCAGGGCAGTGAGCAAGTCTGGACTGACCTGAGCCAGAGGGTTGTTTTGGCTGGAGAAGCGATCACCATTGAGCAAAATTACCCTCCACTCGAGAAGATTTTTAGGATCAATGTCTTTGGGACCGAATCGGGGAAGTTTGCGATCCTGCTGATGGATATCACCGAAAAAAAGCGCGCTGAAAAAGAGCTGCGTGATTTTGCAGATCGGCTGCAGGCCCTTTCCCGGCGCTTGTTAATTGTCCAGGAGGAAGAACGGCGTCACCTGGGGCGTGAACTGCATGATGAGATTGGACAGTTATTAACCGGCCTGAAATTTGGGATCGAAGCGAATATGGAAAACGGCCCTGAATCCGGGAAACCGGCCTCGCAATCAGCGCTGAAGATTGTCAATGATCTGATCGTTCAGGTGCGGGAATTGTCCATCCGGCTGCGACCGGCGCTGCTGGATGATTTTGGCCTGGTGGCGGCGCTGATTAATTTGTGCGATCGCTGTCGCAAATTTTCCGACCTGGATGTAAAGCTGGAACACTCCGGGCTGGAGACGCGCCTGCCCATCGAAATTGAAACTGGCGCCTACCGCATCACGCAGGAGGCTTTGACGAATATCATCCGGCACGCTGGCACAAAGCAGGCCACTGTCCGGGTTTGGGTGGAAGGCAACCTGCTTAGAATTGATATCAAAGACCGGGGCAAAGGGTTTGACGTTGAGGCTTTTCTGGCTTCAGGGCAAACCGCGGGCCTGTCGGGGATCTTTGAAAGAGCTTCCCTGCTCAATGGGAAAACGGTAATCGAAAGCGCCCCCGGATTGGGGACGCATATCTCCACCTGGTTGCCGGTGGAGCTCAGGCAAATGGATGTTGTGAAATGATAACTATCATGTTAGCCGATGATCATCAAATAGTCCGGCAGGGTTTGCGCGCCATCCTGGAAGCGAGCGCGGATTTCTCTATCATCGCGGAAGCCAGTGATGGATTGGAAACCATCGAAAAGGTAACCCGTTATAAGCCCGATGTGTTGGTTCAAGATTGGGTCATGCCCAATCTAAGCGGCGCGGAATTAACCCGCGAGGTGAAGCTCCATTCTCCCGATACGCAGGTCTTGATTTTATCCATGCACGCCGAGGAAGCTTATGTCCTTGAAGCTTTGCGTAACGGGGCGCTGGGCTATTTGTTGAAAAACGATAGCGCCGCCGAATTAAAACATGCCATCCACGAAGTAAAAAGCGGACATCGCTATTTGGGTTCACTGCTTTCCGAAAACGCAATCGATGCTTATGTTCGAAAATCACAATCCATTCAAATCGATTCCTATGAAGCGCTGACCACCCGTGAGCGTGAAATACTGGGGCTGATTTGCGAGGGAAACACCGGGGGCCAAATTGCGGAGAGATTATCACTGAGCGTCCGCACGGTTGAGATGCACCGCGCCAACTTTATGAACAAACTGGGTTTGCACTCGCAGGTCGATATCGTCCGATTCGCGATAAAGCGCGGTTTGATTAGCCCAGACACCTTATAACGGTAATCTTCTTGCGCTGCGCATTTTTCGCAGAAAAAGCTTAATAATCAGAAAGGGCGCAGCAATGCTGCGCCCTTTCTGATTAACTTCTTCCCAAGAGGCAACGAGTCTCTTCCCAAGAGGCAGCGAGTCTCTTCCCAAGAGGCAATGAGTCTCTTCCCAAGAGGCAATGAGTCTCTTCCCAGGTAGGGGCGCAGCAATGCTGCGCCCCTACTACCGTCAAATACGGGGAAAAGCGCATATCCCAATACCGTACATTTACGGTATTGCAAAAAGACGCGCTGTGAAATAATGGTACTGTCATCCCCAAGCGTCGTTTTGAGAAAACCCGGAATGCAAATCTCGCACAAACTCTCAACGATCCAGCCAGGCAAATACAAACGGAAGTGGAGAAATTGAAAATGATTGACCTGATGAGTTTTCGCACATCCCTGTTGGACGCAGACGAATACGGCCGCCGCGCGCTCCTGGCGCACCTTCCCTCCACCGATGATGTTGGCACACTGCTGGAAGCTGCCAATTACCTGGCTGACCCTAGCCCATCTGTCTGTGAAGCGGCAGCGGAAGCCTTAATCCGCTGCGCAAATCACACAGCGGCTATCGTGGCTGGTTTGCATCTTTATTCTGATAGCCCATCCGAGCGCGAATATACCCTGTCAGTCTTATCCAGCCTGGGGGAAAATACGCTGCCAGTTTTGAAAACATTGCTGACGGATGCCGATCCGGTCATTCGCAAATTTGCCTGTGTCGCCATGCTGAATATGCCCTGCAAGGGCTCTGCCAGATTATTATGTTCGGCGCTCCTGGATGAAGAACCGCTTGTCGCATGCGCGGCGGCGGAAGCCCTGGGTCACCTGAAACAGCCCTACACAACCCCGGCGCTGATCCAGGCCCTGCGAAGCCCATCGTCCCAGGTTCGCAGCGCAGTATTGATGGCCCTTGGCAATATCGGGGATAGCTCCGCCGTGGAAGCGATCATATCCATTGCGCCTCAATTAGGTCGGGAGGAGCTCTGCATTGCCATCCAGGCCGTGGGGGACGCCTGTGGAACCACCCCGGAGCTGGCCTGGCCTTTCTTCATTGAGTATTATGGCTCTGAAAACATCACAATTCAAAACACGGTTTTGTTTGCAGTCAATGAATTGGTCGCAAAAGAAGTCTGCCTGCCGGATGGGTTTACACAATTCGTCGCCCAAACGGTGGAAAAGAAAATATTCGATCTGGATCCGGGCGTTCGCCTGGCGGCGGCCAACGTTTTGAAAGATTCACAAGGCGCGGAAGCCATCCGGTATCTGCGTCTCATGGAGCATGATCCTGATCCCGAGATTCAAAACGTGGTGCTGTGTGGCTTGATCCACAATGGGGTTTATTCGCCCATGGAACTGATCTGTACAGCGCACAAGAAACAGAATTCGGCCTCCGCCCGGGTTTGCGCGCTGCGGACTCTCGTCCAAACCATTGACGAATCCAGCGCACTGCCGATTGGTTTTTTCCCGAAATTGGAGAGCATTGTCAAGGAAGCCGTGAATGAATCCCTCAAATCCGCGGCATTAAGTGTATTGCTGTGCATCAGCCCCGATCAAGGCATCCCGCTGATTTTATCTGCCTTCAAAACGGGGAACAAAGTTTTGACGGAAGCTCTCATTCAAGAAATCATGAGCTGCCCGCCAGATAAACTGACCCGCCTGATCATGGAAGGCTATGACAATCTGCGCTTGCGCTTGAGATTGTTCCAATTATTCCAATCAGAGCAGGATATCGCCTTTTTGGGCAATACAGTCGAAGGACAAACGCTGCTCATCGCCGGGATGGGGGATGATGACGTCAGGGTACGAGCCTGCACGATCTCCATCCTCAATCGCATTGCCGCCGCGTGGGCGCAAAACCTGGTTCTGCGGGCAAACACATAACATCAGACGGCGTTATTGGAGAATACAAATGACTCTCCTGCAAGAAGTCGTTTTTAGCAGGCGAAACTCGGGCCAAAAGTCAGCCGAGAGCCTAACCAGCGTGCCAGGCGGGTCAGCGCGGAGAGACAAAAAGATGTTACGGACACATCGGGTGAGCAATTTGG
>CAILYI010000081.1 GCA_903838415.1 uncultured Anaerolineae bacterium | reverse complement strand
CACCAAACCAGATTTAATCATCCTCGACCTGGGCCTGCCCCAAATGGACGGGCTGGACGTAACCCGTGAGCTGCGCAAGCTGTCAAATGTACCGATCATCATGCTGACCGCCCGCTCTGAAGAATCCGACAAGTTAATCGGCCTAGAAATCGGCGCGGACGATTACATCACCAAACCGTTCAGTCCCAAAGAACTGGTGGCGCGCGTGCGGGTCGTCTTCCGACACATGGAAAATTACGCCCAGGATAACTCCGAAATCATCCGCGCCGCCGACCTGACGCTCGACGTTCCGCGCATGCGCGTCATGGCGCAAGACCGCGAGATCGAGGAACTCACCCCCACCGAGTTTATCCTGCTGGCCGCGCTGGCGCGCTCTCCGGGACGGGTTTTCACCCGCGCCCAAATGCTCTCGGCCCTGCACGGCGTCGCCTTTGAATCCTACGAACGCGCCATCGACGCGCACGTCAAGAACATCCGCCACAAAATTGAGCCGAACTCGCCCGAGCCGCGCTACATCCTGACGGTTTATGGCATCGGCTACAAGTTCACGGACCGCTGAGATGCGTTTTCGCCCATCCAATCACTCGCACCGCCCGCCCTGGTGGCCAGAGAACGAAGCCTGGCCGCCGGTCAAAGACCGCATGCGCCACAATCCGTTTTTCCGCAGGCTGGGCTGCGCCTTTGCCGTCTTCAACCTGCTCGGCTTTGGCGTATTCTTTGCCGCCGCGGCCTGGATCGCCAACCTGTTCGGCCTGACCAAACCATCAGCCAGCCTGCTGCCCTGGATCATTCCGCTCGGAATAATCCTGCTGGTTTTTGTGGCGGCAGTTGTCCTGCTGGGGATTTTTGGCGTGCGGCGCGTCTTTGCGCCGCTGGATGACCTGCTGGCCGCAGCCGGGCGTGTGGCGGATGGCGATTACTCCACCCGCGTGACCGAAAAAGGCCCGGCGGAAGTTCGCTCGCTGGTGAAAGCCTTCAACAACATGGCCGCCCGCCTGCACCGCACCGATGAACAGCGCCGCAATCTGCTGGCAGATGTGACCCACGAACTGCGCACCCCGCTAACCATCATTCAGGGCAACCTGGAAGGCATGCTGGATGGGATTTACCCCGCTGATGACGTCAACCTGCAAGCCCTGCTGGATGAAACCAACATCCTTTCGCGCCTGGTGGAAGACCTGCGGACACTGGCGCTGGCCGAAAGCGGCGCGCTCAAGCTGCGGCTAGAACCCGCGGACCTGTCAATGCTGATTCGGGATACGTTGACGGCCTTCCAATCCCAGGCGGAGGCCGCCGGGCTGACGCTGTCCGCCGAAATTGGGGCGGAAATCCCCTGGCTGGGAGTTGACCCCGTCCGCATCCGGCAGGTGTTGTCCAACCTGATCGCGAATGCCCTGCGCCACACCCCGGCTGGCGGCCTGGTCCGCGTAAATTATCAGCTGGAAGATGGCCGCGCCCTGCTCAAAGTGCAGGATACCGGCCCCGGCATCCCCGCCGAAGACTTGCCGCACATCTTTGAGCGCTTCTACAAATCGACAGATTCGGGAGGCTCCGGCCTCGGGCTGGCAATCGCCCGACACCTGGTCAACGCTCACGGTGGGACTATTTCAGCCGAAAGCGCCCCGGCCAGCGGCACAACCATCCGCATTTCCCTGCCGCTTGACACATAAAAACTTCCGAGAAGAAAAATCCCGGAAGTTTTCTTTTTGTACAGAAAAACCCCATCAACCCGCTAACCGTGCAATTGAACCGTATCCAACATGACCGGCAGCCAGACGGATACGGTCGTGCCCTGATTCAGAGTTGACGTGATATTGACATGTCCGCCCAGTTCATCGACGATGCTTGTGACAATATATAACCCAATTCCGCTGCCCTGAATTTCCTGGTGGATTGCGTTTGCGGCTCTGAAAAAACGCGAGGAGATATGCGCCAAATCTTCTTGAGGGATGCCGATGCCGTGATCCTGAATTTCGATCAGAACGCCTTCCTCGTGATTGCGGGCCATCAGGGCTACATCTCCGCCTGGCTGTGAAAACTTGACAGCGTTGGAAAGCAAGTTGATAAATACCCGCGCCAGCGCTTCGTCAGTTCCGCTGACAGTGGGTAAATAATCATCGAATAACGAGGTGATATTGATTTTCTGCTGATCCGCCTGTGGATAGATGGCTTGCATCGATTTCTCCAGGACCGGGACGACCAGGGTTGGAACAGGCTTAATCCGGGAACGGCCACTTTCAAGGCGCCCAACCGTCAGCAAATCTTCCAAAAGAACACGCTGACGGTTCATTTCCTGCCGGAGAATGGTCCAATATTCTTTATCTTCGTCTGAAGTATAGTTTTGGGTATCCAGCAAATCGACCATCAAAATGGCAGTCGTCAGGGGCGTGCGCAATTCATGCGAGGCCCGGTTGATGAAGTCGCTTTTCATCTGTTCCAGACGCGCGCGCTCACTGATATCATGGACGACCACAATACACTCGTTTGCGCTGCTCGCCACGACATGCGCATCAAAGGAATTTACCCGTCCATTTACCACGAGTTCATATTCAAAATTCTGTTGTTGGCCGGTATCAAAGGCAGTTTGAATGTTTTCGAAGGCCTTCCGGGCAACATCTGGAGGCAGGATGTCTCTCAAATTGGCCCCGACGATTTCTTCAGCTGGTGCATATAATGGCATGCCAGCGTTGGCTCGAAAATCCAGGAAAGTCCCTTCACGATCGATGCGGAAGATCAAGTCAGGGATGGCATCCAGGAAGGCGCGATTGCGGGCCTCACTCTGGCGCAGTTTCTCTTCAGCCTGCATTTGCTCCGTCAGGTTGGTGATGGCGGCGATACTGCCGATTATTTTTCCCTGCCGCATGCGCGGGGTGGCGCTAATCAGCACATAAACGACTTTTCCATTGGGTGTGATCAACCGGGACGAGTAGGTTGAAGTAATCCCCTTGAGACGGGCATCTCGTTGCGCTTGCATCCCGGCCCGATCATCCGGGTGCGTGAAATCCGTCGGGGAATGTCCGATCAGTTGTTCAGCGGGAAGTTCCAGCATGCGAGCATAGGCCGGATTCACATATTCATAACAGCCTTGCAAATCCGTCACGATCAGCCCTTGTTCAACGGTTTGCATGACCTGCAGCGCGAAGTCGCTTTGAACCTGGATTTCTGCCTGACTTTTGAACCGGATGATCGTATTCGTCAGCGCGTCCGTGACGATCGTCAACAGGCGGACTTCTTCGTCCGTCCAGACACGTACCTGGCGGACGGCATCAAAGCCGAGAAAACCGAACAGCCCCGTATTCGATAGCATTGGGGCAACCACGACAGATTGAATTCCTTGTGAAGACAGAATCTCTTTTTCGGCGGCGGCTTCAGACGGTAAATCGTCCACTCTGGAAACTCGAACCACCGCCCCATTGCGCAGATTCTCCATCCACCAGGGAAAGACATTTTCTGGCAGCCCCTGCAGGTTTTCGATTTGCGGCTCAACTCCCGAAAAACACCATTCAAAAGTGTTATTCAACGAACCGGAGTTTTTATCCAACTCAAAAATATAACAACGATCCGCCTGAAAGAATTCCCCTAATTCACTCAGGGTCTCATCAATTGCGTGCGCCAATTGAGCCTGCTGCACATTGACAAAACGCGCCGAGATGGTCGCGACCATTTTTTCGATGAACAATTTGTATTTCAGCGCGGAGGTCATCGAATTAAATTGATCAGCGACATCATTCAACTCGTCGGATGATCCAAAAGAGGAACTGATCTGTATTTTTTGGTTGACATCCCCTTCTTGAACCTTCACCAGCCCGTCCGAAATAATCCGCAAGCGATCAACAATGATGGTTTTGGTGATGAATGAATACCAAATAAAAACCAACGTTAACACCAGCAAGCTGATGCCCAGAACCAACAAAAGATCCTGTTGAGTTCGGGCAAGGTAGCTGTTGATATCCATTTCTATCCACAGTATCCCGATCACATCATTAAACTGAGCAGAAAACGCCTGCCCGTGAATGGGCCGCACATAGGTCAGGATGCTCGCATCAAGCTGCTGCTGATCTGCCTGCGTGCTCAATACATTCGTCAGCAGTGGCGAGACAACATTTTGACCGATATTGCCTTGATTATTGTCGGCGAGAATAACCCCGGTCGGACTGATAAATCTTGCCACCTTGATATTGGATAAGGTGGCGACTTTTTCAACCATGCGCTGAATGTTGAAGATAATAGCGCCCTCTTGCGCAGCGAGGACAGTCACACTGTAAGAAATCTGGTCAGACAGGTTGCGGGCATCCGTTATCGCCAGGCGGATAATGCTATATCGCGCCCCGGACCAGGTTAATATGAAAATCAAAAAGATGCCCACGAATCCAATCACACCCTCCAATAGAGCAAGTTTCAGGCGGATGGAGCGGATATTAAATCTCATAAGGTCGCGAACAAATCGAACAAGTTTCACTGGCTTTTTGACAATTGATAAACGAATTGGGGAGCAAACATCAAATTAACGTCTGGGGTGGTTTTAATCACTTGGTTATCAAATAAGAATTTTTTAATTTGCTGCGTTTTAGCATAGATGCGTCCATCAGCGTTCTGACCAAAAAGGTCCGCGTTCATGCCCAGGTCGAGGTATTGAATCCCCGTTACGCTTTGAGCAAAATCATCCGCGCTGACCCCTTCCGCCTTGCCCATGCGGGTATAGGCATCCTGTGGGTTTTGTTTCATGTATTCCAAAGCGTCAAAATACGCCGCGACCACTTTTTGAACATCCTCGGGGCGGTCAGCGATCACCTTGGCGTCAAAAGTCATGGTGGTGATGATCGTCTCAGGGTAGTCACGGCTGGTAATCAGGACTTTTCCGTTGATCATTTTTGCCGTGCTGGTCAGGTAGGGTTCCCAGGTGACACCCGCATCAATCTTGTCATCCAGCATGGCCTGTTGAATCTCCCAAGCTGGAATACTGATGATGGTGACGTCTGATATTTTCAGCCCGGCTTTTTCAAGAATCGTCAGCGCGGAAAAATGCCCGACGGTCCCCACCTCAACCCCAAGCCTGGCTCCCTTTAAATCAGCCAGAGTCTCGATCCCGGCTTTGGCCACCAGGCCGTCGCTTCCCGCTGAATAGTCCGTCAGCAAGACTGTGCGCACATCCCGGCCGCTGGCGGAATAACGAACCACGTCATCCAGCGTATGCATCCCGGCATCCACTTTTCCATCGCGCAGGGCATCGATGGAATCACCATAGACCGAGAAGCGTACCATTTCCACTTCAACGCCGTGTTTTTTATAATAACCCAGTTGGGCGGCTAATTCGGCAGGTTCAACGCCCGCCCAGGCTGAGATGGCAATCCGAATTGGCTCTTTTTGCGGGGCGCAGCCCAGCAGACCGGCCAGCATGAAGGCAGCCATAAACAATGAAAACGATATTTTCGCAAGGTTTTTCAAGGGAATTTCCTTAATTCGAAGATCAATACGGTAAAACGCATGCCCCTGGCGGAATTTCCATCTGAACCCGGCAGCCCTTTTCTTGTGACGTAATGGTCACATCACCGCCCATCGAACGGGCTAAGATGCGCGCAATCGTCAAGCCAACCCCCAATCCGCCGTGTTGACGCGCATCGCCCTGACTGACCTGGAAAAAACGCTCGAAAACTTTTTCTTGCATATCTTCCGGGATGCCCTCGCCAAAATCTGTGACGGTGAAAAAGCAGCCGCCCTCACCATTCGGTGAAATATTGACGTCGACAGTTGTCGCAGGGGGGGCAAATTTCAAACCATTGTCCACAAGATGCAAAGCAACCAGTTTAAATTCATGGCGCGGGGCATGGATGACAACACCCGGTTCGATCTTGACCTGCAAATTCATATTTTTATCTTCGTACAATTTCTCGCGTTGTTTCAGCGGTTCGATAAAGTCAGTGTCAAGGTGGATTTTTTGGCGCATAAAGGTATTATGGCCAACATCATAGTTGCTCAAAAATATAAAATCGTCAATGATGGCATTCAGCCGGAACGATTGGGACAGTGCGGTATCGACAAACCATTTCAGGGTCTCAGGGTCTTCGTATTTTTCCCTTAAAACAATATCCAGGGACATTAAGATCTGGGTCATGGGGGTGCGCAGTTCGTGGCTGATGTTGTGGGAAATTTCCTGCTGCATGCGCGTGATTTGTTGAGTAACTTCCTGGCTGGCCTGCAAACGTCCCTTGTCAAAGCGACGGAAAACGGCATCCACGCGCGCCAAGAGTTCGTCGGGGTTGAAAGGCTTGGTGATGTAATCATCCGCTCCTACCTCGAAGCCCTTGATTTTTCCCGCCTGGGAGGCATTGGCTGAGATATACAGAAAGGGGATGTCTTTCGTCAGGGGATTGTCGTTCAGTTTCTCTTTAACTTTGAACCCATCCAGACCAGGCATCATGATATCGCACAAAATCAGATCCGGCAGATGTTTTTCGGCCATTTCAATTCCGCTCAAACTATCTCTGGCGGTGATCGCTGTGTGCCCGGCGCGTGCCAACAAGCCTTTTATACCTACCAGTAAATGGATTTCATCATCGATTACCAGAATTTTATAAGAAGGCTTGACCATTTTTTTGCGACCTTTTAAGATTCTAGGCTGAAACTGTTTTCAAAAAGCTCTCGACGAGTTGTGGATCAAATTTCGTGCCAGCTTGTCCAATGACGTATTCAGTGATTTTCTCGGTCGTCCAGGCCGCGCGATACGGGCGATCACTGGATAACGCATCCCAAACATCAACAAAGGTAAATATTCTGGCTGAAAGAGGGATATTTTCGCCACTCAAACCGCTCGGATAACCGCTGCCATCCCATTTTTCATGGTGATAATGTGGAATTTCCAACGCGGCGGCTGGCAATTTTAACGGAAGCAAGATCTGATATCCAAGCTCCGGATGAAGCATCATAATCTTGCGCTCATCTGGTGTCAATGGACCCGGTTTTAGCAGGATATTGTCAGGTACGCCAACCTTGCCAACATCGTGCAGCAGTGCTCCCCAGCGAATGTAAAGCAACGCATCGCCGCTTATTCCCAGCGACCTTGCCATCTTTTCGGTAATTTCCGTGACATGTTTGCTGTGCACTTCAGTTTCATCGTCACGCAAGGCTATCATGTTGCTCAGCCCGGAAACAAAATCTTCCCAGTTTGTATTTGAATTTTCGACAGCGGTTGCAATTTTTTCCTGCAGCCTGGCAATCAAAACATCTTTGTTTTCATCCCTGTGAGCGCCTGATTTTGCTCGACGACGCAAAACAGCCGTTATTCGCGCCACCAATTCATCTTTGGAAAATGGCTTGGTGATGTAATCATCGGCTCCAGAAAGTAAACCCTTGATTTTGTCTGCTTCGTTGGCGCTCGCTGTCAAAAAAATGAAAGGTAATTGCGCTGTTTGAGGGTCTTCCTGGAGAATACTAAGGACACTGAACCCATTGGGAGGCGGCATCATCAAGTCGCAAATCAATAAGTCAGGCATAATTTCACGCGCCAGCTGGATGCCTTTCTGACCATGATCGGCGGTTGTAATCTTATATCCATCCCGCCTTAGCACGGCACTCAGGCCCATCAAAAGCGCATGGTCATCGTCAATAATCAGAATGTGGCTCGATGTATTTTCCATAATCTATTTTTTGTTTTTAGGGCTGCTATCTTTGATCCATCACAAAACCATTCAGAGACAGTAACATTAAATCTTTGCGAATTTGAGAATTCAGCCTCGCCAAAAATATTTTTAAGTTCCCTGCAAAACTTTGGCTTTCAGGCTGCATTTTACTTAGCATTTTACTTAATATCCATAAACCCTTTGGCTTTGCGCCCCGGGGTTTTCCCGGTTGCGCATTGTCCAAGGGTGTGGAGCTAGTTTACCATTGTATGACATCTGAAGAAGTTCCATTTTTGTTAGGTTCGCTGATTACATTCTCACCGAGAATAAGGGAAGTCAATATACACATCTGGCACCTGACGCAACTCACATCTCTAGCGCCAGGTGCCAGGTACAGGCTCATGGATAGCATGTCATTTGTAAAGTTATGCTGGAATTAACCCCAGCGCCAGTTGGCGCCATCTTTGCTATCTTCGACGGTCACCCCAAGATCCTTGAGCCGGTCACGAATCAGGTCGGAGAGTGACCAAAGTTTTTGCTTGCGCGCTTCAGCCCGGGCTTCAAGCAGCAGGTCGATAAATTTATCAGCGCCTTCTGAGCCGGTCTTTTCGCTCAAACGCAATCCAAAGACACCGGCCAATTCGCGCAGAATGGTTTGGGATGGCTGGATTTGTTCGGAACCGGCACCCGCATCGCGGGCGGTGTTGATGGCGCGCACCAGATCAAAGAGCGTGCCCAACGCGCCAGCGGTATTGAAATCGTCGTCCATGGCGGCATCAAAACCGTTTTTTGTCAGTTCCAGTTGGGCGGAGAGCACATTCAATGCTCCAACCGAAGCGGAGGCTGTTTTGGCGGAGGCCGGACGCAGGGCAGATTTGATCCGCTCCAGGCCTTTTTCCGCGCCATCCAGGGTTTCTTCATTAAACATCAACGGGGCGCGGTAGGAACCATTCAACACCAACATGCGCATCACATCCGCATCACGCTTTGATAAGAATTCCTTGATGCTGATGATGTTACCCAGCGATTTGGACATTTTCTCGCCGCCAAGCTGCAGCATGCCGTTGTGCATCCAGTAGCGCGCGAACTGCTTGCCGGTGAAGGATTCGGATTGGGCAATTTCGTTCTCATGGTGCGGGAAAATCAGGTCATTGCCGCCACCGTGAATGTCGATCTGTTCGCCAAGTTCCTGCAAGTTCATCGCGGAGCATTCGATATGCCAACCGGGGCGGCCATTGCCCCACGGGCTTTCCCAGAAAGGTTCACCGGGCTTGGCGGCTTTCCAGAGGGCAAAATCCATCGGATTTTCTTTGAGTTCTTCGACCTCGATGCGTGAGCCAGCCTGCATATCGTCCAGTTTTCGCGCTGAAAGCTTGCCGTAATCGTCATCGCGGGTGACGCGAAAATAGACATCGCCGTTGGAAGCAGGGTAGGCGTACCCTTTGTCGATCAGCCCTTGCACGAAGGCGATGATCTGCGGCATGGTCTTGCTGACGCGCGGCCTGGCCGTGGCCGGTTGAATGTTCAGGTCGGTCAGGTTCTGATCAAAATCGTCGATGTATTTTTGGGAGAGAATAAAAGGGTCGATCCCCATCTGATTGGCGCGGTTGATGATTTTATCATCCACGTCGGTGTAATTCATGACGTGCTTGACACTAAATCCGCGATATTCGAGGTAGCGGCGAATAATATCGAAAACCAACGCGGACATAGCATGTCCAACATGCGCGTCATTGTAGACGGTCGGTCCGCAGACATACATTTTTACCACGCCCGGTGCGAGCGTCTGGAAGTCTTCTTTTTTGCGAGTGAGGGTGTTGTAAAGACGAATCATGCTTTCTCTCCTGATGATTAAATTATAACCATAAAGCGTCGAAGTTGGGACGAGTTCTGCTGCCGCCTTTTATGCAATTTCCTGGCAAATAAAAAGAGCGCTGCTCAATGAACCGCGCTCTTTTGAAGTTGTGAATTAATCTTCGGGCTTTGCAAAGATCATCCGACCTGCGGCAGTTTGGAGCACTTTGGTGACTGTCACCGCTTTGGTCTGCCCGATATATCGGTTACCGCCTTCCACGACGACCATGGTGCCGTCATCCATGTAGCCGACACCCTGGTTCATTTCCTTGCCTTCCTGAATAACGGCAATTCCCATCGTCTCACCCGGCAGAACCACCGACTTGACGGCATTCGCCAGTTCGTTGATATTCAGGATGACGACACCCTGCAGTTCGGCGACGCGATTCAAGTTGTAGTCGTTGGTGAGAATGGGACATTTTAGTTGACGTGCCAGGATGACGAGTTTGTCATCCACCTCGCGCACACCTTCCACATCAATATCGCTGATGCGCACACTCACAGCAGAGACTTTTTGCAGCTCCGAGAGAACTTCCATGCCGCGTCGTCCGCGCTGTCGACGCAGGCTGTCAGCTGAATCAGCGATATATTGCAACTCGTTGAGCACAAAGCGTGGAATGAGCAAAGTGCCAGGCAGGAAACCTGTCTTGGCAATATCGGAAACACGCCCATCGATGATCACGCTCGTATCCAGCAGAATTGTGCGCGAGCCCTGTCCCCAGGCCACATTGGGCGTAGTGGAACTTTCGCCGCCGCGATTGGCGAAGCCCCCCAAGACAGCCATGATATCCGCCTGGCGCATGACGAATAACGCCACGCCGAAATATCCAAATAACATCACCGAAATAAAAGGCAGGATGTTCCCAAGCGGATCGGGCAGCATCGAAAGTGGAAAAGTCAGCAGCGCCGCCACCAGCAACCCAGCCACCAATCCGCTCAACCCGGCCAACAGGTTTTCAGCAGAAATCCGCACCAGCAAGCGACGGATGGCGCGCACCGGAAAAGTGGTGAAATAGGGTGTGGCAATCAGGCCGAATAAGGCTCCGACAGTGCCCATTCCCAAGGTATATGGCATGAATTGATCTGCAGCGTTAATGCGGCTGAACCAAAACCCCCAGTAACCGCTCAAGATGGCACCTACAATCATACCGACGATGCGAATAATAAAATCAGGGCTCATAAGAACTCCTTCTACTGCCGATCGCACCAATCGCTAAACAAATTGTGTCAAAAATAAATAAAGATGACGGTCTCGGTTTAGAAATAAGGCAACTGCAGTGATAAATAAAGATAATTACATTATCATCATAGCATGCCCGCCCAATTGCGTCAATTACGCTCGCAGTTCTCTTTTAAACTTCTAATAATACGGCAGGGTATAATGGTGCCACTTAATGGTATGAACTACATCGATGTGCAGAAATATCCAAAACCGAACGTCTTTTTCCTGTGCGGAAAACTGCGTAAATGTTTGGATGTTTAGGCAAGAATAAATCAAAGAGGAAAACATGGCACTCGATCGATTTGGACGAAACATACACTACCTGCGCATCTCACTGACCGATCATTGCAACTTGCGCTGTATTTACTGCATGCCCGAGGATCAGACCTTTCGCCCAAACGCAGATTTGCTGCAAGATGACGAGATCCTGACTCTGACGCGCCTGTTCGCCAGCCTGGGTTTCGACAAGATCCGGCTGACCGGCGGCGAACCCACCGTTCGCGCAAATATCGTGGGGATTGTCCGCGGCATCGCATCCACTCCGGGCATTCGCTCGCTTTCGATGACGACCAACGGGATTTTGCTCACACGACTGGCGCAACCGTTAAAGGAGGCCGGACTTCAGCGAGTGAATATTTCCATCGACACCCTTGATAATGACAAGTTCCGCCGTTTGACGCGCTGGGGCAAGCTCGAGGACGTCTGGAAAGGCATTCTTTCGGCTGAACAAGCCGGGCTTACGCCGGTGAAGCTCAATGCGGTAGTAGTCAAAGGCTATAACGAGGAAGATGTCATCGACCTGGCAGCGTTGACAATTGACCGGCCCTGGCAAATGCGCTATATCGAGATGATGCCCTTCGCCGGAGTAACCGATATCCAGACTCAACAAATCGTCACCGCCGCGCAAATTCAGCAGAAAATCGAATCAGAGTTTGGGCCGCTCGAAGCCACCGGTAAATATGACGGGGAAGCGCGCATCTATCGCATCCGCGGCGGCAAAGGCGAGTTGGGATTCATCTCATCCGTTACCGTTCCATTCTGTTCCGCCTGCACCCGCGCCCGCCTGACAGCCGACGGCGTTTTACGCATGTGCCTGTTGCGCGAAAAAGAGATCGATTTGCTGACACCCATGCGCAATGGCGCCAGCACCGATGACTTGCGCGCGCTGATCCTGGATGGCGTCTGGCACAAACCCTGGGGCCACGGCCTGGATGAAGGCCTGATTCCGCTCAACCGCGCCATGAATCAGATCGGCGGATAACATCTATGACCATTCGCGCCATTCTCTATGATTTGGACGGAACGCTTCGAATTGGTCGCCCTTTGGGGCGACAGTTCTTTGCAGACCGTGTTACTGAACTAGGCATCGCCATCACGGACGAAACACGCCGCCGCGCTGCGCGCTGGGAACACTCCTACTGGGCAGAATCAGCCGAACTGCGCGCCGATCGTGCGCTTTTCGGTGAAAGCGAAGCTTTCTGGGCCAATTACAGCTCCCGCCAACTGCTGGCTTTGGGCGTGGAGTCTGAACAGGCGAAAGCCCTGGGCCCGCAGATTAATCGCTACATGAGCGAGCACTTTCATCCCGAAGATGTGCTCATGCAAGGTGTTCAGGAGACTTTGACCTGCCTGCGCGAAACCGGGTTGACGTTGGGAGTGATTTCCAACCGCGAGGAACCTTTTGGCGAATATTTGAATGAATTGGGCATTGGCGAGTATTTTGATTTTTCGCTCGCCGCCGGAGATGTCAACTCATGGAAACCCAACAAGGAGATATTCCTGCATGGGTTAAAAATGGGCAACCTTCAGGCGACGGAAACGATCTACGTCGGCGATAATTATTACGCGGATGTTGTGGGCGCGCGAAACGCCGGGCTGAATCCGGTTTTGATAGATCCTGAAAATCTATTCGACGCGCCCGGCTGCCCGGTCATTCAATCACACCATGAACTTATTCCGTTACTTGAGCAGAGGGAACTATGGCCTGGGAACGAAAAGTAAGCCGCACAGTAAACGTCCGCAACGACCAGACCGTCGGACAGCTTGCGCGCCTGCTGATGGCGATTTCAGATGCCGGGGGCACCGTCGGCGATATTAGTATGCTGACCGAAACCTCGCAGCACGTTGTCCGCGACATTACGATCTATACCGATGACCTGGGCCAGTTTGAGATAGTTCTCAAAGCCATGCACGCGAACGAAGGCACCGTCGTCATGGACGTGCGTGACGAAGTGCTGGCCCTGCATCTCAAGGGCAAAATCGCCATCCGTTCACGCTATCCGATCGATTCCCTCGCCACCCTGCGCAAAGTCTACACCCCCGGCGTGGCGGAAGTCTGTCTCAAAATCGCCAAAGACCCATCCATGGCGCGCCTGTACACATCCACCAGTCACATGGTTGCCATCGTTACCGATGGCTCGGCGGTGCTCGGGTTGGGCGATATCGGCGCCCTGGCGGGCATGCCGGTCATGGAAGGCAAAGCCATGCTGATGGAAACACTGGTGGGATTATCAGGCATCCCGATTCTGCTCAATACGCAAGATACCGATCTGATCGTCGAAACAATCGCCACCATAGCCCAGACGTTTGCCGCCATCCAGCTGGAAGATATTTCTGCGCCACGCTGTTTTGAGATTGAGGAACGACTGCAAAAACGGCTGGATATTCCCGTCATGCACGATGACCAACACGGGACAGCCGTTGTGACCACCGCCGCGCTGATGGTGGCCTCCCGTCAATCGGGCGTTTATCTCTCCTCGGCCAAAATCGGACAAATCGGCCTGGGCGCGGCCGGATTCGCCACCGCAAACATGATCATGCGGCTGACAGGCAATCCCGTCTGGGGCGCGGACTTGAATCCCGAGGCGCTCAAACGCCTTGAAGCAGCTGGCGGACGGCCCTCCACACTGCGCGAGATCATGGCAAATTGCGATATCGTCATTTCCACCACAGGCGTTTCAGGCTTGATCAAGCCTGAAATGGTGCGCCAGGGACAGATTATCCTGGCCCTTTCCAACCCAAATCCCGAAATTGACCCGGAAGTGGCGCTGAAACATGGCGCAGCCTTCGCTGCTGACGGTAAATCCGTCAACAATGTGCTCGGTTTCCCCGGTATTTTCCGTGGCGCGGTGGATGCCAATGCCTCGCGCATCTCACATGAAATGCTGCTGGCCGCTGCCCAAACCATCGCCGACATGGCTCCACCCGGTGAACTTGTGCCAAATCCGCTGGATAAAAAAGTCCATCTGGCGGTGGCGCGCGCCGTGGCGCAAAAAGCCATCGCCCAGGGCCTGGCACGCGCCGATTATGTTCCATACGTTGAAGAATAGACTAAAAAACCGGGTCTCGTGGCGAGACCCGGTTTTTGATGCCTTGCAGGAAATTTACTTTTAACTGTGAATTCCGTTTTTCTTGACCAATTCTCGCAGCAACATTCCCAGGCGGGTTGTGCCTTCGCGGATGGCCTCGGGCGAACAATACGAGAAGTTCAGCCGCATGGTGTTTTTCCCGCCGCCGTTGGCGTGGAAGGCCGCGCCGGGGACAAAGGCCACCTTTCGCTCAATCGCCAGCTTAATCACTTCAGCCGTGTCCATCCCTTCGGGGAGAACGCCCCACAGGAACATCCCGCCCTGCGGTCTGGTCCAGCTCGTTTCGGCAGGCCAGATTTCTTCCATCGTTTCGAGCATCACATCGCGGCGTTCTTTGTATGTGGCGCGAATGAGCTTAACGTGCTCATCCAAAAAGCCGCCCTTGCTGACTTCGTAAGCCACCATCTGGTTGAAGGTGGCGGTGTGCAGATCGGCAGCTTGTTTGGTGTGAACCAGTTTCTTGATGACTTGCTGCGGAGCGATGACCCAGGCCACGCGCAAACCGGGTGAAAGCAGCTTGGAAAAAGTGCTCAGGTAGATGACATTGCCTGTATAAGCAGCGTCTTCGCCGCGATATTCGCTATCCAAGTAATTTATCGAAGGCAGGTGGTCGCCTTCGTAGCGCAGTTGCCCGTAGGGATCATCCTCGACAATCGGGACGCCGTACTTGTCAGCCAGTTCAACGATCTGCTTGCGGCGTTCCAGGCTCAGGGTGGCGCCGCTTGGGTTCTGGAAATTCGGCAGGATGTAGATGAACTTTGGTCCAATCCGCAGGGCCTTTTCCAGTTCAGCCACGATCATGCCGTGTTCGTCCATCGGAACGGAAATATACTGCGCACCGTAGGCATTCCAGGCTTGCAGCGCGCCCAAATACGTGGGCGATTCAACCACGATGTAATCGCCGCGATTCAAGAACAGCCGCCCGATAAAATCCAGCGCCTGTTGTGAACCGGAAGTGATCAGGATGTTTTCCGGTTCAACCTCCACACTATAACGCAGGGAATGGCGCGCGATCATCTTGCGCAGCGGCAGGTAGCCTTCGGTGGTGCCGTATTGCAGAGCCTGCGCGCCATCATGTTCGAGCACGGAGTTGCAGGCTTCCTTAAATTGCTTCAACGGGAACACTTCCGGGGCAGGCAGCCCGCCGCCGAAAGAGATAATATCCGGTTGTTCAGTCAATTTCAGCAGTTCACGGATGACTGAACTTCCCATCTTTTGCATACGATGGGCGTAACGATATTCCCAGGGTGTCTCCATTCATTCTCCTTCGAAAGTGGTTTTGTCTCCGCAAGGGAGCAGTCAGTTAAGAAAAAAAGCCTGATAGGTGTGCATAACACCCATCAGGCGAGGCGGACATCATGGCAAAAGTACGCCAAAAAGGTTGATAGAAAATCCTTTCGGGACATACTTCTATTATCAACCTCTTCTAGGATTCCATGCAATGTGTTATTGGACTGCTTCTTGTCACTATTTTGCCGATTCGGAAGTATGACAAATATCCTTGTCCACTTTCGTCCGATTCCGAGCTCCCCCACTGGCAATATCTTGTTTAATTCTGCCCACCGTTTTTCAATTTTCGAAACGCTCCGAGTTCAGGCGGTTTCAGGCCAGTTCAATCGTCAGTCCCAGGTTGGCAGCAATCAATGGAAAGACTTCATCGGCGTATTTTTCAACGGGCGGCTGGCGTTTGTTGCGACTCCATTCCGTCGCCAGTCCATAAATAGCCCAACTGGCAGATGTGGCGGCATATTCGCGGGTAATCGGGGTATTTTGGATTAACGGAATTTTCTCCAGCCAGTGATACAGTAGCCCGTAGATTTGTGAACGCACCTGGGATTCCACCAACGCCTGGAATTGCTGCTCGCTGACGGCGCAATGACCGTGAGCATTGGCGACAAATTCGCAGACTGCGATAATCAGGTTGCGCAAATTATCCTGGCTGAAATGACAGACATTCAGCGTCCGTTTCTCAATCTCAGCGTGGAAATCCTGTCGGATGGCATGGTCGAGCAGGGCGAATTTATCGGGGAAGTGAGCGTAGAAGGTGGCGCGATTGATTCCGGCGCGTTCGGTCACATCTTGCACGCTGACAGCTTGGAAGCCTTTTTCAGTCACCAGTTCCATAAAAGCCTGTTCAATCATATGTCGGGTGCGTTTGACGCGTGGATCGAGTTTCTCTGATTCGGTTGACAACATTTTTGCTCCAGTGTTGCTTATGCAACAGAAGTCGGCTATTGATGGTTGACGCTGACCGGTCAAAAGTGGTAAATTTGGCAACAGTTGTTGTTTACGCAACGTATGTACCGAAGATAACACAATACCCAAGGCGAGTCAAGGAAGTAGCAATTCAAGACTTTCTGACTGCCTAAACTCACCCATCAGACTCTCCCCGGCAATCACCGGGGCCGAACAAATCAAAGGAGAACACACAATATGGCTACCCCTGTCGAAACCGCCCTTGTTCCTAACCTGGCTTACGCTCAACTGGCTTCAGACGCGCAGATTGAGCGCACCGTCAAAGCGCTCGAAGCGAATGGCATCAACGCCGAGGTTGTTGAAAATGGCGCCAAAGCCCGAGAAAAAGTCGCGGAACTGCTCCCCGCTGGAGCCGAGGCTTTCATTTCAAGCTCCACCACACTCAACGTTCTGGGCATCACGGACGATGTCGATAAATCCGGGCGCTATGATTCGCTGCGCGTGAAACTGTCCAAGCTCGATTACCAGACCCAGGGCCGCGAAATGAATAAATTGGGCGCCGTGCCTGAATACGTGCTCGGCAGCGTGCATGCCCTGACCGAAACCGGCGTTGCCATCATCGCTTCTGCCACCGGCAGCCAGCTTGCATCCTATGCTTCCGGCGCCGCCAAGGTCATCTGGGTGGTCGGTTCGCAGAAGATTGTCCCGACCGTTGAAGAAGGCATGAAGCGCATCGAAGAATACACCTACGCCCTGGAAGACGCGCGCGCCTTGAAGGCATACGGCATGCACAGCACCATCGCCAAGCTGCTGATCGTCAACCGCGAAGTTGCCCCGGGTCGCATCACGATTGTCATCGTCAAAGAAAACGTGGGCTTTTAGTTTTTTCCAATCGCGGAAGTAAGCAAAAAGTCCTGGAATGCAGCGTATGCATTCCAAGACTTTTTATATTCCCAAATCACCACAGGCGATTTATTTTCTTTGCCACCATACACCGGTACATTCCGGCAGAATAATCCATTTTTTTGTGGACACTTCGCGCCCAAGCTTTTCACCAAAGAAAAATTTGGACAGTTCCGCCGCTTCGGCCAGTGACCTAAAACGATAATCCGTTCGAATCCAGGTGGATTCAAAGCCTTTTTCTGCCAACCAGGCATAATACCCGGTCACATGTTCCGGCGGATTGGGGGATTCTTCGCCAGTGCCCATCGTTTCCAACAGGATGATATATCCGCCCGGGCGCAGAATCCGGAGAATCTCGGCGTAGCCAGTCTCCAGCTCCTCGCGCCACTTTTCGCCGCCCCAAACCGCCAGGTAGGAAAAACTCCAGCCGGAGATGACCAGGTCGGCGCTGGCATCGGGCACCGGGATGTGACGATGATCGGCAACCCCAGCCTGCCAGTTGGTCATGCCCATCGCATGCAGGGAAGATTGCGCCTTTGACAGCATGTGCGCGGACGAATCGTAGGCCCTGATGGTGTTGACACGCGGCGCGAGAATCCGCGTGACGCGCCCGGTTCCCGCGCCCAGGTCGATGACATCCAGCCCCTTGAGCGGACAAATTTGTTCCACAGCGCGTAAGATGTGATTCTGATAATCCTCACGTTGGATCAGGCGCTCATATTGTTCAGCGTGCTGTTGATAAACTTCCTGTTCGGTCGGCATAAATTAAATTCCTGATATTTCATAAAAGCTGACAGAGTGGTTCTCACAGATGATGTTACCCTGTTTTGCCCGGATTGCAAACCCCTCTCCCAGTTTCAGGAGAGGGGCAAGGGGTGGGCGGTCTCTCCAGCCTGGAGTTACTGAGCTTCTTGTCGCTGGCTGATAAAGAATGTTTTCACTTTCGCCATAATCTGCCGGTCGGTCAATTTATCTGCCGGTTCAATTCCAATAATTAGATTCTGAAGCTCTGCGTGCCTGAGCCGTTTTTCGAGTTCAAATTTCGCCTCCCCAGGGCCAAAAATCAGAATAGCTTCTGCACCCTGAATGTGCGCGATGACTTCTGCGTAATACTTGTTGAGATGTTCGATGAAACGTCGATCGCGCTGATCTTCCGCCGGGAAATACTGCGCCGAGTAAGCTGTCTTCCCGTGCGTTCCGCCAGCAAAGCGGATGTGCTTCTCCATGTCAGATTCTAGAATTTTTAGCTCTTCCCCATCACCGGTCACGATCACTGTCTTCTTGTGATCAATCCATAAACCGACTTCTTTTTTCATTCACTCTCCTTGTTTGTATTCGGCCCGCTCACCCAGGAAATTCTCAGAAAAACCGGAAAGCTTCCCATCTGATCATCTCTATATTAAAGTATACGGTCTTTCGACAAGAAAAACAATCTCCGTTTTACCTACGTCATTTGAAATTATGATTTGCGCTGCATCATTTTCAGCCAGGTCCGCAGGCGCATGTAGATTGCGCGCAGGCGCGCCAAGCCGCACAAGGCCAGGATGGCATAAATTATCCGGTGCCATTCCTTCAACGCCACCGGCGGATCAAACTGAAAGGCGCGCCAATAAGCGGAAAGCGCGGCGGCATATTGACCGCCATCAAGCAGGTAAAAAGCGTCGAAACGGTTGGCCCCGCCCAAAATCCGGGCTTTGTTTTGCTCGAAAGCGGACGAAAACTGCGGGCTGGCTTCCAGCCATTTGACGATGCGCCAGCCTTCGCGTCCAAAATCCGCAGTATGCGCCAGGTTTTTGGCCTCGGCATGGTAGCGCGCCGCCGCCAGCGTCTCGGGGATGTAGATCACCGGCGCGAGACGCGCCATGCGCAGCCACAGGTGATGGTCAAGCAGCATGTGAAAGCTGTCATCCAGCAGGCCAGCCTGCTCAAGCACCGAGCGGCGGATGAAAACGGCCGGTTGACTGATGATTTTGAACGATAACAGATCGGTGAAAGTGTACGGTTGAAACTTTTGCAGATTAAAAGTTTTTCCGTCGGCATCCACCGATAAAACATCGCCATAGACCAGCCCGGCCTGCGGATTTTTCTCAAAGGCTTTTACCGCGCGGGAGATGGCTCCAGGCAAATAGAAATCGTCCGAATTTAACCAGGCGACGATTTCTCCACCCGCAGCTTTTAATCCCTTATTGATGGCATCCGCCTGCCCTTTGTCTTTTTCCGAAACCCAACCCGCCAGCCGGGATTCGTAGCGATGAATGATTTCCACGCTGGAATCGGTCGAGCCGCCATCCATGACGAAATACTCCTGCGACGGGAAATCCTGCTCCAGCACCGAGCGGATGGTCTGCTCAAGAAAGCGGGCCTGATTGTATGACGGGGTGACAATGCTGACAGTTGGCAATTTAATCACTGCTTGGGATGGTAAAGATCAAAAACGATGAAGCCTCTTCCCTGCGCCAAAACCGGGAATTTTTCGTTGAGCCTTTTTTGCAGCTCGGGCTGACGCTCATACTCGTCGAAATCGGTGACGAGAAAATAGGACTTGCCCTGCCTCAGCCGCGAAAAAACTTCATCAAAATCCTGAATATCAGGCGCAAGCGGCCAGGGATCAGCGTTCTGCCAGCCATAATAAGCCAACGGATAGCCGTAATCCGTTGTCAGGGCAACGGCGCCGGGCTGGTGCCCGATGGTCTCGCCAACTTGCGCCCAAAAAGCGGCCTGTGGACGATAGTCATTGGCGCGGCGGGCCAGGTATTGATCGATGGAATAGAATGAGAGCGTCAACAGGATTAAGACCAGCACCAGCAGTTGCAGAGAACGAACGGACCGAATTTTTTTCAAGAATACCGGGAGAAACGCACCTGCCAGCGGTGCAATCGACAGGGCCGCGATGGGAATGAACGGCAGGCTGTAATAATCATGGCTGGAGATGTGATGGGCAAAAGTCAGGCCAAAAATGAGATAGGCAATCCACAGACCGGAGAGAAAAGTTTTTGCGGGCTTGCTGGCAAACACCAGCCAACCGAATAAAGCCAGCGCAATCCACAGGATGTTGACGACGTTTTCGAGCTTCAGAAACCAGCGCAAGTAAAAAAACGGGCTGATCCACAATTCAGGATAAAACCGTCCGCCAAACTGCTGGCGCAAGGAACCGTCAACATACAGGCCGTAGTAAAGATAGGCGGCGGGCGGCAAGACACCCAGCACAGCCAGCGCCCAGGTTTGGGGAAGTTTCAGGGATTTTACGAAACCGAGATGAGCAAGAATTGCCGCCAGGGCCGCGCCAATCACAAAAAAAGCCGCCGGGAATTTCACCAGGATTGCCAGCCCGCCGGAAAGCCCGGAGATCAGCGTCCAGCCCCAGGAAGGCCTGCGCGACCAGTGTTCCACACTCCACCAGAAGATGATGATGAACATCACCATTAACGGGTCTGGCTGAAAGGCGCGGCTGGCGGTGATGCCATAGGGCAGCAGCAGGTAAAAAGCCAGGGAAAATAGTGCGGCGTTGGATGAACCTGTCAGGTTTTTGGAAAGCCAAAAGAGAAAAATAGCACCGATCAGCCAGAATAGGCCTGACGCGGCGCGCGGAAAAGCAGTCTGCTCGCCAAAGCGGGCATAAAAGAAAACGGCGAGATGTTCCACAAGCGGCGGTTCAATCGTCGCTTCGCCGCTGTATTGACGGAGCGCCAGGTCTTTTTGCCAGGCCGGGGCGTCGGGCAGAGATTGGAAGTAGAGTCCGCGTGCTTTGATGGCGGAAAAAAGCTGACGGGTGGGATGAAAATCCAACAGCGGGGCCGACAGGTCACTGAAACGGAGAAAAGCTCCCAGCCCGAGCAGCAAAGCCAGGATGAGGGGAAAAGCCAGTTTGGCGGAAAACAGGTGACGGGGAGTCTTGTTCAAAGCGAGATTCGCTAAAAGAGGGCGGGGTAATCCATTTTTTCAAAAATGGTCAATTTTCCGCCCACGGTGGCATCGACGATGCGCCGACCAGCGCTTTCATAAGCTTTGCGCGCCATTTTATAAGCCATTTCAGACGTTTCCAGGTCGGGAAGCTGCCAGCGGAAGCCTTTACCAAAATATTGGCCTGAAAAATGGTTGGGGTCGTCGCCGGTGGAGGTGATGGTGGTATTGGGCGTGCCGGTGGTGGTGTAGTTGTGATCAACGCCGATCAGGATGACTTCGCGAAAGCCCATGTGAAAAGCAAGCTGCAGCGTGACATACGTGACGGTCGCGCCCTCCCAAATGCGCCCGCGGACGTCGGTTGAAAAACGCGGCGAATCGTAGGTGGTGTGGAGGAAGGTGGGGAGATTGGCAGATTGGGAATCGGTAAATTGATCCGGGGAGAAAAAGCGGCGCGAACGCCAGCACAGGAATTTGGGAATCTGGAGGGCGGCGAGGTCGCTGGCGGTTTGTTCGATGACCAGGTCGTTGACCACGCTTAAATAGGTGGTGCTGAAACCGAGATCGGGGAACATCAGGTAGATGCGATTCATCCCGAAAGTAATCTCCCCTTTGAGCTTGCTCAAGTCGGTCTGCTTCAGACTGGGGCCATTGCCAATAATGAAGGCGCGCTGCCCGGCGTGAACATCTTTGAGCTCCGCCAAACGGCGGATGGCCGCGCGCCGCCAGGGATGCAGATAGGCAGCGGGCAGCTGCGGCAAGTCACGCGCGGCAATATAAGTGTCGCGGATGAACGGCCAAAGGAAAGAGCTTTTAAGGGATTGTTTCATGGTGGGTGGTAGGTTGGGAAATTAGTAGATTGGGGAGTGGGAAATTGGAAATTGGTAAATTGGAGAATGGTGGAGTGGGAAATTGGGAAACCGGTTCGGTCAGTTTACCAATCTACCATCCTACCAACCTCCCAATTACTCGGTACTCAATCGCGCCGTTGCGCCGCCGTCGACGATCATGGCCTGACCGGTCATGAAGGAGGATTGTTCGTTATCGGCCAGGAAATAGATGGCGGAGGCGATTTCCTCGGCCCGACCGATGCGTCCATTGACAGTTTTACGGGCCAGGTTGTCGAGACGGGATTGCATGTCGCCCGAGCCGACGTGTCCACGACCGAGCCCGGCGCGCAGCATAGGCGTATCGACTGCGCCGGGCAAGATGGTGTTGACGCGGATGTTGTCAGGCGCGAATTCAATCGCCATGGCGCGCGTCAACGCCAATAATCCGCCCTTGCTGGCGGCATAAGCTGCAATGTTGGCCGAAGTCTGCACGGCATGGACGGATGAAACATTCACAATCGCGCCCCCTCCGGCCGCTTTGAACAGTGGATAGGACAGCTTGGCAAACAAAAAAGCTGAGCGCAGATTGGATGCCATAACCGCGTCCCATTCTTCGACAGTCGTTTCGATGAGCGCTTTGGCCACCTGCAGCGCGGCATTATTGATGAGAGCGTCGAGCTTCGGCGTGGAGGCGCGAGTCTGCATGAAGATCTGTTCCAGCACTTCGGGTTGGGAAATATCGGCCTGGATGAAATGACCGTTTTCGGGGAAGCCATCCCCAAACGGAGCGCGATCCACTCCGATCACGTGCCAGCCTTTTTGAGTAAAGAACGCCACCGTCGCGCGGCCAATTCCGCCGCCAGCGCCGGTAATCAGGACAGTTTTTTGAGTGTCAGTCATAGGTTTTCTTCCATATATTTTTTCGTAAGAGCAAACGGAACAGGTCTACGCAACGCGGAATGAATCGAGTCGGCTGCTGTCCAACCCTAGCCCATCGAGCAGATTCTTGATGGTGTTCCAGTGAACCCGTTCCCAGGCCGCCGGGCTGGAATTGGCATTATGCGGAGCCAGCATGACGTTGTCCATGCCGAGCAGCGGGCTGTCAAGCGGCAGCGGCTCGACTTCGAACACATCCAACGCGGCGCCACCCAGTTTGGACGATTGCAGCGCCGCTATCAGGGCGGATTCGTCCACGATCGGGCCGCGCGCGGTGTTGATGAAAATGGCGCTCGGCCTGGCGTGCTGCAGTGTCTGGGCGTTGATCAGCTGCCGCGAAGTGGGGTTTAAATCGCAGTTGACGCTGATATAGTCGGAATTAACCAGCAGCGTGGATAAATCGGTCATCTGGATACCGGTTTCAGCGATGAAAACATGGTCGATGTCGACAATATCCGTCCCGATGATTTTCATCCCAAAGGCGCGGGCGCGCCGGGCGAGCGTCTTGCCAATCGTGCCGACGCCGATGATGCCGAGTGTCTGTTCGTGCAGGGCTTTGCCGGGGATTTTGTCCCAGGTACCGGCTTTCATGGATGTGTCCATCCAGGGCTGGCGGCGCGCAAAGGCGAGAATGTATCCCATCACGGAATCCGCTACCGGGAGCGTGAAAGCGTTCGGGGTGCGACCCAGCTTGATTCCCAAACGGGCGCAGCTTTCAGCGTGGATCGAATCTACCCCAGTTCCCCACTTGGAGATGATTTTCAGGCGCGGAGCGCAGGCTTCCAGCGCGCGCGGAGTGTAACGGTCATCGCCGCAAATGGTACCGTCAAATTGACCGGCGTATTTCAAAATATCGACTTCTTCCAGGCGCTCATGGACTTCGGGCGTAATCAGCTCGATCCCGTAGGAATCGAAAATGGGGCGGAAGCGCTCCACAAACGGGAGCATGTAGGGGGCAGAAAAAAGGACAGTTGACATTCGCAGCACCTTGAAGTTTATTTGCAAAAGGATTCTTTGATCGTGGCGAGCAGTTCCGGGTCGGTCGTGCTGGCGCTCAGCGTGACGCAAACCTGTTTCTGGATGAACGGACTTTCTCCCATGATACTCACAAAACGGCGTAATTTCTCTTTTTGGCCAAGGGAAACATAAGCTTGCAGGAAAGGCATCCATTCGATCTTATCGGACGGATAAAAACCCGCGGCAAGCGCTTTTTCGCCGAGCGCGGACACATTTTTCCAGTCACCCAGCTGGCGGGCGAGCGCAGCTTTCTGATAATAATAACACCAGCCGTGGGCCGGTTCAGCGCCAAAAATCTCGGCGGACGGCGTGGGCGACTTGGCCTCCGCCAGAACGTTTTTGATTTTTGAATTTTTCGCAATCAACAGGATGCGCTGCCGGTCTTTTTCCGATAATTCGGGGGAATTCCCGTCAATCACCCGGACGCAGCTGCCGGGGGAAGATTGAGTCAAAACGAGGACATTTCCAAAGTCGCGGACGACGTTATTACCACGCCGCAGCTGAGTCTCATCACCCTTTCCGCGCAGAATCTGCAAAACCGTGTCGTCCGTCAAAACAGCGGCTGGTAGTTTGATCTCAAGCGGAATTTGTCCCTGCTTTTCTGACCGATAAATCAGATTGGCCGGGCCCCAAACAAAGTAATCTTCCTGAATCGCGCCGACAGGATAATCCGCCACCAGGGTTGTCCCGGTTTCGAAAGCCGGAACCCGCCAACTGACCTGCCACCAGAAATCGAGGCGATTGCGCGTTTCGAGCGTGGCCTGGGCAGCGTTTGAGTAATGCGTCAGGGCGGAGGCCAAAACCAAAAGGGCGATAAAAACGGTGCGCACGTATTTATATTCCAGTAAATAAATGAACGCCGTGACGATCATGGCCGCCCCGGCGGCGCTTGCCAGCAGATAACGGGAATAGTCGCCAAAATCGGCGCGGCGATTGACCAGGATGACGGGCAGCAAACCAGCCAGCACCACGATGGTCCCGATCACCAGGAACTGCGTGCGCCAATCGGATTCTTTTTCGTCCGGCTCGCGTCTTAGCCACCAGAGACCGGTCAGGGCAAAAGTAATCGCCAGGGCCGAAATTCCCAGGCCAGCCAGCAGATCGCGCAACCGCAAGTCAAAGGCAAGATTATAAACGGGAACAGCCCAGGCCAAGAAAACGGCTTTGACAGCGTCTTGCGCCAGGGAAAGCAGCCAACCCAAGCCGGTCAGCGGGGAACTGAACAACTGCCCCAGCTGCAGGGAAACGTCGGTGGCGCGCCGTTCCGTCTCAAAAAAGAAGAGTCTCCAGACCAAAAAAACGGACGGAATGCTCAAAAAGGGCAGCCACAAACGCAAAGTTGGAATCAGCAAATCCTTGAGCGAACGGCCTTTTTGATTGAGCAAAAACTGGACAATCAGAACCAAGCGCAGCGCTTCAAAACCGATGAAATATTCCACGAGCGGGAGATAAGCCCATCCAAGGAGAATCGACAGCGCCGAATAAATGATCCGTGGAATGAGTCGCCCGGTTTGAAGCGCCTGAACCGTCAGCGCAATGGAAAGCAGCGCCAGGCACAGACTCAGCAACTGCGCTTGATAGTCAATCGGATTAATTTGCGAAAGAAAACCGGGATAGATCAGGAACAGCAGCGCAGCGACAAAACCGGCCTCCGTGCGCCGCGGCCAGGTTTTGATGAGCGACCAGAATAACGCGACGGCAGCGACAACACGATACAGATAAGCCGCCAGGTGATAAAACAAGACCCGGTCGCCAAAAAGGGCGTAGAAAAATTGCATCACATTGGCGCGGGCGGGACGGTCAATGCGATAGACTTCATGAAAAAAACCGGCGCCCTGCGAATGGGCATCGAAAATCAGATACCAGTCATCCTTGTAATACCCCAAACTGCCCACCAGCGGCAAATAGATAAGCGCAGAGATGAACAGCAAGATCAAAACGAGCGGCCAGAAATATTTGTTGATTTTCATCTTTAACGCGCCTACTTCTCCCCGCACAGCGTAGTGCGGATTAATTCCGCATTGTAGCCCGGCGGCCAGGGAGCATCGGGCGCTTGCTGCAAACAAATATAGCGGCGCAGCGACTTATCGATCTCATTCGCCGCGGCGGAGGCTTTTTCAGCCTGTCCGGTGTTGGCATACGCCACAATGACCGGCAGCCATTCCGTTTCATCGGAAACTTTCAATCCTTTTTGGGTAGCTTCATCGGACAGGCGCGCCGCCTGCGCGAAATCCCCGGCTTGCAGAGCCAGCTCAATCTTCTGATAGAAATAGCACCAACCGTGCCCCGGTTCCGCGCCAAAAGTGGCAACCGGCGGCGTGACGGCCGTTCCCGCCCCGTTACCTGGATCAATCAAGTCAATCCTGGAAAATGCGGCAATATCCTTGACGCGGCTGTTCTCAAAATAGGGCAGCGCCAGGTGTTTTCCGTCGAGCACATGCAGGCAGGAATTCCCGGACGGCATGGAAATAATCAGCGACTGGCCATAATTGCGCTTGACGGGAATATTGCGCATCAGGCGCACTTCCTTTTTGCCTTCGCGCAAATCCAGCACCAGCCCGTCATATGGAATTTGCCCGCTGACCTGGATGGCCTGACCGGGATAATAGGTCATATTCAGCGGCCCCCAAACTTCATATTCCTCAGCCAGCCGGTAGCCGTCCGGGAAGGAAACGATCACGGTGCTGCCAGGCTGGAGCGCCGGGGCGCGCCAGGTCAACTGCCAGACCAGGTTGCGCTCCGTTTCCCAAAAACGGCTGTAATACGCGGCACTGTGATAGTGCGTCATCACCGCCAGGAAAATCAGCGTAAACAGAACCGCCCAACGCGTGGAGCCGCGCAGGGAAAAAAACGCGAATCCGGTCACCAGCAGCGCCACGCCCAGCATGGATTGGGTGGTATAGCGATCCCATTGCGTGCTGAACAGGACGTTCCGCCCGAGCAAAACGATCACCGCCGAGGGGATGGCAACGCCAATCAGCCCGATCCAGAGCATCTGACGGGAAACCGGGTCCCCGCTGACAACTTCATCAGCGTTCTGACGGCGCATCCAGGCAAAATAAGCGCCCACCAGCGATAGCACCACCAGCGACAATCCCAGCGCCGGAAGAAAGCTGGAAAAACGTCCCTCGGCGGTAAACTGATAAAAAGGAACAAACCAGGCTGAGACAACCGTCTCAAACAAATCCTTCAGATAACCGATAAAGATTTGGAAAACGCTGTAGAGCGGATTACTGGCGTAGTCCGCCAGCAGAACATCCAGATTGGTGGCGCGCCGCACGCTTTTGAAGAAGACCAGTCGCCAAAAAACAAATCCGGCAATCATCAACAGATATGGCAGCAGTGTTTTCAGCGCGCGCAGGCTTACTTCTTTGAACCTGGCAGGTTTTTCCCGCCACAGCATGTACCAGACCAACGCCCAGCGCACCGCCTCCAGCCCGATGGTCGCTTCGTAGAGCGCCACATAAAACAGGCCGAGCAGCGCCGCAAACAAAGTGACCAAACCTCGCAGCAGCAGATTCGGCGTTCGGACGGCATAAATTGTCAGCGCGATCGAGACAAAAGCCGCATTCAAGCCGATCAAATCCGTCGCAAAAGTCGCTGCCACCGGCTGTTGATAAAAGCCGGGGTACAGGACAAACAACAGCGCAGCGAAGGTGGTTTCCAGTCGTCTTTCCGGCCAGACCAACCGCGCAATCCACAGAAAAGTCAGACCGGTCAGAATCTTCAAAATCAGGGCGTAGAGCTGCCAGTAAAGCGCATTCGCGCCAATCAACTTAAAAATCAGGGCGTACGTCCAGCCAATCAGCGGACGGTCGGTTTGAAAAAGCTGAATGATGCCGGAAAGCCCCAAATTGGACTGCCCGGCCCACAGCATATACCAATCGTCGCGATAAAACCCCAACTGCGGAATCAAAATCCCATAGGTCAGCGCGGCGGCGAACGCCACCAGGCCACCCGCCAGCCAGGCTTCCGTTTTGGAGCCTTTGACGCCGCTGAGACTCATTTGGTCGCCCCCAACCGGGCGCGCATCATCAGGTCCGCCAGTTGGAAATCAAACTCTTCATCGATATCCACCGCTTCGTTGCGTGGAATCTCAAACATCAGCGGGCGCTCACCCAACCGGTTGCGGCGCTGCATCAGGTTTTGACGGGTAAACAGGTAAAAGCAAGAATTCTCTTCGTAAATCGGCGGCAAATCCTGGGTCTGGAGCAAAATCGCCGGGTTGTGGTTGATGGCGCGGGTCAGGGAATCCCATAAACGGGTTTGCAGCCGGGTGACGGAGAACATTGAATCGTAAGCCGGATACTGCGCGAGAAATTTTCCAACCGCCCCGGAAACGGTTTCCGCTTTCAAGAGCGGATTGGTGCTGTGAGTTTGGAGATAAAAATCCGCCTCCAGTTTGGCCGTGTCATACGCCAGAATCTCGTTCATCGGAATTTCCGGCGCGCGCAGATGTTCCGGGCGCTCGATGAGCTTTACCTGCGGAAAATCGCGCCGCAAACCTTCCATCACTGGCGCAGAGTCGGTATCGACCAGGATCGAGTTGACTTCTGGTACGGCAATCAGCGTTTCGATGATGTGCTGGTACAGCGGTTTTCCCGCCAGCGGACGGTAGTTTTTACCGGGTACGCGCTGACTGTTGTGACGCATGGGGACAAGAGCGGCAATGGTTGTCATGGGCTTAGTAAGTGGGGAATAGGGAATTGGTCAAATTATACCGAATCATTTTTTCACCATTCCTGATCGCGTTCGTAGCCGAGCTGAACCAACAAATCTCCGGCAATTTCCTTGAAAATGGCTTTGTGCTCAGCTTTGAAATATTTCTTCCACTCGCCGGTTTTGCCGGAGCGGAAGGTTGGGGATTTTTGGGGATTGATCGAAGCCTCCAGCGCCGCCAGAATCGTCTCGCGCGCAACCGTCAGCGGCGCGCGGGCCAGGAAATGGTCAACGATGCGGTTCAACGTTCCGGGTCGGTCGTGGATGAAGTCTTCAAAATGGATATTAAGCACTTCGGGACAGTCAATCCAACCCAAATAAGGGGCAAATCGTCCGGCGATATCCGGAAACTCAACCGCCGAATCAGGAATCCCCAAAATACTGACCTTGAGCCGGTCGTCGAAATTGGGCAAAGTCTGGTAATAGGCGTGGTGGACGTGGTTCTTTTCCATTTCGGTGACGTAGAAAACGTGCGAAACAACCACGTCGCGCGGGTCACGATAAATGAAATAGGGCACGAAAGCGGACGTAAGCACGCGCTGCAAAGCCTCGGGCGAAGCAAACAGGTGCGCCGAAGTCACATCCAGCGGACGGAGCGACTGGAGCCAGGCGGAGGTTTCGGCGCTCGAACGTTTGCGGCCCGTATCGCCGTCATATTGGGCGTAAAACGAGTGCAGACGCCGCGAAAACGGCGCAACCGTCGAAAATCCGAGCAAAACCTGGTCGAGCAGATGCGTCCCGCTCTTCGGGAAGGAAATGCCCAACAGAATCGGCCAGCCGCCAGATGGGGCGCTCACGCCCGCAAATTTGACGCGCTGGGTCAGCTTTTCAGCCTGAAAAATGGTTTGGCGGAGAATTTGTCGCAGCATTCTGAAACCTTATCACCCGTTGGTAGATTTTACTCGTCCAGGTAAAAATCGCCGTTTTCGAGCAGACCCTTGGTGACGGTCTGAATCGCGCGCGATTTCAGCAAATCGCGCGGATCGAAGATTTTCAGGCGGGCATGCGTGCTGCGCACCCCGCTTTCGAGAAAATCCCCAAAGGGCAGCGAAGTGCGAAACAACTGGTAATACAAAAAGCGACGCGCATTGCGCCGAAAATCGACAGGAACCTCAATCGAATCAACCGCCAGAAAACCTTCCAGCGTACTGGCATACTCGGCGACCGACTGCGGAAAAAAGACCGTCGGATACTGCGTAAAGCGCGCTTTCCCGGCGCTCAACACCGCCGCGCCCATAATCGACGCCTCCAGCCCAATCGTCGAGTTGTAAATCAGCACAAACTTCGAACGCTGGATCAACTCATACGAGCTCAAATGCTCATTCGGCGGCACAAAAATCACGTTCGGCTGGTCCGCAGCGCGACGGCTTTGCACCCATCCGGCCACCGTCTCCAGGCTGGCTTTGCGGAGGCGCGTCTCATCAGGGTGCGCGCGGATCACAAACAAGGTCTCAGGATGCGCCTTGGCGGTATCCAACACCAGATCAAGCCAGACCAGCATATCGGCAAAAATCGTGTTGGCGTGCGGCTGGCTGGTGTCAAAAATCACATTGGTAAAAACGGGGATGATTTGCTTGAACTGCGCGGCCCGCACCAAAAAAGCCTCGTCCAAACCCTTCATCGACGCCCAAAACTTGACCCCGGCCATGCTGAAATTACCCTGAAAACGCTTTTCGAGATACGCATCCAGCCGGGCATTCTGCGCTTCGTTCAATTCAAAAGACTCAGGGATGTGGATCGGATAAGCGGTGGATTCGCCGCTTGTAAAATATCCCGTTACCGGCTGGAGTCCTACCTCGTGCGAAATGACCCGAACGCCTCGCTGTCGCGCCACCCATTTGGCGGTCGCCTCGGGATAGAACTGCCCGTTAAACACCACCACACTCTGCGGGTTGACCGAATCCAGAAAGCGCTCAAAGCGGCCGGCCAGGTTGAACGCGGAGAGCATGTATTCGCGCAGGAAAAACTTTGTCGCGTCATCGTCCAAAAGGTTGTGACGACGTAAAATCCAGCGCAAACCGGGCAAAACAAGCGCTCCCAGCGGAATATTTTTCCACTCAAAAGCCATCAGCTCAGCCAGAGTCAGCCGGGTGAGAGCTGTTTCGAGTTCCTGATTCCGCTCAAAACCAAACCAGTGGACATTTGCGCCGGTATAGAGCGTTTTGGCCTGATAAACACACGAACGGCAGGGCGGCTTTTGAGCGGGCACATCGCGGTTCGTGCCCATCACACAACGAGTCATGCCGTGCTGGCAGGCAAAATAGACCACCGGAACACCCTGCAAACGCAAGCCCCACGAGGTAAGCAGATGAAAGGCGCTGTTCCAGGAGAAATCGTCAACGCCGCTGGAAGCCTTAAAAAAGACGATCGGGCGCACATCCTGTTTTTGTGGCGGGACGGCTTTCGCCACGCTGAGCGCCATACGAAAAATCCGCCAGTTATTCACATGGCGAGCCAGTCTGCGCTGGACGTTTTGGGTGTAAAAGTCTTTAAGCATGGAAGCGTATTCTATCAGTTATAACCATCATCTCACAGGTTTACGCGAGCGGCGAAAAGCGCATCAGCGAAGGAACGCGGAGAAAATACTGCCGTGTTTTTTGCGTATACGGAAGGTATTAAACCACAAATACCCGCGTTCTGCTCCCCGGCAGAACGCGAAAGTAGAGAGATGATATTTTCAAAAAGGCTGACTTTTAGCTGTTTTTTGCCGCTGCTTTATAAATGGAACTCTGCCTGAAGCGGCTTCAGGTCGTGAATTTTACTCGCGGGTTTCGTGGCCCTGAAGATACTTGTCGATGCGATTTTTGACGTGGTCAAAATGCTGTGACAACTGTCTGCGAGTCAAATTGGGGTCGCGGGTTCGAATGGCATCCAGGATGGAATGATGAATTTGGAGCACATCTTCCGGGTCGGCATCGTGGGTAATTTCGCTATCCAGGCTCGTAAATGAAACCCAAAAAGCTGAAAAGAGCTTCATCATGGTCTGGTTTCCCAAAACACCATAGATAATCTGGTGGAAAGTTTCATCCAGGTCGGAATACTCTTCCCCTGCTTTTACCCGGCCTGCCCAGGTCTGCAAAACGGCTTCCAACCTGGTCAGATCATCGTCGCTGAGATGCCCGACAGCATCCCCAATGACGGCACCTTCCAACCAGGTGCGAATTTGCAACAATTCAGCCAGCGTGTTGGGGTCAAACTGCATACCAAAAATAAACGCTTCCAGCATCGGGTCAAAGTTCAACTCACGAACATATAGACCGTTCCCCTGGCGAACATCCACAATTCCTACTGACTGCAATGATTTGACTGCTTCTCGAACAGAGCTGCGACCAACCCCTAAATCTTCCACCAGTTGACCCTCTGGCGGAAGAGCATCTCCTGGCTTCAAATTATGATCCAGGATGTATTGCTTGATATAGTCGCGAATGCCTTTATATAAGGCCGGTCCTCGCAACGATTGTTTCATTGTCAACTCCGTTTCGATAAAAAGCGCCTATCTTTTCAGCGCAAAAGCCGCATAACCATAAAAGTTAAATTAATGTTACCACAGGTAGTTCTGCATTCAATCATCGCACATGCAGCATCGTCTTTTTGTCTCATGCTGTAGTGGTGGGGTCCGCGCTCCTGTTGTTCTGATTGGGAATTTTTCCATTAAAGTGAACTTTCGTCCTGCCAACCAATGATTTCTGCGCGCTCGTTACGTTCAAAAAATACCTGTTGACAACGTAGAAAAAACTCTTTACAATTATGTCTGATATAAGATGTCTGATGTCTTATATCAGACATCACGTGGTAGATTTTAGCTCACTATTCATCTTTGGTCAACTCTGTGACCATACTTGTTATTGAAGGAGGCCTTTCATCTATTTCACAAAAACCACTCTGTAATTAATTTTTTTGGGACACTCAGTATTTCATTGAAATTCACCAAGGAGAAAAAGATGAAAAAGCTTGCCTTTCTGCTGACCGTAATTACGGTCTTGAGCACTCTCTTAGCTGCCTGCGGCGCTCCGGCCACCCCCGCCCCCGCCCCCACCGAAGCTCCCGCCCCTACCGCGGCCCCCGCTCCAACCGAAGTTCCCGCGCCGACCGCCACCGCGGCTCCCGCCCCCGTCACCATCACCTACTGGGCTTTCGGTAGTGAAGGTTCCGCCATGGCTGATGGCACCCTGTGGACGGACTGGTACGGCAAAATCTTCAAACAATACCAGGAATCTCACCCCGGCGTCACCGTCGACTTCGCTCTCAAGGGTTACGATGCCAGTGGCAGCACCCTGGTGGTTGACACTGCTGTCGCCGCTGGAACACCCCCAGACATCTACTTCGACACCAAGTTCCGCGTCAAGAAATACCAGGATGCCAAACTGCTGGAAGACCTGACCCCGGCTCTGACCGCCGATGATCTGAAGGCTTATGACGCTGCCGCGACTGCCGGTTCCAAGAGTGGCAACATGATGTGGAGCATCCCCGCTGACGGTGGCTACTGGAACATGATCGTCAACAAGTCCCTGTTTGATGCGGCTGGCAAATCTGATTTGCTGCCCAAGGGCCCGGATTACAGCTGGACAACCGAAGAGTTCATGGCGGCTTGCGAAGCCATCAACGACCCGGCCAACAAAGTGTACTGCACCGCTTTCTTTGCAGGCAGCACTTCCATGGACTCAGCCACGAACGCATGGCTGGCTGGCTTCCCGGATTGCAAATTCTTTGATCCCACCGCCACCAAGTACACCGTCAACAGCGCAGCTTGCGTGGAAGCTTTCACGTTCCTGCATGGAATTTATGAAAAAGGCCTGATGGTTCCAGGCGCCGCCGGTTTGATCGATGACACCACCGATCCCTACTGGCTCGATCAGCAAGTCGCCATCCTCGGACAGGGCAACTGGTACGACAGCATCACCAAGAAGGGTGTTGCCGCCGGTACTTCCAAGGCCCGCGACTACATCTTCGTCCAGTTCCCGAATAAACCCGGTTCTCCCGTCACCCCAGTCGGCATGTCCAACCCGGATGTGTGGGGGGTCTTCAAGCAGAGTGATCCCGCCAAACTGAAGGCCATTTACGACCTCGTCCAGTTCATGCAGATGCCCGATATTGCCACCCAGATCGCGATTGGTTGGGGCAAGATTCCGGTCCGCTCTGATGCAACCTTCAAGAGCGACGATCCCTCTGTTGCTGAACCTCTCGCTGCCGCCCGCAAATTCGGCTCCTACGATCCGTACTTTGTCAATGGCGTTCCCTGCAATTACACCGAAGTCCGCACGGCTTGGTCTGAGACCCGCCAGGCTTTCTGGCAGGATAATGCCGATGTCCAGGCTCTGCTGGATGCCTTTGTGGAACGCGCGAATGGAATTGTTACAAGCTGCCCGTAATAGACTGGCTGCGTAGTACCACCGTGACAGATGCGTTAGTCTAATCATTGAGTCCAGGTTGTTTGGAGTTGTCCCGATCATAAAGCGGGGCAGGGTTTTCCCTGGCAACCTGGACTCAAATTTTTGCGACAACAGGAGTTCCAAATTGGTGACAAAATTCAATCGTTTAGCCAAAGAATTCCGAAAAGGTTGGACAGGGTATCTATTTATTGCCCCAGGATATATTGCCTTTATTGCTTTCATGCTGATTCCTATTCTTTTCGCAATCAGCCTGTCTTTTTACAAAGCTTCCTTTGACATTAACGCCCGGCAATTTGTGGGCTTTTCACAATACATCCTCCTGAGCAAGGATTTGGTCTTTAAGCAGGCGCTCAAAAATACCATTAATTACACCCTTGTAATCGTACCGTTAACAATTTTTATCTCGCTTATTGTTGCACTATTAATCGAGCCCTTGGGGCCGAAACTGCAGGCTTTCTTTCGAGGCGCTTTCTATATCCCAGGAGTAGCCGGTGGAGTAGTTTTATCCGTCGTTTATCTATGGATATTTAATCCCACCTATGGTTTGCTTAACTATTCGTTGGGACTGTTTGGGATCAAGCCAATCCTTTGGCTGGCGACAGCACCGCACAGCTTTCAGGCAATTTGCGCGGTCGTGCTGACTTTCACCATTGGCCAACCAATTATCCTGTTTTTGGCCGGGCTGGCAGGTATTTCCCAGGATGTTCTGGATGCCGCCACGGTGGACGGCGCGAATGCCTTTCAAAAGGCCATTTTTATTCGGCTGCCCTTGCTGCGCCCGGTTTTGCTTTTCGTCCTGGCCACCCAGACAATCCAGGTCTTCCAGCTCTGGGAGGTCATCTACATGGTAACGCGCGGCGGGCCGTTTAACTCCAGCACATCCCTGGTCTACCTGATTTACCAGACCGCGTTTGAAAATTCAAATTACGGCAAAGCTTCCGCCATCGGCGTAATCCTGATGATCATCATCATGATTTTCACTTTGATACAGCTCAAGTTTTGGAACCAGGCCGACGTCTAAAAAGCTGAACAAGTTACCAAACCGAAAAATCGTACTCGCTATCTTGTATGACTGAACAGTAACGGATTATCAACACCCTTCAGGAGTAAACCATACCAATGTCGAGCCAGATTAGAAAACAGGAAATCTACCGCTTAGCAGTAGAAAAAACAACCCGTCTGGTGGGTTATATCTTACTGACCATGCTGGCCGCCACCTTTCTCATGCCGCTTTATTGGATGTTTACCGGATCATTCAAACTCCAATCTGTCACAATGGCTTTGCCGCCCGAAATATTCCCGACTCAGCCAACCCTCGAAAACTGGACACGCCTATTTACCGGACCCTGGCCGATTTGGCGCTGGGTAGTCAACAGCATGGCGGTTTCTCTCATGACTGTCGTTCTGGTGCTGATTATCAGCACGCTGACCGGTTACGGGTTTGGCAAGAAAAAATTTCCCGGATCGAATACCCTTTTCTTCGTCCTGTTGGCAACGATGTTTCTGCCAAACCAGGTCATTCTCATTCCGCTCTTTTTGCTGGTGCGCTATCTGCACCTCACTTCAACGGTACTTGGCACTTACTTTGCCATGGCCATGCCGATGATTTCATCACCCTTCGGCATTTTCCTCATCAAACAATTTTGCAGCAGCATTCCTGATGAATTAATCGATGCGGCACGGATCGACGGCGCCTCAGAATGGGGCGTTTTCACCCTGATCGTGCTGCCCTTGCTGAAACCGGCCCTGGCCGCTCTTTCAATTTTCACCTTCAACCAGGCCTGGAACTATTTTATGTGGCACTTCGTAATCGCCACAGACAAATTCCAATACACCATCCCGGTCGGTGTGTCGATCATCTCGCGCTCACCGGCTGTCGGCAAGATGTTAACGGATGTTGGGCTGACCATGGCTGGCGGATCTTTTGGGGCGTTTTTCATGATCGTCTTGTTCATCTCATTCCAACAGTATTTTATCAAGGGCATCACTTTCGGCGCTGTGAAAGAATAAGGAAACGGACGAATGACGATTGCCAAAGAAAAACTTTCGCGCCGCACCAAGCTGATGTACGGTATCGGCGATGGTGGCATCAACCTGGCTGACACCATGGTTGGTCTCTTATTCGCGATCTTTCTCACCGATGTGGTAGGGCTTCGCCCGGGGCTGGCGGCGGTGGTGGTGTTCATTGGACGCACATTTGACTACGTCAATGATCCGCTCATTGGTTACCTGTCAGACCGTACCCGCACCCGCTGGGGTCGCCGGCGGCCCTTCATCCTGTTCGGGATGCTTCCATTTGCTCTGGTCTACATGCTGCTCTGGTGGATTCCGCCTTTCACCACGCAGTTGGGCCTCGCAATCTATTATGGCCTGGCTTTCGTGCTCTACGATACCGCGGCGACCGTTCTTTACATGCCATATTTTGCGCTGACTCCCGAATTGACCTCGGATTACGATGAACGCACCAGCCTGACAACCTACCGGATGGTCTTCTCCACGATTGGCGCGATGGTCGCTTTTACCGTTCCGCTGGCCATCATCGGCACCATGAATCCTGCAAGCGCCGCGCGCATCATGGCGGTGGGAGCCGGAGTCGCTTTCTTCAGTATTCTTCCAATGGTGGCTGTTTTCCTGGGCACACGCGAACGCGCTGAATACCAGCAGCAGGAACAAACCGGCCTCAAGGCCTCCATCCTGGCCGCCATCAAAAACAAGCCCTTTCTCTATGCCACCGGCATTTTCCTGTTTGGTTGGACTGCGCTGGATGTAACGCAAGCCACACTGCTGTATTTTCTCAAATACCGCATGAATCTCGAACAAAATTACGACCTTGTGTTCGGATTATTGTTTGTGGCGGCGCTGATTTCCCTGCCGCTGTGGAACTGGGTTGCCGGTCACTGGGACAAGAAACGAGCCGTCATGTTGGGGATGCTCTTCCTGTCAGTTTCGATCATCGGGATGGGTTTTATGCGTCCCGATTGGGGATTGCCCGCGGTGTTGGTGTTTAGCACGCTGGTTGGCTTTGGCCTGGGTGCAATCCAGGTTCTGACCTGGGCCATGATCCCCGATGCGGTCGAATGGGATGAGCTGCAAACCGGTCAGCGTCACGAAGGCATGTTCTACAGCCTGGTACAGACTCTGCGAAAAATTGGTTCTTCGCTGTCCCTGCCTTTTGTACTACTGATGCTGGAGTGGACGGGCTATGTCGCCAATGCCCCAGTACAACCGCGCAACACCATCCTCGGCATCCAGGCCTTGATTGGACCAATCCCGGCGGTGTTCCTGCTGGTTGGCATCATTTTCGCATCACGTTACCCGTTGAATCGAAAACTCTTTGACCAGGTCCGCGCCGACCTGGCGGAACGCCGCTCTGGTAAGGCTGAGTAGAATGCAGCTGGAAACCTGGATCGTTGTCGATGATGGCGAACACAACGCCTTTACCGACATGCTGTTCTGGCGCGATTATTACTGGCTGATTTATGTTTCGTCACCGTCTCATTTCAGCAGCAAGAAAAGCCGGTTGGTCCTGCTGCGCTCAAAGGATGCACATTCCTGGCAGGAAATCCACCGCTTTAGCGGCACCGAGCAGGAAGGTTCCAAACGTGTTTGGCGGGATATCCGCGACCCCAAGTTAGGATTGGTCAAGGATCAGCTGTTTGTGTATGCCCTGCTCAACAAGCAGTTTGATCCACAACCGTACAAGACCATCGTCACAAGCTCAAAGAATGGTGAGGACTGGGCACCTTTTGAAGATGTCACCCCCATCGGCTGGTTGATGGGACGCCCCACCACACAAGACGGCCTCACCTGGTACGCGCCTGCACATCGGGTTGACCAGGGCACCGCCGCCCTTTTCCGCTCAACGGATGGCGCGAACTGGACCTTACACAGCACCATCTTTGAAGGAAAAGCAGAACACGCGGATGAAACCGCCATCCATTTCTTATCAACGGGGCAGCTGGTAGCTGTTACCAGGTTGGAAGCAGGAAGTAGCCTGTTTGGGAGTGAACAGGCTTCTACTCTGATCTCAATGGCGGCGCCCGCCTATACCAGTTGGGATGAATCAGCCAGGAGTGCGATAACCCGTCTCGATGGGCCGGTGTTATTCAGCGCCAACCAGCAGCTTTACGCGGTGGGACGTTATCAGCCACAGGTGAAAGCTCCTTATCAGGGACAGGGCTCCGCTTTCAGTCAGAAAAGAACCGCGCTTTTTCTTGTCACAGAAAAAGGCCGGGGCTTGGTTCATCTGACAGATTTGCCCAGCGCTGGTGATACCTCCTACGCCGGTGTCGCCGTAAAGGATGAAAAAGTACTCATCAGCTATTACACAAATGATCCACGCACAGATTATCCCTGGATTATTGGCATGCTTCGTCCCACCCGCATCCAGATGACAGAGATTCAAATCGCCAACTTAAAGAGACAAGAGGATGATAAATGAAAGACCTTGGACCAGTTGTTCCCATCGTGACGCCATGTAACCCGGACGGCAGTCCGGATTTGGATGGTTTCCGAGCTGTTTGTAACGATATGTTGGATGCCGGTTGTAAAGGTATTTTTGTGGCCGGAACCACCGGACGCGGCCCGTGGTTCAGTCTCGATGATCGTGTACGACTCTGTCAGGCTGCCGTTGAACAAATCAAGGGCAATGTGACCCTGTTCGCCGGGGTGACATCCTCCGGGCTGCCGGGCATGCTGGAAAATGCCAAAGCCCTGGCCGATGCCGGTGCGCAAATTGCCGTCGCCACTGTCCCCACTTATTACCACTATAACCAGACGGAAATTGAGACGATTTACGCAAAATTTGCAGATGCCAGCCCTCTGCCGGTGATGGTATATGACATTCCCGAATTTACCAATGTCAAGCTGGGCAGCGGCATGCTTTTACGCCTGGCAAGCCATGGCAACATCATCGGCTTCAAGGATTCGAGCGCGGACCTGGATCGTTTCAAGGGGCTGATCGATGCGCTGCAATCCTTCCCGGATTTTTACCTGATGCAGGGCAAGGAAAACCTGATCGCTGAATCGTTACAGGTTGGAGCTTCCGGTTTTATCGTCAGCCTGATGCATATCGATCCGCGCCCGTTCGTCGGCGTGTATAACGCGGTGCGCTCCGGTAATTATCAGCTGGCTGAATCCCTCCAGGCTGAAATCAACAAGGTCATCCTTTTGGTCAAAGGGAGCATTGAACGCCGCCCCGAATCATCCACCCTGTTTCACATGCTGAATTATGCCCTGCAGAAGCGCGGCGTCTGCCAGAATATTCTGCTCGATCATGACGATGCCGCCCCTGATTGGGTTTTCGAAAATGCGCAACAAACCGTCGAAATATGCCTGGCTGCCGCCGAGCTGGCGCGCGCCTGAATCCAAATTACCATCCATCAAAATCGAAATTTTCATTTCTTATCTTGAAAAGGAGCTGTTTCATGTCAAATCAATCCAAAACAACCAAAGTCGGTGATGCTTCCGGGCGTGGCTCGGTGGCAGGCTATCGGGTGAACTTTCCTGCCCGCATGAGAACCTATTCCGAAGCAGAGATCGAGGCCGTCGTCAATGTGATGCGCAATGCCGAGGTCCAAACGCAGGGCAACTATATGCGCCAATTCGAAGCGGATTTCAAGGCATACAGCGGCGCGAATTACGCTTTCGCCGTCGATAACGCCACCAGCGCGCTGCGCCTATCCGCCATTATGTGCCGCATCGGCCCCGGCGACGAAGTGATTGCTCCAGGCTACACCTTTTGCGCCTCCGCGATTCCTTTTGGGACGACCGGTGCCAAACTGGTTTGGGCCGACATTGACCCTGAGACCTGGGTGATTGACCCGAAGGATATTGAAAAAAAGATCACGCCGCGCACCAAGGTTTTGCTGGTGGTCCATCTTTTGGGCATGCCGGTGGATATGGCCGCCATTATGGAAATCGCCGAAAAACACAACCTGCGCGTTGTTGAAGACTGCGCCCAGGCGCCCGGTGCCTCCATTCATGGACGAAAAGTGGGCAGTTTCGGCGATTTTGGCTGCTTCAGCTTCCACGGCGCCAAAAACATCACCACGCTGGGCGAAGGCGGCATGCTGACGGTCAAATCCGCAGCGGATGCCGCAATCACGCCCGGCTTGCGCCACAACGGCGTCCGCCCATTCACCGGCGAGCGCGCGCGCTACTGGGTTCCGGCCATGTCCAACGTCGATATTGACCTGGAAAATACCTGGCCCAACAACTTCAGCATCGGTGAAGCCCAATGCGCGCTTGGCAGCGAACTGCTGAAGACGCTGGATCAGAACAATGACATCCTGATCGCCCAGGCCAACCGGCTGCGCACCGCCCTGTCAGACATCCCCGAAATCAAATTCGCCAAAATCCCGGATGGATACCGCCACATCTTCCATCAGTTTGTGCTCCACTTTGACGGCTCCGCCTTCGGGAAGAATCGCAATGACCTGCTCGATTTTCTGACTGAGGAAGCTGGAATCCGCGCCATCGTCCAATATCACCCCCTTTTCCGCTATCCGCTTTTCCAGAAACTGGGCGCGGCCGAACAGAATTGCCCGACGCTGGATGATTGGTGGGATAACTCCTTCAGCTTCCCGTGGTGGATCGGTATGCCCGATGAAACCATGGATTATCTGGTCGATTCTGTGAAAGCTGGCATTGCCACCCTGAAAGCGAAGTAGACATGAATTTACGCGCGCTTCCCAAGACTGACCTGAAAGTTTCTCCCCTGTGCCTGGGGACAATGACCTTTGGCACACCTGTCGGTGAGGCAGATGCCATCAATCTCACGCATTGGGCCCTGGATCACGGCGTCAACTTTTTGGATACCGCCAACATGTACGAGGGCTATTCCAGGTACGTTGGCTCTCCTGGCGGTGTGGCAGAGGAGATTTTAGGCAAGGCTTTGAAAGGCAAACGTGAACAGGCCGTATTAGCCACCAAAGTTGGCATGAAAATCGGTCCCGCGGATGGCGATCAGGGTTTGAGTCGCGCCCACGTTCTGCGTGAAATTGATCGCTCCTTGGCCCGGCTGGATTGTGAGTATGTCGACCTGTACTATATGCACAAGGCTGATTTATCCACGCCGATGGCTGAGTCGGTGCAGGCTTTCAACGAGATCATCGATGCCGGGAAAGCGCGCCACTGGGCGATTTCCAACTTCTCTGCGGAACAGATCGTCAGCCTGTTGAAAATCTGTGACGAAAACGGCTGGCGCCGACCCGTGGCGCTGCAACCCGCCTACAGCCTGCTCAAACGCGATATAGAGGCCGAAATCCTGCCTTTGTGCCAGCGGGAGCAGATCGCGGTACTTCCCTACCAGGTGCTGCAAGGTGGTTTGCTGACCAACAAATACCAGCGCGGCGGGACAGTTCCAGCCGATTCGCGCCAGGCCGAAAAGCCCGAATGGACGATGCCGCTCAACGACGAGCTCTTCGATAAGCTCGAAAAAATCCAGCTCGAAGCTGAAAGCAAGGGCCGCAGCCTGCTCCAGCACGCGCTCCAGGGACTGCTGGACCAACCCAGCATCGTTTCGCTGGTAGTGGGCGTCAAAAGAATTCCCCAGCTTGAGACATTGATCGCCGCAGTCGAATAAGCTTCAAGCCAGTCAATCCAAAAACAGGGCAAACCCCATAATGGTTTACCCTGTTTTTTTATTACTCGTGTGCTGTGTTTTTGCTTGCATTAGAAATTTAAATACAAGGTACACAAAGGTAAAGCATTTAAAGAATTTGCAAACTCATGTCACCTGGTAGCAAGCACATTTGACGTGGTAGCAAGGCTGGTGGGCGCGCTTTTGGCCTGAGCCTGGGTTCAGATTATCCACACTGCGCCCTTGACATTAACGCAGCGTCAGGGTTTATAGTAGGGACATGTTCACTGTCAAAGAACTTTCCACCCTGGCAGGCGTCACGCCGCGCACCCTGCACCATTACGATGCCATCGGGCTGCTCAAGCCGTCCAGGATTGGCGAGAACGGCTATCGCTATTACGGAGACGAGTCAGTCCTGCAGTTGCAACAAATCCTGTTTTACCGGGAACTGGGCCTATCGCTGGATGATGTCAAGAAAATCATGGGACGCCATGATTTCGATCTGCTTTCCGCGCTGGAAAGCCACAAAGCGGAAATCGGGAAGCGCATTACGCGGCTGGAACGCCTGGTCAGAACGGTGGACGATACTATTTCGCATTTGAAAGGACAAAAAGATATGAGCACGAAACAACTATTTGCCGGTTTTACCCCCGAGGAAGAAGAGCAGTACGCCCGTGAAGCCGAACAGACGTATGACCGTGAAACTGTCCGGGCTTCGAACAAGAAGTGGAAAAGTTATTCCGCCGAACAGAAACAGAAAGTGCTTGACGAAGGCAACCAGATTTACACTGAATTAATCACCGCAATGCCCTCAGGCGCCGATTCTGCCGAGGTGCAGGCGCTGGTGGAGCGTTGGCGCAAACACATGGATTACTTTTGGACGCCCAACCTAGATCAACTTTTGGGATTGGCCAGCGTTTATACGGATGATCCGCGTTTCAAAGCCAATTTCGACCAGATGCATCCTGATCTGGCGGTGTTCATGTTCGAGGCAGTCAACGTCTACGTGGCAGCGCGGAAAAAATAATCAGCCAAAACAAACCTCCCAATCGGGCAGTCCGATTGGGAGGTTTGTCATTACCAGCGTTCAACAACGCTGCTTACCAGTCATTGTTTGGTTCGTAGCCCAATCTGACCAGCAAATCCTCGGCCACATCTTTAAACAGGGCTTTATGCTCAGCCTTGAAATATTTGCGCCACTCCCCGCTTTTGCCGGAGCGGAAGGTTTTTGACTTTTTCGGCTGGATGGTTTCAGTCAATATTTCCAGAGCCTGGGCGCGCGGCGTGGGGATTTTGTAACCGGTTTTTTCAACCTGATCGAGCATTTGATTCAGGGTAGCCTCGCGCTGATTAATCAACGATTCGAAACGAATACACTGCACTGATGGCTGTTCCAGCCACTGGAACACGCCTTCGTAGCGCTGCCGGACGCTGACCATATAGAGTCCATCCCGGTCAATGCCAGTGATGGCCACTTTCAGCCGTTCGTCAAAATCGGACAGTTTTTGATAATAGGCGTGCATGCCGTGGCCTTCGTGCATATCCGTGGCAAAAAAGACGTGCGAAATCAACATGTCGCGCGGATCGCGGTAGATGAAGTAATTAACACGCTCCGGCTGGCACAGGAAAGCCACATTTTCAGTGGTGGCGTCGACATATCCCCAGCCAATCACGCCGCCAGGAATCGCCTGCAAATCCGCCACGATATGGCCTTCGCTGCGCTTTCCACCATCTTTTTTGACCGTTCGCACCGGCTCAGCTTCAACATACCGGTATGGCATAATCTGGCAGAAACCGTTCAGAATCTGCAACAGCAAATGCGAGCCACTCTTGGGCTTGGCATTCCCAAAGATGGCTGGCGCCTCATCGAAAGAAAACCGCTTCCAACGGTTCATGGCCAGCAAGGTTTTTGCTGGCGCGCGGAGGGAGCGGCGGAGTTGGTCACTAAGTTTCATAAGTCTGCTGCCGGATGGCCGGAATGGGTATTCTATTCACTGTCCTTGATGCGCCGCAGCTTCTTACGCGACGACATTTCGCTCTCATACACCTTTTTGACGCCATCTCCCATGCCAGCTTCGGTGACGCGGATGTATTTCACCAGTTTTTCAAAGCCGCCCGGTTCAACGGATGCAGCCTGATCGCTGCCCCACATGGCCCGATCGAGCGTGAAATGTCGTTCAACGATGCACGCGCCCAAAGCCACCGCCACCGCCGACGGAACCAGCCCAACTTCATGGCCGGAATAACCAATCACGGTATCCGGGAATTCCTTGCGAAGGGTTTCAATCATGCGCAGATTGAGTTCAGCCGGCTCGCAGGGATAAGCGCTGGTGCAGTGCATGACAATCAGATTTTCCAGCCCGACCGCATCCACGCCGCGATGAATTTCGTCCATGGTTGACATACCGGTTGAGATGATCAGCGGTTTCCCGGTTTTGCGGGTGTATTTCAACAAAGACAGGTCCGTCAACGAAGCGGACGGCACTTTATAAGCCGGGGTCTCAAACTGTTCCATGAAATCCACCGAAGGCTCATCCCAGACTGAAACCATCCAATCGATGCCCAATTTTTTGCATTGCCGGTCAACTTCGGTGTAAGCTTCCTGATCAAACTCAACTTTATAACGATAATCCAGGTACGAGATATAACCCCAGGGCGTCTCGCGCATCTGGGTCTGCTGTTCAGGCGGTGTGCAAACAGCGGGAGTACGTTTCTGGAATTTGACCGCGTCCGCGCCAGCATGAGCGGCGGCCTTTACCATCTCCAGCGCGATCCCCAGGTCGCCATTATGGTTGATGCCAATTTCGGCGATGACGTAAACGGGATGCCCGTCACCGGCCAGTTTGTTTCCGAGCTTTATTTCACGAGTCATTTTTACTCCTGGTATTTTAAAGGTTGGTAAGTTGGCAAGTTGGCAGGTTGGTAGATTGGTGGGGTGACAGATTGGTGGGGTGACAGATTGGGAGGAAAAGCGGTTCCCAATTTACCAACCTACCAGTTTCCCAATTTACCGTTTTACCAACCTACCGCTTTCCCAACAAAATCAAATCACATATTTCGCGAACGGCGCCGTGTCCACCGGTTTTCGATGTCACGAAGTCCGCCGCGCGCAGCACTTCAGGCTGGGCATCAGCCACAGCCACCGCCCAACCCGCCAGCGCAAAACTGGTCAAATCATTCAAATCGTTCCCCATGTAAACCACATTGGCCGGATCGATTTTCCGCATTTCAAGCAGATTTTTCAGCACCACCGATTTATCATCCTGATCGATGCCGTGAATCGCTTCGACTTTCATTTTCCGCGCGCGCGCCGCCACCACCGGGTTGACCTCCGATGAAAGAATGACGACCTCCGTCCCGGCCTGTTGAAGTTTGCGCATGATCAGGCTGTCGCTGCGATAGGCCGCCACCATCTCGTGGCCGTCCTCGCTCACCCAAACGCGATTATCTGTCACCACGCCGTCAAAATCCAGCACCAGCAAATCCACACGTTGCGGCATGGCGCGGCGCGCCCGTCCAGGCGTAACCATCTCCAGCCCGCCAAAAGCCACCAGCCACTCGGCGCGCATCCAATCGTTCAGATTGTCCAAATCAACGGTAAATTTCGGATCAATCAGCAGCGGATAAATATTCTTGCCGCTCATCGAGCCGTTTGCAAGGGCGGAGGGGCGAATCGCGTCAATGTGGCCGGTTTGCCAGAAAATGGGAGGCAGGATCTGGCGAGGGGCATTGTACGGTTCCTCGATTCCATCTACCGCAAGCAGATTCCGCATGGGACTTTCTCCACCCGCATCCAATCGCCACATTTTATGAGGGTTTTGCCCGGCTGGGACCACGCCCCGCACTGAATCGGCGTCAGCGTGCTGCAGCAGGATTCTAACCGCATCATCCACGCAAGTCTGCGGCCGAATCGGCGACGTGGGCCTTAACTGCACGACGACCTCGGGCCGGTACCCTTCGTTTTCATCCAGCCATTTGAACGCATGCTCAAAGACGGGCAAATCTGTGGTGTTATCCTGCGCAAATTCGGCCGGACGCAAAAAAGGCGTCTCTGCGCCCCATTCGCGCGCCACAGCCGCAATTTCCTCGTCATCCGTGCTGACGATGACACGCGTCACGAATTCGGATTTCAATCCAGCCGCAATACTCCAAGCAATCAACGGATAGCCTGAAAAGTTACGAATATTTTTGCGCGGAATGCCTTTCGAGCCGCCCCGCGCCGGGATGATGGCGAGAACTTCAGTCATTCAATTCCTTTTAACCATGAACCATGAACCACAAACCGCATTATCGTTCACTGTCCGTCGTTTATTGTTGATTTACCATGCTGTCCAACCACCGTCGACAACCAGGTTGCCGCCGGTCATATACGATGAGGCTTCCGACGCCAGGAAAAGCAGCGCGCCGTTCATCTCATCCTTGTGCGCCATGCGCCCCAAGATGGTCTTGGCGGAATAATTCGTGACAAAATATTCCTCGTGGTTGTTATAGACGCCGCCCGGCGTGAGAGCGTTGACGCGAATTTCCGTCCCGGCATAATAGGCGGCGAGATATTTGGTGAAACCCAGCACACCGGCCTTGGTGGTGGTGTAATAGACCGGCTTGAAGGCCACGCGCTTGCCATCCTTGACGTAAATGCGCTGGTCCGGGCCGTTCAGCCCATAGGTGGAACAGATGTTAATGATGCTGCCCTTTTTGCCCTGCGCCACCATCTGCCGGACGCAGGCCTGGGTCACGATAAATGTCCCGGTCAGGTTGACATTCAACGCATCCTGCCACATCTCGAGCGGATAATCTTCGAAAGCGCCCGGCGCAATGCCTTTCGCCGCCGCGTCGGGATCGAATTTGGGATCGAGCGCAGCGCTGTTGACCAGGATATCGATCCGGCCATAGCGCTTCAGCGTTTCAGCAATCATCGCTTGGACCGACTCGACATTGGTGATATCCAGTTGAAAAGGGAAGGTCTTGTCGTAACCGGCTTCAATCAAACGATTGGCGGCTCTTTCCGCATGTACCATATTCAGGTCAGCGGTCACAACTGACGCGCCCGCTTCAACCAAGGTCTTGCAAAACTCGAAACCAAGCTGTCCACCGCCGCCCGTGACAATCGCAACACGGCCGGTTAAATCAAATTTATCTTGAATCTTGGGCATTTCAATCTCCTGTAGGGGCAAAACCTTGCGTCTGCCCTACCAATTATGGAATTCCGTACAAAATATCGCCCTGGGCTTTTTCGAGCACCGTCAGCCCGGCGATGAATTCAGCAAAATTTTCCGCACCAAGCGCATCCTCAATATCGGAAGTATCAAACAGCGCCAGCACCGCCCGCCGGGATAGCAAATCCGCGCGCATCGCGGCCAGATTTTGGGCATAATCGCCACGCGGAAGGTTGTCCACCGGGTCAATGACCGTCGGAATGATCCGGCTGGCGCGCCCGGTTACCAGATAAACCGCTGGAGTGGAATTGGTGTAAATCGCCACATCGGACGGCAATTTTTTCAGAGACTCCATCACCATCGAATCACGCCACTGCCAGGAGCCATAGCCCAATCCCGCCGCGCTGCGCAAATCGCTGACAGCCGGGAGAAAGCTCCAGATTGACAGACCCAGCGAAAGTGCGGCAAATCCAACCGCCAAAGCTGTCAGCGACTTGATCCTGAGATTTCCGTCCGCGCTGCGGGCAATGCCGATGATGCGACTCAAAGCAGCGGCGAACAGAATCATCCCTGAAACATACAGCGGAGCCAGAATGCGCGGCTGGAATTTTGTGCTGGCATCGAAAAAGCTCATCGAAAACAGCACCGCGCCCAGGTAACCAAAGACGTAAACGGCCGTGGTAAAAGCCAGACTGGGCGGCAGCGTCTCACTTGGATGGGAAAGCAGTTGATAAGCGCGAAAACCCAGCCAACTGAGCAATGCCAGCGCCAGCAGGGGGAGAATCCATGTCAGCGCGCCGGATTTGAATAGCGCAGGCTGCCAGGACTGAACCGGCAACAGAAACCCGGCCACATTATATAACCCAATCTTGACGTTATCCCACAAAATTGGATGAAATTGAAAGGTGCGGTTGGTGGCGTTCCCGGCAACCAGACGATTGCGAATGAACCAGGCTGCGCTCAACGGAAGGCACCCAGCCAGGAACCAGGCGGATTTCGTCAGACGGGCGCGCCAAGTGGAATTCAGGATGATGATTGCCAGAAAAAAGGTGGCGATCAGGGCCAGACCAGAGTAACGCGTCAGAAAAGCCAGGGAAGCCAGGCTGCCAACAAGCAGCATCCAACCATTTGAAACTGGTTTGCTGGCTGACGTTCGTTGTTCAACCGAAAAATCAAAAAAAATAAATGCGGACAGGCTAAAGAATAAAAACAGCGGTTCACTCAAAGCGTAGGCGTGAACGCGCAAAATGGAGGCGTTCAGGCCAAAAAGCAGGGCCAGGAAAATGCCAGCGGCCTGCAGTTTGGTCATCCGCCAGCCCAACCAACCCATCAGCGCCGTGTTGGCCCCAAAGAGCAGGATATTCAACAGCCGCGCCCCACGCAACGGATCCAGGCCAAACAGGCCGAGTCCGGCCAATGAAATGGAAAAAAGCGGCGGGTAGTGCGTGAGCGCTTCCAGCGAGCTATCCAGCCAGACGTCACTGTATCCCGTTCCCGCTAAAATGGAGCGCGCCCCGCCGATATAAGCCGCGGAATCGTTCGTCAGGCCAATTCCAGCCGGGGTGCTGAAAGCCAGCACAAACGCGGCGGTGATGGCAATCAGAATAATCCAAAACGGAACAGATAGCGAGGATGGGCGGGACATGATATTTGCACAATCCCGGTATTCTCTTCCTTGTTGAAAGAGAATACCGGGATTCGGTTATTTTTATTCGTTCAGCAAATAGCCTTGTTTGACGAGATAAGAGACGACCGTGCGGGCGTTCTCTTCAGGGGTGACGCCTGAGCCTTGCAGGGTGATTTCGGGGGAAACCGGGGGTTCGTACGGGTCATCGACGCCGGTAAAGCCCATCGGCTTGCCATCCACCAGCGCCTGGCGGGCTTTGGCGTACAGGCCTTTCACGTCGCGCTGTTCGCAAACTTCGACGGGAGTATCCATATAAATTTCGATGAAGTTTTCACCGACAAATTTTCGGGCTTCTTCGCGGGCCGCACGGTAGGGACTGATGGCGGCGCACACCACCGAGCCGCCGTGGCGGGCGATTTCACCAGCCACAAAACCGATACGGATGATGTTGGTATCGCGGTCTTCCTTGCTGAAGCCAAGACCTTTGCTCAAATGCGTGCGGACAACGTCCCCATCCAGGACGGTCGATTCTCGGCCGTGCTCAAGCAGCAGTTCGGTCAGAATCTGGGTGGTGGCGCTTTTGCCAGATCCGCTCAGACCGGTGAACCACAGGCAAAAGCCCTGTTTGTGGCGCGGCGGATAAGATTGGCGCAAAATTTCAGCAGTTTCGGGACGTGTGAACCAGTCGGGGAGCAGTTTGCCCTTGGCGAGATAGTCATCACGGACCTGGGTGCCAGAGATGTTGAGGGTCTTGGCGCCCTTCGGGACATCTTTTTCTTCCACGTAACGATCTTCGTCTGGCAGGTAGACCAGCATTTCGAACGGTACCATTTTGACGCCGAGTTCAGCTTCGTGTTCGGTCATCACTGTCTGAGCATCGTAGGGGCCATAGAAGGGCTTGCCGGTGCTGTCGTTGCCTGGACCGGCATGGTCGCGGCCGACGATAAAGTGATTCGCGCCATGATTACGGCGGATGATGGCGTGGAGAACAGCTTCCTTGGGGCCGGCCATGCGCATCGCGAGCGGCAGCAGGCTGAGCAGCGTATCTTCTTTGCTATAGTAATTTTCCACCAGCGCCTTGTAGGTGCGGGTGCGAGTGTAGTGATCGACGTCGCCGGGCTTGGTCATGCCGACCACAGGATGGACAATCAGCGAGCCTTTGACGGCGGCCGCAGCGCGTTTGGTCAGTTCTTCGTGGATACGGTGCAGTGGGTTACGGGTCTGGAAGGCAACCACATTGTCGTTGCCCATTTCTTCGAGCAGACCACGCACCTGGGCTGGTGTTTGGCGTAAATCCACGAAATCATAGTATTTCGGCAGATTGAGCACTTTGAGCGGGCCGCTGATGCAGACCTTGCCCCAGCGGCTCATTTCTGAAACCATCGGGTGCTTCGAATCGGTTGTACCGTAGGCCAGCGCAGCTTCGGTCTCAGCGTCCCAGTGATAGACTTCATCGAGAGTCATGATGGCAATCAGGTCAAAATTGGCATTGCGCAGGGCAATATCATCGCCAACAGTCGGCAGTTCCTTGGGATCAACCGTCAGGGTGATGGGCAGCGGCCAGAGCGTGCCATCCGCCAGGCGCATCTTGTGTAAAACGCTTTCATAGTCGGCTTTGCCCATGAAAGTAGTCAGGGGCGAAAAGCCACCGGTAGCCAGCAATTCCAGGTCGCATAAAGCGCGCATGGTAATTTTGATGGACTGCAATTTTGCGGCTTTGGCGAGCAGTTCTTCACGCTCCTTGCCTTCGACCACCAGGTTGACGAGTTTACCGCCGTAAGGGGCGATCAGATTTGCTTTCGACATACTACGTTCTCCTTGGGTAATATTCAGTTGTTGAATTTTGACAAAGCGCAATTATATCAGGGTTGACAAACTTCATTCTGCCGATTCACCTATTTTTGGCTGCTCGAGTTTATAATAATACAAAGTGGGCACCCTAATGAAACTTCTCTGGCGCTATAAAAACCCGATCTTGTTGATTACCATTCTGGCAGCTTTTGGATGGTATGCGGCAGGTTATATTCGTGCCACCAGTTTCATGGCAGACGGTCAGCGCTACTATGTGCTTTTTGACGATGCCATGGTTTCCATGCGCTACGCCTGGAACCTGGCACACGGCAATGGCGCGGTCTGGAACGTCGGCGAATACCTGGAAGGCTACACCAACCCACTCTGGATGCTTTACATGGCGTTCTGGCATCTGCTGCCCATCGCCGCATCCAAAATCAGCTTGGCAATTCAGGTCACCGGGGCGGTTTTGCTCGGGCTCAATCTCGTTTTCGTCTATAAAATCGTCAAACACCTGACGGATGACACGCTGGCGCTGTTCGCGGCGTTTGGTGATGACCGCTTTTTATGGTCCGCTGGATATTTGGGGATTGCTGGGGATGGAAGTCAGCCTGCTGGCGCTGATTCTGACGCTTTCAGCCTGGATTGCGCTAACCCGTAACCTTTCTCGCTGGATCCCGTGGCTTTATCTGCTGCTGGGAATTGGGACTCTCGTTCGCGTGGATCTGGCCATTCCGTTTGTGCTGATGCTCGGGTTTGAGTTGCTGACAGATCGCCCCAGGCGCCGCCAGCATTTGTTTTGGGGGCTGGGAATGCTGGTCGGCTGCCTCGGCGCACAGGAACTCGTCCGCTTGTGGTATTACGGGGATTTGCTGCCAAATACGTATTATCTCAAAATGACGAACCTCTCCAGCGCCATCCGCATTGCGCGCGGACTGTGGGTGCTGTTCGAGCTGGCCTGGCAGTCAAACTGGGTGGTCTTCCTGCTGCCGCTGGCGGTTTTCATCTTCCGCCGCGATAAAAGCGTGACGCTTTTGGCGCTGCTGTTCGCCGGGCAGGTCGCTTACAGCACCTACGTCGGCGGGGATGCCTGGGAACATAAAGGTGGCGCCAATCGCTTTATCTGCACGGCACTGCCGCTTTGGTTCACGCTTTTTGGCGTGACGCTGTCCAGCCTAAGAAGAGCCGTCGAAATGGAATTACGGCTGACGGGGGGATGGAGTCGCGCGACGTCAAATCTCGTCGCGTTGATCCTGGTCGCGTTCAGCCTGTGGAATGTCAATTTCCTGCTGGGAGAGTACAAGTCGATCGATCGTTGGATGTTAAGACTCAAACCGGTTTACGTCGATGCAAACGGAAAATATGTCGATACGGCGCTGGCACTGGGGAAATTGACCCGGCCCGGCGCGAAAATCGCGGTGACGGCGGCGGGCAGCGAGGCATACTTCCTGCCGGATCGCTATTTCATCGATCTGCTCGGCAAAGCGGACAAGGTCATCGCGCGCGAGCCAATCAAGGCGCCGGTTAGCCTGGCGGGCATTGCGGATGTGCGTCCCGGTCACATGAAGTGGGATTATGCCTATTCGATCGGCAAACTGCAGCCGGACGTGATTGTGCAGCTCTGGGAAGGCGATTTTAAAAGCGCCGAGCCGTTTCTCAAGGATTACGTCGAAGTCAGGCTGGACGACATGGCGTTTTTGGCGCGCAAGGGTTCGCCAATGGTTGTGTGGGATGTGGTGAAGTAGTCCAGAAACAAAAGTTGGGACAAGAATATGGATTCTTGTCCCAACTTTTGTTTTAACGTGCTTGGGGGGCTTTTATGGCAAGCTTTTATCTCAAGGAAACCAATTGCCCGGTGCGCTGAGATTCGTGGACAGCCGCGATCAGTTTCATCACAGCCACGCCGTCTTCGAGGGGACAGGATGTTTCCACTTCTCCACGCACCATCGAGACGAAGTATTTCATCTGGTCGAGGAACATGACGTTGCGTTCCCATTCTGCGGGCAGCGGGAAGGTTTCCCATTCACCGCCAGCCTTGATGCCCATCCCGGTGGAGGTGGCGAGGGACTCGGGCGAGGCCCGGTAAATGCGCGTCGCGCCATCTGAAAGATCCCATTTCAAAGAACCCTTGGTGCCGATGATTTCGAAACGATGCGCCGGGGGTTGTTGATTAAAGTCCAGGTGCAGGTTTCCCAGCGCTCCGCTCACAAAACGCAGGCCAATTTCAGCGGTATCTTCCACGTCCACTTCGAGGTCGCTCAGTTTGGCGGTCAAGCCCCAGGCTGATTCGACTTTACCCACCAGCCAGGGTAAATAATCCAGCGAGTGACATTGAGTCAGCACCACGCCGCCGCCCAGATCAGCGCGCGCCGCGTAGCCCAGGCGATAATCTTCCCAGGGATGCCAGGCGGGCAGATATTCGCCAAAATGCACATGGGCTGAGATGATGCGTCCAATTTCGCCGCTCGATATCAATTGCCTGGCGCGAATCAGCCCGGGGTGAAAGCGGAACTGGAAGGCAACCATCACTTTCGCTCCGCTTTTCTGGATAGCGGCCTGCAACTCATCCAAGCGATCCACGGAATGGGAAATGGGTTTTTCCAGCAAAATGGCGCAGCCCGATTCCGCCGCCGGGATGGCGACATCCAGATGTGCGGAGGTTGGATTGCCGACGATGACGGCATCCGGTTTATGCTTTTTCAACGCCTCGACAAAATCCGTTTCAACGGGGTAACCCGCCAATTCATCATCGGGCAGAGTCGCCTTGTGGGTGCGGTAGAGCACAATATCCTTTTCGCCCAAGGCGACGAGATTTCGAAAGTGTCGGCGTCCGATGGAGCCGAGGCCAGCAATGAGTGTTTTCATGGGGTGGTATCCTGGGATGTTGGGATGTTGGTAGATTGGGAAATTGGGATGTTGGTATCGGGGGTGTTGGTAACTTGGGAATTTGGTATATTTGTTAGTTGGTAAATTGGGGAATCTTCTTTGATGGAGCGCTCTCCGTATTCTTGTTTGCCTTGTTGCAACCCACGAACATAGCGGATGTAACCGTTAAGGGAGCGCAGGGCGCTGTGACATAGTTCCCGTTGTGTGGCGATCTCGTTTATAGCGTATCGCAACTCATCACAGGCGATAAAGGCGCTTAATACCTCGTCGATGGAACCTCGCGCGATGTAATAAAACCGCAGACAATCCGAATAATGATAACGGCCGTAACCTTCGGCGATATTCAGCAAAATACTGGTAGCTGCCCGGCGCATTTGATCGGCAAGATTGTATTTTTCTTCTGGTGGCAATAGAGATGACACGCGATAGGCTTCCCGAAAAACCTGTTTGCCCAACTGGTAACACTCCAAGTCTTCAAACCCATTCATCCCTTTTTCAGTCATACCACCATCCTTCCAACTTACCAATCTACCACTTTACTAACCTACCAACTACCATCCTTCTCATAACCCCACCTGACCAACAACTCCCCAGCGATTTCTTTGAAGATTTGCCGGTCGTGGACGGTGAACATGTTGCGCCAGTTTCCGGCTTTGCCTTTGGGCAGGAAGCTGGCGATATCGCCTGCGCGCCGGGCCTGCCATTCTTCGTCGAGGTTCTGGCCCATTTCGTTTTTGATGTCCGCTTCGAGGGCGGGGTCGGCCTGGACGCCGAGAAAGGCCCATAGTTTTTGCATAACCGGATACGGGTCGGCCAGCAAGTCCTCGTAGCGCAGGGGAAAGTAGGAGCCCGCATAAAGACGTTGGGCTTCGTTATCCACTTCGGTCAGATCATCCACCCAGCGTTTGGCAATGCGGCGGATGAAGTTATCCGTAAAAATGGAGCGGCGGCCATCGGTAAATGGAGCCTGGTCAACTTTGAGCGCGACGATGATGCGGCGGTCTTCGGGGGTGAGATATTTGGAGTCTTCGACAAAGTTGCGGAAACGCTCGCTGATGAGCACGTCGCGCCCGTCGCGGACGATGTTGATGACGCGCGCATCGGGGTAAATGGCGTGCATGTCACGCACCACCTGCCCGTGGATGGTGGACGAGGGGCTTTTGTCGCCGACGATGCGCTTTCCTTGGCAGGCGGCGTCGCGCTCCATGATGAAATCTGCGGCGGCGCGCATGACCAGCGGCGAAAGGTCGCGGCCCTGGTTCCAGCGGTTGGACTTGCGCGAGAGCCAGTCGGCGGCTTCGGGCGTATCGACCAGTGATTTGAGCATCGGCGCACGGGTGAAGAAGTGCGCCTGGTAATTGCAGTGGACTTCAGGATGCAGGCGCGCCAGGCGCATCAGGATGGTGGTGCCAGAGCGGGCATGCCCAAGGATGAAAAACTTCTCACGCGGGAAGAACTGCTTGATCTCGGCCACTTCCTCGGCAGTAATGGCCGGGATTTCTGTCCGCTTGCGGGCTTTGACTTCGCCTTTTAGCAGGATGCGGGTGGCGGCTTTGAGACGGTTGAGCATTTCCATCAATTTCTCCTGAATTCGCAAAGCTGATTTTACCGTTTCCAGTTCAACATCACCAGCCCGGCCAGGCAAACAAAAATGCCGAGGATGTTGACCCAGGAGATTTTATCTTTGAAAAGGAATATCGCCACCGGGAGCAGGATCAGCGAAGCGACGACATTGACCAGCACTGCGGCGATTCCCAGATTCCACCCGGAGCGGTAAACCATTAAAAAGCCAAACTCAATGCCGACGATGGCAACCGCCAGCAGGAAACTGGCCCAGTTAAGTTGTTTCAGTTCAGCGAACAGGCCGTTCGGCGCGGGCAGGAAAAAGGCGGCGACGATGGTGATTCCCAGCGCCACGGCGTAAGTCACCACCAGGGAAATGGCGAAGTTAATGCTCGGCGACGTACTTTTCGCGCTGAAATGGTAAAGCGCGCTGGAGAGTATCGCCAGTGAGATGGAAAAATAGTAGATGAACATGGGGTGTTTTCTGAGCATGGCAAAATTGAACCGCGAAGCACGCTAAGGGCGTGAAGTTTTTAAGATTTTCCTTCGCGTTCGCTTGCCCCCAAATGGGGGTGGCGGCCTTTGCGGTTCGTTTTCTCCAGTACCTCCAAAATAAACGCCGCCGTTTTCTTACCAGATGTTCCATCAGTGTTGGTGATTTCATCACTGACGAATTTGCGGCGTTCAGCGGCATCGAGCTGGGGATTTTGCAGGTAGGCGTTGAGCGCCTCGCGCAGTTGACCTTCGGCGCTGGCAATTCTCCCGGCTTTGGCCTGGCGGAAGCGCAGATGGGTGGGCCAGTTGCCGATGTCTTTCAGCGCCAGCGAGAATTTGCCGGGAATGTTCCAGCCGCCGGGAGTGTCGAGCACGGCCGCGATCATCGGCGTACCGTGGACGGCGCATTCGACCAGCATGGTCGAGTAAACCGTCACCATGATGTCGGAATAGGCCAGCATGGAGGTCTTTTCGGGCATGTCTTCGCCGCCGTAGTAGCCCAGCGAACCACCGAGCGGCACCGGCTGGACGACATGCACATGCGGATATTGCTTTTCCAGCTCGAAAGCGCGCTTGCGCTCGTCGGCGAAAATCTTGGGTTTGTCCTGGAAGTGGCTGGGATGCAGCCGAATCAGCAGTTGGGATGGCTCGGACAGGGAATCAGACGAAACCAGCTTCGCCAGGGCTTCGATGTTGGGGAAATTTGGCGCAAAATGGACAAAACTGCTGGCGTAGGAAATCAATTTGCGGTTGGGATCCAGCCCGTGGAGTTTGAAATATTCGTCGCGCGGCATTAGCCATTCGCGGCGCAGGTAGCCGTCGTAGGATGGAATGCCACCGATGTGGACTTTTTCTGGGTCCCAGTCGGAGCCGTTGACGAGTTCGTCCTTTTGCAGCTGCGACCAGCAGGTGGCCCACTGCACCGGCGCGCCGGAAACGTTGTAGCTGGATGAATTATCCCAGCCGACGATGACGGTCATGGTGGGGATGTCTTTTTCGGCGGCTTCACGCAGGAGATAACGGTCAATTCTCCAGCCGGGGGTGGAGGCGATGACCAGATCGGGTTGGTATTTCTCAAATAAATCGTGATACAGATGCGGGTTGTATTTTGTCTGGACGTTGACCAATGCCTTGCGGGCGGCGCGGCTGGAGCGCAGCACCAGAGTCGCCAGCGCGGACGGAATCCATATCCCCAACCTGAATTTCCAGCCGTTCTCGGCCCAGACTTCCCAAATGTGGCTGTCCATGGCTTCGGTGTTGATGCGCCACGAGCCGCCGACACGGCGCAGGTAGCCAAGCAGCCACTGCCAGCGCGGCTGGACGGTGTTGGCGTAGCGGTTGGCGTCTTCGATGCGCAGGCCTTCGAAGGTCAGACCAGGTCGGCCAAAGCGGGCTTCGAGCTGGGTTTTGATTTCGTCATCGGTGAGCAGGATGACTTCGACGCCCGCGGCGAGCAGGGCCGGGACGAGGTCGGATTGCAGGAAGTAGATGACCGCCATGCCATGGTCGGCGGAGATGAAGATGCGTTTGAGCATTGAAAACCTTTTATGAGATCGGGCTGAGGGGCGCAGTCCGCTGGGCTTTGTATTTTAGCCCGGATGTTTACATCCGGGCGATGAAACGGGTGGAAATTTCCCGCTTAACGGGCATTCTCTGTGGGTTGGTGCGCTCCTGGGCCGGGAATGAGACCGTTATTTGGGCGGTTTCGCCTTTCGGCGCCGCCCGGACGTGAAACGTCCGGGCTAAGAAACGAAGTCCGCTGGACTGCTACGAATAATACCACTTGAAAATCTGGTCATAAACGGCCAGCAGCGTCTTTTTGACCAGCCCAAATTGTACGAGCCGCTTAATCAGCCCGGCGCGTTTCGGCGCGGACTGTTTGGCAGCGTAGACACCCTTCACATAATCCGTCGTGTTCGAGAGATTCATCACCAGCGGATCGGTGACCATCAGGCGCAGGTAGCCCGCCGCATTCATGCGCTGGTCGAGCTGTTTGACCTGGCCCATCGGCTTATCCATGTCGAAAGGTAAAAACTGCGCCAGCGTGGATTTGTAGGATACAAACTGCCAGTGCGAGGCGCCAATCATGGCTTTTTTGCCCTGATAGATGATCTGCCAATCCTTCGTCTCTGAATAGATATTCCGATTTTCAGCTTCTTCCTGCCCGAGCGAGCGGTTAAACTCCCAGAACGTCTCCCAGGGAATGAACTGGCCTTCTTCGAGCGCGGCATTTTCCGCCGCCCACTCACGGGTGGATGTGTGATACTCCGGGTTGGTTCGGAAAGACCGCGCCGTCACCATGCCGACCCTGGGGAAGGTTTCGAGCAGTTCCACCGAGAGCGCGAGCCAACCGGGAGAATAGAGAATATCGCTGTCAGAATAAGCCACGATCTCACCCGGCGCGCCCGCCAGGATGATATTCCACGCGCCACCTTTGCCCATATTTTTCTCTGAAAGGATCAGGTACTGGACGCGTCCCGCTTCCTTTTCGCTGACGAGATAATCCCGCACTTCAGGGCAGCTCCCGTTATCAAACACCATCAAATCGAAGGGCAGACCCGGCTCATTGCGCATCGATTCGAGCGAAACTTTGAGCACATCCAGCGCCTCGGCGTAGAATCCGCTCAAAAAGGGGATGTAATTCAGCACCGCAACGGTGATCCGCTGGGGCCTGGCAACTTCTTTGACGAACTTGGCGGGGTTTTGGCCTTTACGCATGGTTTCCTTTTCGAAATAATTTCCCAAACCGCCACAACGCATTCGACAGGCGCGCGGAATTCAAAACCAACAGCGGCCAGGACTCGATTTTGCGCCACAGCCGGGCGCGTTCCAACGTTTGCGGCAAAATTTCCCCATTCACCAGGCGCCGGTCGGTGTCCAGCAGGGTGAAGCGCGTCACAGCGCGGCCCCCCGCCAGGCGGATGTTCTCATCCGTTTCGGGATGCTTATAGTGCGGCTGACCGCCCGGCAGGTGGGAATAATCATGGTTCTGGTGAATGACCATCACGTCAGCAGTGGCGTCGATGGCGGGAAAACCGCTCTTGCGGGCGTGGTAAATCATCCAGTTGTCCCACCCGGCACGGCCAATGGTAAATTCCGGGATGCTGGTAAAGCAGGAATTGGGAAACAGGAAGTAGTCGCTGCCAGCGGGGCGATGGAGGCTGCCGGAAGCATGTACTCTCTCTCGTAAACGGGATTGCCAGCCGGCGGACAAATCCAATAAATCGGATTGATCCAGATCCCAGCGTTGTCCCATTAAAACGAATTTTTCTCTCTGCTCCGCCACCTTTTTCGCCGTTTCGACAAAGTCATCCAGCAAAATGACATCGGCGTTGACAATGGCATAGAGCGGCGTCGGGCTGGCCTCGCACGCCAAACGGAACATGGCATCCATCAGCGGCGCGCCGCTCGGGCTGCGCGGAATCTCGCGCAGGTGCGTCACGCCCAACTCGGCGGAGATTTCAGCCAATCCGGGCTCATCACCGAGCAGAATCACCGTCACATCCGGCAATTTCGTCCAAGAGACGATGGCATTGCGCTGGATGATGGCAATGTGCGGGTTGGTGAACGGCTTGGGAGCGGAGAAAATAGTTATCAGGGTCATAGGATACAGGTCATAAGTCAAAGGTCAAAACGACCTATGACTTGTGATTTTTTGATCTCTCATCCACATCGGTCATGGTTTTGTGGCGGATCCCGGCGTTGATTTCAGCCAGTTCGGGGTTTTTCTGGGCGATTTGGAGCACATCGTACCATGTAAATTGAGATTGATCCGGCAGCCGGGCAAAAATCTCGCGGATGAAGACCAGGTCTTCGGGCGTATCCACCGTCCAGCGCAGGGAGCCGTAATCGGGATGATGATGCAGCTGGGCGATGCGGAATCCGCGCGGGGAGAGGCCGCGCGCCACTTCCGCGGTATCCACTGACAGAGTGGTTCCTTCGTAAAGGTACGGCAGGACGTGCTCGCGGTGGAAAGTCTCGGTCGATTCGCGCCAGGCGCGTTCCAGCGCCGCAAACGTGCAAACTTCCACATCCAGCCCGATCGGGAAGGTGCGGCCAAAGGGCGGCGGCAGACGGTTGCAGGCAAAATCAGCAGAAGTGATCAGCGCAACGGTTTGGTCGATAACCGCCGGGTCAATGACCGGGCAATCGGCAGTGATGCGGACGACGATCTCAGCCTGATGCGCCTTGGCGGCCTGATAATAGCGGTCGAGCACGTCGTGGAGCGAGCCGCGGGTGCAGGGAATGCCGATCGAAGCGGCGAAAGCGGTGGCGGGGTCGTCGGACGGGTCAGTGGTCGTCGCCACAACCACGGCGTCCAGAGTCCGGGCGCGCCGAGTGCGCTCGATCACACGCTGAATCATCGGCTTTCCGGCAATATCCAGCAAAATTTTGCCGGGCAGGCGCGAGGAACTCATCCGTCCTTGAATGAAGGCTACAGTTGTTGGCATTTTTCGTAGGTTTCCAACAACGTTTTGACGTTCTTCGGCCAATCGGCTTTTTGCTCGGCAGTGACGCGCGCGCGCTGGCCGATTTCGGGCAATTTCTCGCGCAACTCAAGCGCCTGAATGATTTTAGCGGCCAGCTCGTCGTAGTCACCATCCTTGAAAAGCCAGCCGTTCTCACCTTCGCGCACCCACTCGCGGTTGGCAGGAATATCAGAGACGAGACACGGCAGCCCGCAGGCCAGCGCCTCCATCAACGAAACGGATGACCCGTCCACGTGCGAGGCCGAAAGATACAGGTCGGCCATCTGGTAGAAGCGCGGCAAGTCGGCGTAGCTAATCTGCCCGGCGAAGGTGACCTGATCTAGCACGCCGCCGGTCGACAAAATTTGACGGATGAACGGGCCCTGGGAGCCGCCCGACAGCAAAAGCAGACTCACCTCCGGCCTTTGTTGCGCGACTTTGACAAATGCCCTGGCTAAGACATCCACGCCGTAATTCAGTTCCCAGGAACGATTGCAAAAAAGGGTAAAACCCGTCGATGGCCTATCGTCTGTAGTCTGTGGTCGAAAATTGTTTAGGTCAACACCCCAAGGGAAAACCACCGTTTTCGCGGGATTCATCCCGTATTCAACGGCTTTATCGCGGGTGACGTGGGCATCGCTGGTGAAGTAGCTACTCCATTTAAGCGTATATCGGGTGGCAAAACGCCACCATCCGCCGCGATAAATGTCCTTCATCAAGTCGAACCCCCACGACATGGTCAGAATCGGGCGGAATCCGCTCAGGACGGCGATCAAAGCGCAGGTCTGAATCGGCCCGGCGTGGATGAGATCGGGTTTAACACGCCGAATGATGCGGCGCAATCCCAGAACATATTTCGGCAAATCCCGCCAGCGGAAAATATCGCTGCCACCCTCCCACAAAACCTGTTCGATATTGGCGGGAACAGGTCGATCTTCGGTCTGGCGTGGTCCGCGCTGCAGACGCACGTAATAGACCTGGTGTTCACTTTCGGAGAGCGCCGAAAGAAAGCGGTGGTCGTGAGGGGTGTAATCGAGGGAGAAGTAGATGATTTTCATTTCAAAGCAGCGCAGGCTTGATTGTGTCGGGCTTTCCGTTGCGCTTGCCAGATCAAAAATATGCTGACCGCCAACGTAATTGCTAAGCCAACGCCTAATGCCATAAAATAAACTGGATCGGAATGATTAGTGATGGAATTTAAAGCCAAATCATAGTTCACATCTATAAACTCTTTTCCAAAAGCTTCCCTGGCATTTTTTACTTGCCAAACGATCAGGTCATCAACCAATTGATAAAAAATAACCACACTGCTCAAGCCCACGAGAATATAAAATTTCTTGGAATGTGTATTAAACCATTGCTGCAAATTAACAGTTGCATAAATCATCAACAAGACAAAGGGCACAATAATCATGCGCGAAACGGCCCTCTCTCCATAAAAAATCGTGATACCTGTTGCGCGCAACATTTCATAATTTTTGCCTATGGACAGGATAAACAAAAACAATCCGGGCAATAGAAATTTTCTAAAAGTTCTACTTAGTGCATTTGCTTTGAACAAGTTCCATAAACCGGGCAGTAACCCAAAGCTGAAAAGGAAGATAGTCGCTGCCAATCCAATAAACAAGGTATATTCCCAATAGAGCCAGGGCAATTGAAAGTATGCATTTTGGCCTGGGGCGCTATAGCTTATCATCATTTTTAGCGGTATATCAATACTGGAATAAGAGGAAAGCGGGCCTTTCATCCCCATCGAATAAAAATTCGATGTTGAAAATGCGGGGGGGAGTAAGCGTACTGCGCTAAGCAGGCCAGAAAATACCATTGCAGCGAACCCCCAAAAGAACTTCCTGAATTCGACAACACTTAAAACACCCATAAACATCAACAGCCACAGAAAGTGGTGCTCAGAGCCAGCTAATACCATGTAAAACATCAGGAATGAAACCTTTGCTACCCATCGCCAATCGGGAGGCTCTTCAACGAACTTTATCATCAAAGCGAAAAAAGCGGGAAACAAGAAATATCCAGCCCAGGTAATATGTCCAACGGCATAATGCACAAGGATATGCCCGTTAAAGCTAAATAGTCCTACCAACAGGGAAAAAGCTATAAGCGATAATTTGTAATGGCGACGAAACCACAAAAGGCCAGCGAAACCAAGGGAAAAAAAGAAGAACACATCAAATAAGATATAGGTTTGAAGGCTGACAAAGCGCAATAAAACCATCTGCGGGGTCGTTATAACATCCGGTAAAGCAAAAAAACGGTCAATACCATGTAAAGAAATAATATATTTCGAGTGTAATGGAAGCTGCCCATAATAAAGGGCATCACGAATCACGTCCAAACGAGGCAGGTTGATGTTGACCCAATCAGAATAATCAAATGGCACCAATCGCCAACCCAGGAAATATCCCCATAAAAAAATACCCAAGAAATACACACCACCTAACCAAATAAAAGGTAAAAAACGGAAATCTTGTTCGCGTTCCGGTTCAAACAAGGAGACAATGATTTTTTTACTTATTTGATACAGCCCCATAATAGTTTCTCCCGGAAAACCATCGAACAATTTTACTTTGCGTTCAAAATCTGCCAACTGCCGTGCTATTAAAATTCAAATAATGACAGATTGCGGACTTCTATCTACATCAATCTGTCGTATCAGCGCTCGTTCGAACATGGCATATAGTCTCCGGCACTCGTATTTAGAAAATACTCACGCACCCAAATCCGTCCAGCGCAGTTCCTTGCCAAGCGGCATATCCGCCAGGGCTTTGGTGCCGATGACATTCGGGATTTGATCCGGCTTGATGGCGCCGGGCGTGGCCGGGCGGAGGACGTCGATCATCTCACGGGTAAAGGTTTCCCCGGCCTTGATCTCGCGCGCGGCGCGCAGGCAGCGGCGCTGAACGACCTGGGTATCCTGCTCATTGCCGCCGATGAATTTATCCGCGGTGCCAAGCGCCCGTTCGAGCAGACGGGTTTCCTCGACCATGTGCGCCCAGGCAGTTGGATTCATCGCAAATTTATGATCAGGACCTTCGCGATCGTTGCTATCGGTGAAGTGACGTTCAATGACGCGCGCGCCAAGGGTAACCGCACCCAGCACGGTCGCGTTGCCATGCGTGTGGTCGGACAGGCCCAGCACCACGTCAGGGAACATGGCGGCGTAAGTTTTGAGCACATTCAGGTTGATATAGTCATAATTTTCAGGGCTGGCGGTGTAATTGGTGTTGCACTGCATCAACACCAGCTGCTTGTTAATCGCCAGGATGGCATGGACTGCGCGTTGCACTTCGCCAATATCCGAGGCGCCGGTTGCGATAATGACCGGCTTGCCCTTCGATGCCATTAATTCCAACGATTCGAGCCAGTCAATTTCACCGGAACCGATTTTATAAGCGGGCAGATAAGGATCAACCGCTTCAATCGACTCAAAGTCGTAGGGCGAAGTGAAATATTCAATGCCGACTTCGTTACATTCTTCCACCAGAATGGGAGTCCAGCCGAGCGGTACGGATGCTTCAGAGTAAACCTGAAAAACAGATTTTTTCCAGGCGGCTTGATGGCTGACCTGGCTATTCATATGGGTAAATCCATAATCTGAAACGATTTTCGGAGCTTTGAAGTTCTGGAATTTGGCCGCATCCGCCCCGGCTTCTTTTGCCAGGCGAATCAGCATTTTTGCCCGCTCCAAATCGCCGTCATGGTTGGCGGCAATGTCGGCGATGAAATAGGTCGGGTGGTTGGGGCCGATTAAACGGTTGCCGATTTTGAGTTCCATGGGTTTCTCCGTTTTGGTAAATTGGGAAACGGTAGTGTGAAAATTGGTTCAACAAGCCTGCCAATTTACCGATCTACCGCTCCTGCCTAGTGGATGATTATTTACAGAAATTATTCAGCGCGCATTTTTCAGCAAAATCTTGCGGCGAAATGTGATAAACGAGATATTCATTGACAATGGTTTCGTCCGGCTCGAAATTCTCTCGCAGCCATTGATATTGCGCCGGGGCGGCTGTCACGCCAACCAGATCATTGACCGAAACGACGATTGTACCGGGTTTGATGGCAGTTGGAGCATAATCGGTTTGTGGATGTTCAGAAAGGTACTCACGTAGGGAAAGTTTTCCCTGCTCCCAATCGAGATTTGAATCGGCCAGATATTGATACGCTGTTTTGCGATCCCAAACAATTTCGTTGAAATACGTCAGGAAGTTGGGGTAATAGGATAAGGTCGAAACCAGCAAATATCCGCACAGGGCATAAGACGCCAGTTTCTGCTTCCTGGTAAATCGCTCCCAACCTTCAAAGAAACTCCCGGCAAAAACATATAGCAGAGGAAAAATTACCAGATAATAGCGAATGCCGATTTGGGCATTATAAAAAAAGTTGAAATAGAGCACAAAAAAAGCGACTGGAATGAACAGAAATAGTTCGTTTTGCCGGAAGCGGGCGTATTTTTTGTGCAAAAAATAGGCAATCAGCGCCGAAATGATGACCATCTGCGTTGCGAGCGGCTCTTTGAGCAAAAAAGCGACCAGATAGTAGCCCGGGAAACCCTTGCTCTCGCTCAATTGACCGAGAAAATAAATCCGGCCATAACCGAAACCGGTTTGTTCGCGCATGTAGACCCAGTCCAGGCCTTCGAGATACGGATAAGGCACTGGAACCGGCAACTTCGCCAGCGCCGGAACATTTTTCTGCACTTGCTGAAATAAATTCGATCGAAACTGGTAAGCGCCAAAAGCGGTAAAAGTCCGGTTGAACAGAAAAGCCAGGTTGATCACCACCAACGCAATCAGTCCGGACAGAGCAATATAGCCGAACAAACGCGTCAGAAGTTTTGACCAGCCTATTTTCCGGGCTTCCTGCAAATCGTAAATCAAAATTGTCAGCGCAAAGAGCGGCAGGACCACAATGGAGGTGTATTTCGCAACCATGCTCAAGCCCAAAAAGAGCGCGCACAGCAAGCCATTGGCCCAGCTCCGTTCGCGTGCAAACTTCCATAACCAATAAACCGCCAACAGAATGGTCCCGGCGGCGTAAATGTCAGTCGTCACCAGTTGCGAATGGGCCAGGATATTCGGATCGAAGACGTAAATCGTCAGCGAGGCCAGCCCGGCAGCCAGGCCATACAATTGACGCGCCCAATGAAAGACCACAAACGCCACCAGCGCCGAAAAAAGCACCGTCACCAGGCGGGCAACAAGCAATTTCTGCAGCCAGGTTTTTAAGGTGCCGTCCGGCAAAAATCCGGCCAGGCGCGCGGGGAGCGCATTCAGCGCGGTGACGGGCATTTTGCTATCGTCAAAACGGGTCGAATTCCCTGTCAGGATGTTCGCGCCATAACGGTAGTGCTTGGCTTCGTCCGCCGTCAGTGAGAGATTGCGGACGCTGAGAAAGCCGAGGGAAAGAAAAGCGAGAAGCAGTAGACATGGAATCAAGTAGACCAGAAAACCCAGCCTCCCTGTTTCCAAGTCTACTTGTTTACCCACCCTGTGCATAACTCCGCATTTTCTGTGGATAACCCTGTTG